>JBBSFW010000255.1:0-5146 GCA_038254805.1 Terriglobales bacterium
TTCAAAGATGCTTGGCACGGGGTGTGAGCGCATAGTCGGTGCTTGCAGTAAGACGCTAGTTCGTCCAGACAAGGCCAAGGGCGGCGAAGGAAGCAAACACTGCGATCAATACCGAGAGAGCAACCAAGCGGTAGTCGTAAGAACCGATCATCGCTTTAGCCGTCATCGATCATGGCTCCACACGGCTCTTGAGGAACAGTGGTAGCACGGATGAAGGCTAGCGGCTTTCTCGAGCCGCTACACCCATCGCGTCGCCATCTCTAACCATCGCTAGTCTCATTGACCGACGGCCAAGTCACCTTTCGTTGGCGGGACTCCGCTGACCACAATCAACAGAAACTGATGACCCTATCGCTCGATGAGTTCCTGCGCCGATTCCTGCTGCATCTGCTCCCAAGGGCTTCGTTCGTATCCGCCACTTCGGCTTCCTTGCCAACCGGCGACGCTCCACGCTACTTCCGCTATGCTTCGCAGCACTGGGCACAGTTCCATCGCAGATCGAACCAGAAACCTCCCTCGCCCAGGAATCACACCCTCTTTGGCTTTGCCCCACGTGCGGTGGACCGATGGCGGTCATCGAACGACTTACCGTTGCTCAAATCAACTCCGTTCTCCACCACTGTTGGTCACTACTGCCGCATGAAACTCTGCTCGACCACAACTCGCAAACTCTGCACGGTTCACCGCGCGCTATGCCCCGCGTCCGCGCTGTTCCTGACCCGATCCCTACTTCGCGCCCTCCATCACACCGTTTTCAACCATCGATTCTCGATTCTCGCTCCCACACCGTCGCGGGCCCCCTCCTCCGCTTCCGTGCCGACCGCGCCAACTTCAACACCTCTCTCTCGCTCCATTCAATTTGCATAAGGCCCGCGTCCGCCGCGCCAGCGGCTTCCTTCTGACGGCTTTTTCGAACGCGCGCCTCAAACCTCGTATTCGGGTTGTGGCGTTCATCACTTCCGAAAACCGGTGGAGCTCTTTCAACCGGCGCGCTGAAGTCTTCGCAAGCGGTCGTCGCCATAATCCTGCTCTCAAATGTTCAAATTTTCAACTCACGCGCAACAGATAGCATCCCGATGCATTCAAAGTGTGTAGCGTGGTATCCGGCGTTCGGAACAGCTTCGGCCAGAGTGGGACAGCGCGAGGCAATGGAGTGGGCGTCAGTCCGTTTTCGTTTCCTCGAAACCGTCAGAACTGCTGCGCTCTGCTACTATGTTTCCCGCGAAGGCTGGCTAGAGGTGCAGGGGCAGCCACAGTTGAGGCTCGCCGGGAAAGCGTATGAGTAGTCAGACAACATCGATAAATCTATCAGGTCGATCATTGGTCGGGAGAGAAATGGCAGAAGCGCGAGGGCACATCTTTCGCGCCGTAAATCCCGTGACGGCGGAAAAACTCCAACCGGCGTTTTACTCGGCCACCAGTGATGACATTGATCAATCAGCCACGCTTGCCGCAGACGCATCTCAACAACTAGCAACCTTTAATGGACGCGACCGCGCCCGGTTATTGCGCGCTATTGCTGACTATCTGCTGGGAGAAGGGGCTGCGATCGTAGAGCGTGCGAATCTTGAGACTGGCTTATCTGCGCCCCGCTTGCAATCAGAACTCAAACGCACGACGGGTCAACTCAACCTCTTTGCTGATGTGCTCGATGAAGGCTCATGGGTGAATGCCCGCATTGATCAAGCTGATCACGAGCGCAAACCGATTCCGCGGCCTGACATTCGTTCAATGTTGCGTCCTCTCGGACCAGTTGCGGTATTCGGCGCAAGCAATTTTCCACTGGCGTTTTCAGTTGCAGGTGGCGATACTGCGTCGGCTTTGGCAGCAGGAAATCCGGTCGTCGTCAAAGCGCATCCAGCGCACCCTGGAACCAGCGAAATCGTTGGGAAGATCATACAAAAAGCCATAAAGGACAACGGTTTTCCGAGTGGAATGTTCTCCTTGCTTTTTGACGCTGGCATTGAGGTCGGCGTTTCATTGATTCAACATGCGGCAATGAAAGCGGTGGCTTTTACAGGCTCGGCCAGCGGAGGACTGGCCTTGACGCGTGTGGCAGCAGAACGTCCCGAACCGATTCCGTGTTACGCGGAGATGGGAAGCACGAACCCATTGTTCATCCTTTCTGGTGCTATGCGCGAGCGAAGTGTACAGATTGCACAAGGTTTGCAGACTTCATTCACGCTCGGCTCCGGACAGTTCTGTACCAAGCCTGGAATCGTGTTCGTTCCTGAAAACCAGAGCACGGAGTTCGAGAGAACGCTGCAAAAGAGTGTGAGCGCGCTCGATCCATTAATGATGCTGACCCACGGTATCGCTGCTAGGTATAAGGAAGCCGTCGGGCAGCGGCTCGCGGAATCACAGGCAGAATTAATTGCCGGCAAGAGTGCAAATGGCGATAGCAGTTGCGCGAACAGCGAAGTCACCGTTTTTCGCACTTCTCTGGAGAACTTCCTCGCGCACACTGAACTCGGCGAAGAGGTGTTTGGACCGACAACTCTATTAGTGCACTACGGGACGGAACGCGACCTCGTGGCGGCTGCCCAGCAACTGCAGGGACATCTGACTGCCACAATTCAGGGCACCGAAGAAGACTTGGCGCGGGCTGAAGAACTCATTCGAGTTCTTGAAACCAAAGTCGGCCGTATCGTTTTCAATGGGTTTCCGACCGGAGTTGAAGTCTCACACGCGATGGTGCACGGTGGCCCGTTTCCCGCTACCTCCGACGGCCGCTCCACGTCAGTAGGCACGCAGGCCATTATTCGGTTCGTACGGCCGGTTTGCTACCAGGATTTTCCCGACGAGGCGCTTCCACCGGAGGTGCAAAATGCCAATCCGCTTGGCTTAATGCGCCTGGTGAACGGCACATTCACACGCAGCTAATGTGCGCAACAGTTCTATGCGACGTGGTTCTCAAGGGTGCCAATTCCATCGATCGTAATCCGTATCACGTCGCCATTTCGCAAGGTGAAGTCGTCGCCGGGAACGATTCCGGTACCGGTCAGGAGAAACACCCCGCTCTGGTGAACGGCACATTCACACGCAGCTAATGTGCGCAACCGCCCTATGCGACGTGGTTCTCAAGGGTGCCAATTCCATCGATCGTAATCCGTATCACGTCGCCATTTCGCAAAGTGAAGTCGTCGCCGGGAACGATTCCGGTACCGGTCAGGAGAAACACCCCGCTAGGGAAACTCTGATCACGAAATAGATAGTGGATGAGTTGTTGGGGGTCGCGCTTGAGCTCCTTTGTGGAAGTGCTTCCGGAAAATACTTCTTTGCTTTGCCGCGCAATTTCCAAACGGATGACGCTTTCGGTTAATGGCGCTGACGAGAGTAGGATGCAAGGACCTAGCGCGCAACTGCCGTCGTAGACTTTTGCCTGGGGTAAATAAAGCGGGTTTTCGCCTTCAATATCCCGCGAGCTCATGTCGTTACCGATCGTATAACCGACGAGACCGCCGGCAGGGTTGATCAGGAGAGTCAACTCCGGTTCAGGCACGGACCATTTAGCATCCGAGCGGATGCGCACAGCGTTTCCAGGTCCGACAACCCGCCATCCTGCGGCTTTGAAAAAGAGCTCTGGGCGTTCAGCTGTGTAAACTCTGTCGTAAAAATCTCCACCTCCCGCATCCTTACTCTCTTCGATCCGAGCTTTGCGGCTGCGGTAGTAGGTGACGCCTGCAGCCCACACCTCTTGGCTGCCGACGGGGGCAAGAATGCTCGCGGGGTCTAAGCTCGCCACAGAATCCTTGCATCACTGCGGTCTTCGCGCGGGCTTTCAAATCGACATCACAAATAAGGCTGTCCCAGGCCTCCGCCGAGCCGAGCGTCGATAACGAATAGACTTTACCATCTTCTTCGACTAGTGCACCCTGAGTTGTGCGATAGAGTCTCACGCTGTTAGCTCTCCCGAGAGCCTGGTTTGCATAGAAATAACTGCTTAATCTGTGTTGCTGCTGAACCGGGTCAAACTATGTTTGCCGCAGACAATTTCATGCGCCAAAAAGCTCGAAGTCAAGCCTCTTAAGGAGCAAGCCGAGGTCATTCATTTACACTGGCAGCCTGAGCGGCTCCGAAATGGATACTGCTATCCTTCTGCCTTCTCTTTCGTCCCCGAGGTGAGACGTGCCATGGTCGGCCGCATTCCTTTCTCCACAAGAGCACATAGAAGTCGTACCTAGGATCAGAGCGTGTGCCGGCAAATATTGCGGCGCTTTTGAACAGATCCTTCGGATCGCGATTATGATGGTCGAGCTTATTTGCCGAGGAAACGACTTTGCCAATTTTGGCTAATCGTATTGTGAATTGCGCAGGATTCTTTTTTTTAGCTTTTTCGGTGGGGCTCGCCTCCGCCCAGAGCGCACTGAAGCCGAACGGGACATCACCACGACCAGCCAAGGAAGAGACGACAAAGGACGCGAAAAATAGACCTACGCCGACTCCGACCATGGGGCATCCTCAGTACGAAGAGTCCCTTTTTGGAGGAATGCGTTGGCGTTCTGTTGGACCCTTCCGTGGAGGGCGCGTACTGGCGGTAATTGGTGTGCCGGGTGAGCCGAACGCTTTTTACTTCGGCGGAGCCGCAGGCGGGGTTTTTAAAAGCTTAGATGGCGGACGCCATTGGAAGGCGATCTTCGAAAAAGAGGCGGTGTCGTCGGTCGGCGCCATCGCAGTTGCTGACTCGGACCATAACCTGATTTACGTCGGAACTGGCGAAGCATGCATCCGCGGCAATATGTCATATGGCAATGGTGTTTACAAATCGGTGGATGGCGGCAACCATTGGCAACACGTTGGACTTGACGACACCCAACACATTGGCGCGCTGATAGTGAATCCGCGAGACGGAAACACCGTCTTTGTCGCTGCTCTCGGCCACGCTTATGGCTCAAACAAAGAGCGCGGCGTCTTTCGCACCAACGATGGCGGCAAAACTTGGGAGAAAGTCCTCTATGTGGACGATAAGAGCGGCGCGATTGATGTAGTTTTTGATCCAAGCAACCCGAACACTTTGTTCGCCGCTACCTGGCAAGTCGTCCGAACGCCCTGGTCCCTGAACAGCGGTGGCCCGGGAAGCGCCATATACAAATCGATGGACGGTGGCAGTACGTGGAAACAACTAACCGGCGAAGGCCTCCCAAAA
>JBBSFW010000256.1:0-5112 GCA_038254805.1 Terriglobales bacterium
CGATTGATCAACCGATGAATCGAGAAGGAACAAAAGAGAGAAGGCAACCTATGTTCAATGCAAAAGCTTACGCGGCGTCCAATGCGGCTTCGGCGCTGGCCAGCATCACAATCCTGCGGCGCGATCCAGGCGAACACGACGTGCAGATGGAAATTCTGTTCTGCGGAATCTGCCACTCCGACATTCACTCGGTACGCAACGAGTGGAGCGAGTTCATGCCCACCGTTTATCCCATCGTCCCCGGCCATGAAATCGTCGGACGCGTTACGAAGGTTGGCTCGGCGGTAACAAAGTACAAGCCCGGCGACATCACAGCCGTCGGATGCCTCGTCGACTCTGATCGGACATGTTCCCGCTGAGTTGTTTTTCGAGTTGGGCATCGAGTCACAATCAGCCTGATCTACCTGGAGTCTCGCCGCGAGGACCAATGGGGCAACAACTTTCCGGTATGCTGGTTCCTTGACTCAGAATGGCCATCAGTCGGAGAAGATTTTATGACGTATTCGTGCGCTCTGCGACGAAAGGAGTGAATTAACTTGAAACTACTACACAAAGCTATCAGTCTTTGTTTTTCGGCCGGAGCAGCCCTTGCCGCACAAGAGAGTCTGCCGCCCATTACGCCGTTCGTGCTGGAAACATCGCAGAAGCATGAAGGATTCGGCTTGCGAGCGAAGTGGGAGACACGGTATCTCACTTACCTGTTTGCCAGGAATTCTGGCGGCGTGACTGTCAGCGCCACCGAGGAGCCGATGTTCCCCGGCCAGGGATTTGTCAAGCGGGCTATCTGGTCGCCAGATGGTGTGACTCGGGCCGTGATTGACATCTCGGTCAAGTCCGTCCGCACTATGCTGGACGAAACAATGGTGGATGCGCTAAGGGACTCCGTGACTAAGCCGCCTAAGACTATCTCCGCGTGCCTGAGAGGCTTCGAGTCAGAGAAGGTTGTCGGCGAAGCCATGATGGGCGGTGTTCGGGTGTTTCGAGTACAGGGAGGTAACAAATGGGAAACCCACGAGAGGTTTGTGTGGGTCGAAGGTGGCTGCATAGACTTGGGCGCAACGTTCATGTGGAAAGACATGCAGGGTAAAGACTTGACTCGGGTTACTACCACCTTAAAGTCCCTCAAGATCGGCGAACCTCCCGCGTCTCTGTTCGTGGTTCCTGCCGAGTACACTGAGGAGTCGGAGACCGAGGGCCTCACGAAGCTGTACGCCTTGATCCCCAAGGATAAGGTTCCGCAGGGCTTCTACGAAAACAAACTCAAGGGGGATGAGTACAAGCGGTACATGAAGTATGGGCCTTATCCCGGAGGCGCGGCTGAGAAATTGGTTAAGGAGCGGAAATGGCAGCAACCCGTTCTGAATCCAGAAGTTCTCAGCTTCCGGAAGTAAAAACTGTGAAAGCCGAGAGCCATTTAATCTGAAGTCCCGACCGTCCACCGATCCTAGCCGGGCGCAAGGCTGTTGCGGCGCGGGAGGCCAGCGAATTGCAACGACCTCGCCTTGTAAGTAGCGAGCAGCAACCATAGGAGGTAAATGAAAATGAAGCGCAATTCAGTAATACTCTGCTTTCTTCTAGCAACGGCTACAACTCTAATCGACGGGCAAACCAAGGTGAGCTCGGCACCTGTTTTCATGATGGAGGCCACTGTTTACCTGAATGGATTTGGCGGGCCAGATCGCCACTTCAAGCAGGTACACGCTAGGAACTCAGCCGGTCTCGCTATGTCGGGTGACCGCACCCTCACCGAAGCTGGCCAGACCTGGCAGCGGCGAACGATTGTCTACCCTGAGGGCGTGGTCAGGTCCACATTGGATCCTTACCGGGCCGTGACTACTCTGAAATACGGGCCCGATAATGTCATGACTTTCAAGGTGCAGGCGGATCTGAAGCGGTGCTTGTCTCCCGGCGAGAAGATGGCCGAGGAGGTTACCCTGGCTGGCATTCGCATGTACCGTGTAACCGGTGAAGATCCCGGGCGCATTTCCAGTCGTACTATTTGGCTTGAAGGAGGATGCATAGAGGTCGAGTCGGTCCATCAGCGGCTCGAATTATCGGGCAAGCTAGGCGGGGTCACGACAACCAAACTGGATTACCTGCATTTGTCCGAGCCCCCACCGGAGCTCTTTGTTGTCCCTTCAGCCTACAACGAACAGTCGGAGGCGGAAGTCGCAGCCAAACAATACGCGGCCGATCCGCGTAAGATGCCTCCCCAGTTAGTTCAAAGGCTGAAACTGTACCGTCGCCTTGGGCCTGGGCCTGGCGGCCAAGCGGAAGGCTTCGTCAAGAGCCACGGGTTCACCACTCCGGACCCTCTGTTGGCTTCGATGAAGATCAACTTGCAGGATTCGCAGGGAGAAACCAAAGTATCGCCGGGTCCGGCGTATATCTACGAAGTCAGCGTCACATTCGAGCCTCTTGGCCCCAATTTGGGCAAGCGGCCTAGCCGCACTCTTAAAAACGTTTACGCCCGCAATGCTGAGGGTATCCGGGTGTGGGGTGTCGAAGAGCCTATGTTCGTCGGCCGAGGCTGGTTTTTCCGGGAGCTGACTTATCCAGAAGGAGCCAAGCGGATAGCTGTGGATTTAGCTCAGTCGGTTACGACGGTATATACTCCAGGCGACGTGGAGTCTAACAAAAAGAGGACAAGTGCGGTGGCTGACTTCAAGCAGTGCATCGGGCCGAAAGAAACCTTGATTGGCGAAGTAAAGTTGTTCGGTATTCAGATGTACCGAGTAACTAGTCCTTTCGGCAAGGATTCCGAGGAGACGATTTGGCCTGAGGGCGGCTGCGCCCAAGTTCAGTCGGTTGTCAACTGGACGGACGACAAGGGCATGCTGTACGAACGCACAACGATAAAGCTGGATTACCTCACTCTTGGCGACCCGACTCCGTCGCTGTTTAAAGTCCCGGATTCCTACACGGAAGAGTCTCAGACAGAAGCCCGAGCGAAGGCGTATGCCACAATACTGCCTCCGGATAAGGTAGAGGCGATGATGAAAGGCATGAGCGCCCAGAACGAGCTAAAGCAGTATCGGAAATTCGGCCCGCTTCCCGGGGGCGCTGCTGAAGAGTTCGTCAAAAAGCATGGTTTCAGATTACCTGATCCAAACTCGCCCGTACTGAAGCCGGAGCCGGCCGATTCTCCAAAGATCGACGCAACGAGTGTTAAGTAGGCAGATCAGGTCGGCCGCGAGTCGGTAGGCGACAGGCTTATCCGCCTGAAGACATTCCGAGGCTTGTCTCACGGGCCGCTCAAGTTATCCGGCGATACGCGCCAAGGTGGTCTTGGCCAGCTTCAATTCATGAGCGATGGCGCCCAAGCTCATGCCCGACTTGCGCATATCTTTGATCTTGGTGCGATCACACACCACCACAGGGCGGCCGAGCGTCTTGCCTTGCCGCTTGGCACGCGCAAGGCCGGCTAGGGTCCGCTCAGACAGCCTCACCCCTCCTGTTTGCCGATGGTCGCCAAGATTGATAGAACGGCGTCCTTGAACACGCCACAGCTATCAAAATATTGCTCTGTGAAGCTGCGCCAGTTCACGCCGTAGCCGTTTAACTTCCGGAGGTGCTGGGGTGTCTCAAGCACACCTTCACGGTTGAACCGATCCCGGCTCCAGAAGAGCACAATGTCGAACTCGCATCGTGACGCAGCGGTGAACGTTGCCTGGAACTCGGCGCGGTCGCTGTTCTTCGCGGTCTTGCGGTCGACGTATTCACACTGAACCGTCCAACCCTGGCGCTGGCAGAACTCGCGGGATGGCAGAACTTCTACGTAATTGTCGGCTCGTCTGCGGGCGCTCTGATCGGTTTACAATTCGTCGTTTTGAGCCTTCTGTCGAATTACGCCAACAGCACGGCCTGACGCTGACGCCGGACACGCATTCGCGACGCCGACCATCGTTCATTTCGGAGCTGCTCTCGGACTCTCAGCGATTCTTAGCGCGCCATGGGACTCAATCGCCGCCCCTTCAGTACTTTGGGGGATCGCTGGAGTCGCCGGGGTGGTCTACACCACTGTCGTCGTTCGTCGGATGCGCGGACAGGCTGTGTATCGCGCGCAGTTCGAGGACTGGTTGTTTCATGTTGTGCTGCCCCTGGCAGCCTACTCGACCCTGACTGTGGCCGCCTATGTCGCTGGCTTCCGTCTACGCAATGCACTCCTGGGCGTTGGAGCGGCGGCACTCTTGCTGCTCTTCGCCGGCATTCCCAATGCGTGGGATGCCGTGACGTAACACGTTTTTATCCCGGCGGGCAGCAAGGGCTAGACCCGTCGTCGGGAAGCTTTGGTGCGATCTGGGGCACTCTCCCGGGCGTGCGTATCGTAGAAGAGTCCTGGCATTTTTCAACGGACTCGCGTACCGCCAACTAGCCCGTCCCAACTATTTCACATCTCAATATGCCACGCCCTCAAAGACATAGCTCCTCAATCAATCTCGAACTCTCCGCACCCCTGATAAAACTCATAGCAGATGAACCAATCCAAAATCCTGATCGAACGCGAATACGAAACTGCCGCTACGCCGCGGGCCCGCACTGTCTCGCCTGCGGACGGCATTCGGTGCACAATGCCGTCCGCACAGCTTGTCCAAGGCTGGCAAGCGTCTCATTTCATAGGAAACCGCAGTGCGAACCATACCCTCGCCAAATTGTGCAAAATGCCGTCCGCACCACCTGTCATGTCACGCACTCCGTGCCGTGAGGCTTCCGCGCGCCCTCATAGTAAAATCGGATAATGCCGCGCTACCTCCCAGACACCTTGATCGTCCTGGGCCCTCCTGTGACCCGCCATTAAGATGGAGCATGTCCTTTCGACGCACCTGTTCGTCAACCACCGTTTGACCACCGTCTGGCTCGACAAAATCTGGCAGGCCGGTATTCCCGCTGTGGAAATTTTCTGCGCGCAACAACATCTGGATTATCGAAATAAGGCCCAGGTCGCCGAGCTTGCGGCATGGTTCCGCGATTCGGATATGAAGCTTCACTCCCTGCACTCCCCGATGTACACGGACGATGTGTGGGGCCGCTCCGGTCCGCACGCCGTCATCTCCATCACGGAACCGGTCAAGTCCAAGCGCATCGCCATGGTGGATGAAGTGAAACGCGCTC
>JBBSFW010000257.1:0-5070 GCA_038254805.1 Terriglobales bacterium
CCCTCCGCAACCGATGGACGCGACGTTTAGCCGGTTGTAAAACGGCTTGTACCCCAGTGCCCGCAGAGACGGGACACTTCCGTAGCCGCCCATCGGTACAGCGCCGGCGAGCAGAGTGCCATAAAAAAAGTACCGTCTGGAAACGCGATGTTCAGCCATATTCGTTGTCACCTGTTTTTCATTCTCGCCGAAAATCATGCTCGTGATTGCTTGCGATATAATCGTGAGCCAGTTATGCCGCTCGTATTCGTTCATGGCGTAAACGTTCGACGGGACGGCGACTACCAAACGAGTGTAGCCGCGCGGGACTCGCTCTTCCGCCGTTTCGCGCTGAAGCCGATCGGAACCGACACATCTTCGTTCCAAATATTTAATCCTTATTGGGGCGGCGATGCGGCTAAGTTTGCCTGGAACCAGGCCTCCCTTCCAAAGGACCAGACTGAGGCGTTCGGCGGCCAGGATGAATTGGTCTGTTCATTGCTGATTGAAGCCCCTTATGCCGCCGGCCATGAACAAAGCAGGAAATGGTTATTGGAAACAGCTCGCCGGTCCGGCCTCGCTGATGCGATCGACATGCTGTGGTCGGCCGCCGCCTACAGTGGCAAGGAATCCACTTCCGATCAACTCGCCCGGCTCGCGCAGCGTGCCGTGGAATACGCCGATGCCAATCCAAAGCCGGCTTGGCTAAATGAAGTTGAGGACGATGAAGAGTTCCTCGACCGGCTCGCTCAGGAGCTACGGCCAGCGCAAGCAAGCGTCCAGGAGGCCTTTGGCAGCGACTTCATGGATCGCTTGCGTGAAGCGGCGGACCGCATCGCTCTGGCGGCGGGAAGGGCTACCAGCGCGGGAATTTTGAAGCTTGGACGCAATTCCCTGAACAGTTTTCTAGCGACCTTCATGGGCGATATCGTGACCTATGTCGCGAACCGGGGGACCGTTGGACGCCCGGGCTTAATCGTTTCGCGAATTCTCGATGATTTGGACGCAGCCGCGGCCATCGCGCGGAATACAGGCGAGCCGCTCATTATTGTTGCTCACAGCATGGGCGGCAACATCGTCTATGACATCTTGAGCTACTTCCGGCCCGATCTGATCGTTGAGGCCCTGATCACGGTAGGATCGCAGGTGGGCTTGTTCGAGGAACTGAAAATTTTCGGCCTATGCCGGTTGGATGTGCCCACTCAAAAGGATCCACGCAAGCTGAAGATGCCCAAACCTCCCGGGCTGAAACATTGGTTGAACGTGTTCGATTTCGAAGACGTGCTGGGTTATGCCGCCGCTGAGATCTTCGAAGGGGCTCAAGATTACCCGTATTCCACCGGTAATGGTCTCCTCTTCGCTCACATCCGCTATTTCACCCGCCCGAGCTTTCACGCCCGGCTGGGGGCAAGGCTGGCGGAGATCTGGAAATGACTCTTTACGACTCCAGCCGGGACGGGCAACTGCTGCCGCACCACTACAACGGTTCAGGCCCAGCCACCCACGCCTTCGTTATTGGAGTGGGCGCCTATCCACATCTGAACGGTGGTACCGGACGGCGGACCAACAAACACATGGATCTCGGGCAGCTCACGTCGCCTCCTTTCTCAGCAGCCGCCTTCACAGATTGGTTGATTCAAGACTTCCGAAACCGCAAGAGACCTCTGGCCAGCATCGAGTTACTCACGTCGCCAACCCGCCCCTACAAATTGCCCGGCAATCAAGAAGGTCAAACCGAAGCTGCCACCATCGCAAGCGTAAAACAGGCATTCGACCGCTGGTTTCAACGCTGCGATTCCAATGCGAAAAACATGGGCATTTTCTATTTCTGTGGGCACGGTGTCCTGCGGGAAAATACGGCACTCCTGCTTGAGGATTACGGGGAGTCCGATAACCGGGCCTTCGACGGCGCCATCGACATGGAAATGACTCACAAAGGAATGGGTGTTTGCCAGGCGGACCTGAGATGCTGTTTTGTGGATTCGTGCCGCCAGGAAGCATACAAGCTGGGAAAGCAGTTGCAGGATCCGGCCACGGTCCTCATCCAACCGGAATTTGGAGCCGTCCGCTCTGGTGATGCGCCTATCTACTACGCCTCCGCTCCTGGCACACTGGCTTACGGGCTCACCGGCAACATTTCGCGATTTACTGAAGCGCTCCTATCGTGTCTAAGGGGCCGGGGCGCGCAAAGAGACGAAACGGGATCGAAGTGGATCGTAACCACCGGAAGTCTTGGAAATGCCATCTCGCAATTGGTGGACGAGATGAATCGGCCCGGACAGGATGAACTGCAACTCTCTCCAACCGGCGGCAGCAATTTGATGAGTTCTGTCGTGCACGAGGTGGAAGGTGTACCGGAAGTTCCTGTCCAGTTGTGCTGCGACCCAAGCGCGGCAACGGATCATGGACAGTTCGTACTCAAGTCGCCCCGTGAAGACCGGGTGTACGAACAGGCTCCGGCTACCGGCTCATGGTCGCTGAATGTCGCCGCAGGCTACTACACAGCCTCGGTGAGATTCGCGCAAGCGAAATGGCGAAAGAGCGAGGGCGAGGTGTGGGCGCTTCCCCCCGGCCCTTGCCGGCCGGCGCTACGCGTACAACCCGATGAGGTGAAGCCCTGAGCGGAGTGCTGGTCTCGCTTTGGAAATACATGGAGGGTGCTTATGCGCCTCCCGCTTCAGCCGAGATCTTCAATACAAATCTACAATCGGTGCGGACATTCGAATTACGGGTAAATCAGTCCACACAGATTCCGCTGGAACCAGGGAACTATTTCATTCGCGCGAGCCTTCCGTCCGGCGAATTGATAAATCAACAGACTACCGTCGGCGATGGCATTCAGCGCATTGAGTTGAGGGCTTCGGACTCACCTCACGAATGGCTTTCCTGGCAACATTATCTCGGAGACTTGGGGAGCCAGGCATCGGCCGTGACTCCGATTCCCCCGGAGGTGCGCCGCTCTACGTGGCTAAGGCTCTGGGTGTTCGAAGCTGGCGAGTGGCGCGTGGAAAAAGCCGATAAAACCGGCCTATTTGTTAAGAACCAGGATCCGACCTGTTTCCAAGTGCAGGGCTATTTTGCTCCGGATCGTTTGAGACTGCTGCAATTGGGCGGCGACTTCATTCCGCATCGAATGATTGCACTCCCACCGGCGCCCGGTCCCATGGACATTTTAATTCGGACTACGCGACGGAATCTAAAGTTGAACGGTGGTATTGTTGCGCGAATTGCCAGCTTTGACACTGCAACGGAAACGCTGCTCCGTTACATCGCCAGCGGGGCTTGCGCGGCGGCTGAAACCATGGGCGGAGAAATGACTGAGGGTACTTTTTCGGGGCTGACGGTGCAGGACCATGCATACCTCGATCAAGCCGAAAGCTGGGCGAAAGCAAAACTTGTCAATCCGAATGGGGCTGCCGTGGGGTTCTACTATTTGCTTCAGCGAACCGCTTATAACCGTTTGCATGACTGGCCCGATAATTTCGCTAACTGGTTTCCGTGGCTGCCTGACGCCTCCATCATTCATGCCATGCAATTGCTATACGACCCCGAGCACCGGGACCTGGACCAAGCCACGTCCAGATTGATCCAAGCGGCCACGGCGGGAATCCCTGTCTACACGGCGGGCCTTCGATACCTCTACGATAATCTGTGTGCCTGTGTACTGGGCAAGCAAACAGTGGCGGTCCCGCCCCATGCATCAAAAGCCTTTCAGCGCATTCGGGACGTTGCTTCAGCAGTGGACTGGACGGAGGCGCGGACCACCATTTACGGACCCGATCCGTCTCTGCCTTCCTGTTCGCGCACCACGGGTATTCCAAAAGATCTCGGCGACTTGTGGTTCCTGGAGAAGTCCTGACGGCTGGACTATCCGGCCAAGTTTCGCAAGCTCATGTCGATCAATTTCCGGGTGCCTTCGTAGGGGCTGCCCTCGCCTTCCCACTCCATCGAGAAATAGCCGCGATAGCCTGCTGCTTTGGCAATTGCAAAGGTACGATCCACATCCACACGATATATCTTGCCCGCTTCTACTTCTGAATCCTTTACATGACAGATGTTGTAAGCTCGCGCAAACATCGCTTGCACCGAATCGTAGTTGTACTGTTCCGGACCGATCAGCATCGAGTTGCAGAAATCGGGCAGCGCGTGCAGGTACGGGCTCTTGACGCCGTCAATTAATTTCACAATGAAGGACGCCTCTTCGCTCTTGGGATCGTCGTTCTCTAAGTTAACGACCACGTTTTTCTGTTCGGCGTAGGCCGCGACCTCGCGCAAGCTTTGAATCCCAAGCGCGACATCGGGAGCCGTGCCCTTTACGGCTCGAACGTGCACGCGAATGCTGGGACAGTTGAGCGTGCTCGCGGTGTCTACCCACTTCCGGGCGTCGGCCACCGCGGTGGAGCGCTTGTCCGGATCGGGATCATAAAGACTCGTGCGGGGGCTGACCGGAAGGTTGATAATATGCACGCCCGCTTTTTCGGCGGCTTTACGCAACTCATTCAGGTAAGCAGGCTGAACGGAGACGAAGTGGTTGCCGAGCAACTCGACATTATGAACGTTAAATCGTTTCGCCACCATTGCCGGAAAGCTGGTGAGCGGCTGCGAATTCGCGATATCTTTCCGAAACGGATAAGATGCTACGGCCAGGCGCTCTCGCGGCGGGATCGGAAAGCGTATAGCGGGCGCTTTTCCTCCATGCGCATGGTAAGTTGGCCCGATCAGGGCCGCTAGTTTTAAAAGTTCACGGCGTCGCATAGCGGTAAGCACTCAGTATAATAAGCTCAAACCGCCGCGGTGACCTCCATGGAAATCGATCTAAAAACCGTTTACGATGCCGTGGTGGTGGGTTCCGGAGCTGCGGGCGGCATGGCGGCCCATGTTCTCACTACGCATGGACTGAAGGTTTTGCTGCTCGAAGCCGGCAAGAAACTCAACACGACTAAAGAATTGAAGTCCATGGAATGGCCGTACGAGCATCCTCGCCGGGGCGATATGCCTCCGGGATTCCACCCGTTGGCCCAAAACGAGTACACCATCCGCAACCCGCCCTATGCGCAAGGCACAAAGTACCCTCATGTGATGTCCTACGTA
>JBBSFW010000258.1:0-5066 GCA_038254805.1 Terriglobales bacterium
CCATTTGTGTCGGCGGATTCCTCGTCGGCATTAAATGGGGGATTGCTGGCATTGCGGTAAGCTACAGCATTACTTCCAGTTTCTGCTTCTGGGGGTATATGTGGTATTCCTGCAAAGACAGCCCTGTAACATTTTCCGAAATGGGCGCGAGTTTTGTCGCTGCCTTGCTTCCCTCGTTGGTTGCGGGGACAGTCGTGTGGACGTTGCGCTGGTCGCTGATTTATAGTGTTCAACCAATTGTCGCTCTTATTTTGCTTGGTCTGGTCTTCTCCTCAATTTACTTGGCTGCGGCGATGGTAACTCAAAAAAACAGAACCATAATTCTTTCAGGCGTGAACTCGTTCCTCGGGTTTACCGCGTCTAAATGGGACGGCCAACGGAGTTAGAGCTTGGAAGAAGGAGAGACGCCGGTTCGACCAAACTTAATGAAAGCAACAAGTAGCACTAAACCCTATCAAAACCGGAGCGCCTGCGGGTGGCGCCCTCTGGTGATAGCACGGCTTCTTTCGAAGCCCAAGCGACTCGACCTTGTCGCTTGCATCTCAGTCGACGTCGAAAGCGGCTGCAACGTAGCTGACGTCACTTCGGCCAGCTTAACCTAGACGTGGTGGACTAAAGGTGCTCTCGAAAGTTTAAATTCGCGCTTTCCAACTACGAGGTGAATTTGGTTTGAACATACTAATCTCTAAACTCGGCGCTACCGGAGACGTCGTTCGCACCACGCCCCTAGTCAGGCGCCTGGGTGGCCAAATCGTTTGGCTGACCGAGGCGAAGAATACTTTTCTCCTCGATGGATTAGGGGACGTTGAATGTTTCTCATGGGAGCGGCGTGGTTCTATTCCAGAGCGCAAATACGACTTGATCATAAACCTCGAAGACACATTGGAAGTCGCTTCGTTTTTGCAAAAGTTCACGGTCGGCACCTGGTTCGGAGCGTATGCCGCGGTCGACTCTACCTTGAAATACACAGACGACTCAAGTGGTTGGTTCGATCTCAGCCTGATCAGCTCTCACGGCCGAGTACGGGCTGATGGGCTAAAGTTTCTTAACCGTCGGACCTATCAGGATTTAATCTTCGACGGTCTCGGATTGCGCTTCGACGGCGAGAAATACTTACTGCCCAAAGCAGTCGAAACAGGACTTTCAGGGGATGTGGCGATTGCGGCGGATGCCGGGCCGGTCTGGCCCATGAAAAAGTGGGCTTATTACGATGAACTGAAGAAGGAGCTTCAAGATAGAGGGTTGACGGTAAATGTCCTTCCGAAGCGATTGTCTATTCTTGAGCACCTGGCCGATGTCCGTCAGCATCGTTGCATTGTGGGTGGAGATAGCCTTCCTATGCATCTGGCAATGGGATCGGGAAGGCCCTGCGTCTCCCTGTTTACCTGCACAAGCCCGTGGGAGATTTTCGAGTATGGCTTGCTCGTGAAGGTGGTTTCTCCTTTGCTGGGTGAATTTTTTTACCAACGTGGGTACGACGAGCGGGCGACAACGGCTATAAACGTCGAAGAGGTCCTGGATGCCGTAATGGCCCAGTTGGAGTCTGCCGTGCCGATGGGCGATGAATTATCACCAAATGAATTATGAGATAGAGACGGCTTCTGCGCAAGCTGACCAACGAAGGAAATTAGCGGAGGAGAAGCGACTTTCGTGCGGGTCGGCAGTTTCAACTCCCAACTCTCAACAATTAGCGCGATTTAATGTCTCTTTGCTGACTGGCGGCGGCGACAAACCCTACGTGCTTGGCCTCACAAGGGCTCTCACCACCGAAGGACTGTTAGTGGAGATTGTAGGCAGCGACGCGCTGAGCGTCCCAGAGCTTCTCGATAATCCAGACGTGAAGTTCCTCAATCTACGAGGAGATCAGTCTGCCGATGCTAGACCGGTTGCGAAGATCACCAGAATTACGAAGTACTACATCAAGTTGCTCCTCTTTGCCGCGTCCACCAAAGCTGAAATATTTCACCTCTTGTGGAACAACAAATTCGAATTCTTCGACCGCACGGTGCTGATGGTCTATTACAGACTGCTAGGGAAACGGGTCGTCTTGACCGCTCATAACATAAACGCGGGACAACGCGATGCGAACGATTCATGGGCAAACCGGCTTTCACTGACAATCCAATACCGTCTCAGCAATCACATTTTTGTTCATACTGAAAAGATGAAGAAAGAACTAGTCGTGGGTTTCGAGCTTGCCGAGGAAAAGGTCAGCGTGATTCCATTCGGAATCAACAAGACCACCCGCGAGACGTGCCTTTCGAGCAGGGAGGCGAAACAAAGGATTGGGATTAATGCCGATGACAAAACTCTTCTTTTTTTTGGACAGATCGCACCCTACAAGGGACTGGAATATCTAGTTGCCGCTTTTAAAGACCTCGCGCGGAGCGATGATACTTATCGGCTTATCATTGCTGGCAAGCCGAAATGGTCCGGGGCTTACTGGACGGAAGTCAAAAAGGCGATCATTGACAGCGGGAGTGGCGAGCGAATAGTCGAGAGGATCGAGTATATTCCCGATGAAGAGACGGAGATATATTTTAAGGCGGCTGATGTCTTAATCCTTCCTTACACGGAAATTTTTCAGAGTGGCGTGTTATTTCTCGGGTATAACTTTGGCTTGCCTGCTGTGGTTACGGATGTGGGTTCGTTAAAGGACGAAATTGTTGAAGGCAGAACCGGCTTTGTGTGCAGACCGAAGGATTCATGCGATCTGGCCGTGACTATCCGCCGCTATTTTGCTAGTGCTATGTTTGGTGAACTCGATCTCCACCGGTCGCGTATCAAGGAGTTTGCGAACGAACGCTACTCATGGAGTAAAGTCGCCGCAATAACGAAGGCGGTTTACCTGGGGCTGGCCCGCTGATGTTGGGACCAAAGAATGCACTTTCGAGGGTTCTAGAGCTTTAGCTGATGCAAAGCTCCGAACACCATGTCAGGCGGCCCGGCGCCTCGACTGAGGAGCCCGAGAAGTTCGGCAGCCATGAGACTTCAGCGTTCGCTCTCGATTCTCCGCCGCGCCGGTTTTGGGGCATTCTCACCCGCAAGGAACGTTGGGGATTATCAGGCCGTGGTTGGCTTATCCTTGTCCTGACGGCCGCGGTAACTATTGCTTTGGTGGTTTCACATATTTATCCGTTTCTTGCCGTAACGCATCGCGTCGAGAGCAACGTCCTGGTGGTCGAGGGCTGGATCCATCCCTATGCGATCCGTGCAGCTGTAGAAGAGTTTGGAACCGGACGTTATCAGCGCGTTTTCACAAGTGGTGGTCCAGTAGTGGGAAAGGGCGGCTATGTTAACGATTTTCAGACTGCCGCTAGTGTCGGGGCAGACCTGCTCAGGGACGGAGGAATCCCTAGCGAAGCGTTGCAGATGGTTCCCAGCCGCGTCATCGGCCGGGATAGGACCTACAGTTCTGCGGTGGCTTTGAAGGATTGGTTTGGCAAACACGATGTACAAGTGCGCAGCCTTAACATCGTGACCGAGGGCGCTCACGCCCGCCGCAGCCGCCTGCTCTTCGGGGAAGCACTCGGCGGCCATGTGGACGTTGGCGTGATTTCCATTCCCAGCCCGGATTTCGAGGCCAGACACGGGTGGTATTACAGTGAGGGTGTGCAAGAAATGATCGAAGAGGGGTTGGGCTACCTCTACGCGAAATTTTTCTTCTATCCGGGGAAGAGCGACTCTGCGGCGCAAACGAATGCCGCTGGCGACCGCCATCCTCCGGCAGCGTCCGCGTTTGTGGATTAATCGCGACGAATCGGAGAAATAATAATGCTTGCCAATTGCAATTTTCATTTTACCCTCAGACAAAGCAATTCCGCAAAAAACGAAAGCTCATATGTTAACGAAATCTATATCGATCTGGTTGCATGCGGTGATGGTTCAGACACAGGCAGTTATTCTTGCCGGCCTGCTGGTTTCATTCGCCAAGTCTGCGAACGCCAGCCCCATCGAAGTTGATCTGGGACCGCCGGGTACGATCACGTCGCAAACTCCTTCGTCTCCGTTCGAGGGACTCAGCGGCACGCCATTGGATGGCCAAAACGGGTCGATCGATTTTTCGTTCTCTAATAATGAATTCGTTCGGTTATTCACCGTCACGCCGAATACGTTTGAGGTATCTATCAACTTACAAACAAATGGTTCAGGCTTCGTAGGTTTTCTTGAGGGGACTGGCTACGTGGTGGATATGCAAGGCAACGCTATTCCTGGATTTGGAATTACCGGAGCTGCGTCGGGCAATGATGGTTCGTTAGCGATTGGCCTGTTTCCACTTCTCAAGGACGAGGACGGCACGCCCAATAGGGACTTGCTCAAACCGCTCGACTTCTACGGCATTCATTTTGACTGGTCATACCCGGACATTAATGATCCGTCGATCCATGTTATCGGAGGAGAGTTTGCGCTGATCTCCAATGGCGGCGTCTTCGGTATCGGCCCTGGACTTCCGCGGGACATTGTGCCCGACTCCGGCAGTACACTGTTTCTGCTTGGAACGACGGTCATGTTGACCATTGGCTTGCGGGCTTGGCGCTCCTAGAGGAAGGGCTGCTTTTTCGGAGTAGCCCGGGTTTCGTCTTCCTGCCGACTTAAGGCGCACGCGCCGACCGGCGCGCGCACGTGATCAAGTCAGCTGCGCTGGAGACCAGTAATCCCTGCAACCTAAAATAGAGGCAGTTGCGTTTTATCGACGGTATTACCAACATTTTCGGCAGGTAGTCACGAAGTTGCTTGCAATTTTTTCCTATATGTTGAATAAAACATTCTTGAATCACGACGAATCGATGCACGGAATGTACCCTCGGACTGCGAATATTGACCGATTTTTGAGCCGTTGTCTTGCGCCACTGTTTTTCCTTTTCGCAGCGGCGATAATACCCGCGGCGACGGCGCAGAGCCAACTATCTACAGTTAGGATAAACTGCGGTGGGCCGGCCTACACCGACAGTCTCGGGCAAGCTTGGGCGTCAGATATCGATTTCGTGGGAGGCACCGTCAAAACGTACACCCAAGCTGTCTCGGGAACACCAGATTCGAAGCTGTATCAGTCGGAGCGTTATGCG
>JBBSFW010000259.1:0-5063 GCA_038254805.1 Terriglobales bacterium
CCCACAAATCAGCCGCAGATCCGCAGCTGCTGCCCAAGGTTGCTTCCAGGAAATAAACTTCAGGCTGGCATGCACCAAGTGCACGATGCACAACTGTACCTGCGCTTTCGGGAATACCGTCTCGATCACTTCCGGAAAACCCTTCAAACCGTGCACGCATACGATAGACAAATCTTGCACTCCGCGGTCTTTCAGCTCCGTCAAGATTTGCAGCCAGAATTTGGTCCCTTCCGTCTCCGATACCCATAAACCCAGTACTTCCTTGCCGCCCTCCATATTCAATGCAATCGCCACATACACGGCCCGGTTCTGGACATGCCCGTTTTCCCGAATCTTCAAATAAAGTGCGTCCAAATACAGCACCGGGTAAACCGGATTCAAGGCCCGGTTTTGCCAACTCGCCACTCCTCCATCGCTGCATCGGTCACAGTGGAGATCAGCGTCGGGCTCACGTCCACACCGTACATCTCTGCCAGGTGAGATTGGATATCCCGGGTTGTCATTCCGCGAATACATGGACACGATCTTGTCATCAAAACCATGAAAGTGCGTTTGCACTTTCGCGATGATCTTTGGCTCAAAGCTCCCGTTGCGATCTCGAGGCGTCTCAACCTGCAACTCCCCGAACTCTCCCTTCAGCCTCTTCGGGCTTGTCCCATTGCGCGAGTTGCCCGATCGATCACCGACAGGATCGTGCTTGCCGTAGTTTACACAATCTGTTTTACACCCTCCCTGGCTCTGCGCGATGCTGCGGCAACTCCAGTGCGTCATCCCCGCCGGCTTCATTTGTAGCGTCGCATCCACGATGGCGGCGATCTTACCGATTTGATACTTGGGTGCCGCAACGACCCGGAAAGACGAGGTCAACCGGCGTGTCATGTCTAACCGAGCATAAGTCTCAAAAAAGAAGTTAGAAATTGGACAACTCTGTTTAAGGTCGCGGTAGCATCGCGAACGCAGTCACAAATTTCTTTCCCTCTTTCTCCATTCGAATCAACACCCCTCCCCCCGCCCAGCTTGCATTCCACAACTCTCGCGCTATTGTGAAGATGAAGAGAGCCAGCCGCACTCAAAGATTTCGCTTCGTTTTGAAAAAAACGCTGCTCCTGCGGACGGCATTTTGAACAAATGCCGTCCTTTTCGCGCAAAGGAATTTTACATATCCATGATTAGAAACAGCTTCTGCTCGCAAATCACCCCGTTGCGAAATTCGACCAAATGCCGTCCGCAAGGCGGCTCAGCCTCCTCGTCGACCGTCGCCAGACTATCCTTTCAGTAATGCCGCAATTTGACGTCGTAGGCGTTGGACTCAACGCCACCGACACCCTCATCCTGCTCTCGCACTTTCCCGCTTACGCCGGCAAAGTCGCTTTTGACGACGAGATCCTCAGCCCCGGCGGCCAAGTCGCCAGCGCCATGGTCGCTTGTGCCCATCTCGGACTCCGCGTCAAATACATCGGCACCGTGGGCGACGACCTCCGCGGCCGCATTCAAATGGAAAGCCTGCAATCCAGCGGCATCGATCTCACCGACGTGCAAGTCCGCAAGGATTGCCCGAATCAAACCGCTTACATTCTGATCGACCGCTCCACCGGCGAACGTACGGTTCTGTGGCGCCGCGACGACGGTCTGCGCCTGGAGCCGGACAGCATCCGGCCCGAGCAGATCACCTGCGCCCGCCTTCTCCATATTGACGGCCACGATACCAACGCGGTCGCCCGTGCCGCCGAAATTGCCCGCCAGAACAATATCCCGGTTACGGTGGATGTCGACACGATCTATCATGGCTTCGATCGCGTCTTACCGAACGTGGATTATCTGGTGGCCAGCTCCGAATTTCCCCTGCAATGGACCAATGAGCGCGATCCGTTCAAAGCGCTCGAAACAATTCAGGAGGAGTATCACATTCCCGTCGCCGCCATGACTCTCGGCGCCCACGGAGCGCTGGCCCGCGTGGATAAGCGCTTTTTCTACTCGCCGGCATTTGTGGTCAACTGTGCCGATACAACCGGCGCAGGAGACGTGTTTCATGGCGCTTTTTGTTATGCTGTTCTCCAGAATATGCCAATGCAGGAAACCCTGGAATTTTCTAACGCTTTGGCAGCGCTGAACTGCACTGCTTTGGGTGCTCGTGGCGGCATTTCAACCGTCGATCAAGCCAAGGCGCTGATGCAAAGGGCCGAGCGCCGCTCCAACAAGGATTTTGAACTCCGCGCGGCGGCCCGCTCCGGCTCATGATCCCCCTTCGTTCCTCCGAGCGAACTTCTTCCGCAGCCACCATTACTCTGCTGCTCATTCTGGTGAATGTGCTGGTCTTTGTCTTCGAGCTCTCGCTCCCCAATGAGCCCAGCTACTACAATCCCGCCGGCCTCAGCTTGAATAAGCTCATGCTCACCTATGGCATCGTTCCCGACCGCTTCCACTTCTCCTCGCTGCTTACTTCCATGTTTCTGCATGGCGGATTCCTGCATGTGGCGGGCAACATGTGGTTTCTTTGGGTGTTCGGCAAGGGCATTGAAGACCTGCTCGGGCACGCGCGCTTTCTCACGTTCTACCTCGCCTGTGGACTGGTCGCCGGATTGGCGCACCTTCTCCTGAATCCGTACTCTCCGGTTCCTACCATCGGGGCCAGCGGAGCCATTGCCGGAGTTATGGGCGCCTATCTGATTAAATTTCCTCACGCCCGCATCGTGACCCTCGTCCCTATCGTGTTCTTCATCACGACGCTGGATTTGCCCGCTGCCCTGCTGCTTCTGTATTGGTTCGCGATTCAATTTTTCAGCGGTGTCGGGTCGGTCGGTTACTCGCAGGTTTCTAAAGGCGACGTAGCTTGGTTTGCTCACGTAGGCGGGTTCGTCGCCGGTATGGTATTTGTGCTTATGGTTCCCGCGCGACGGCATCGCTGGAGTTAGATGTTCCAGCAACTGGATTACGCCTCCGCCGGTGTGGATCGGCCTCTCGACATCCTGGCCATCGCCGCCCATCCCGATGATGTCGAGCAGACCTGTGGCGGCGTCTTGATCCGCATGGCCGCGATGGGCTACCGCACCGGAGTTCTCGACCTGACCGCGGGTGACATGGGCAGCCGGGGCAGCAGTGAAATGCGCTTGAAAGAATCCGAGGCTGCGGCCAAATGCATGGCTTTGGCTTGGCGCGGCAACATGCATCTGCCTGATGCGCGGCTCGAAAATACCATCAGCGTGCGCATGAGCCTGGCGGGCGAACTTCGCAACCTGAGGCCGCGCGTAGTGATTTTGCCCTACTGGCAAGGCCGTCACCCCGATCACTACCGTGCTTCCGAGATCGGATACGAATCCTGTTTCTTAGCCGGCCTGCGCAAACTCGATGAAGCCACCGAGCCGCATCGTCCTGCCAAGATTCTGTATGCGTCGTCCTACGCCAATGTCACGCCGTCTTTTGTGGTGGATGTCACGAATCAGTTTGAGCAGCGCATGTCGGCTCTCTTTAGCTATAAGTCCCAATACGGAGATCAGTCCAGCGCCGGTGACCTGTTTCCGAATCAGCAGGAAATCCGCGAACGTCTGGCCGCGGTAGCGCGCTTTTACGGCAACCTCATTGGTGTTAAGTACGGCGAACCCTTTGTCATCAAGGAGACGCTTCGAGTCGATGATATTACCACCATGGGCGTGCGTAGCCTGTGAAAAATTACCGAGCCGCGACGCTGGGGAGTCGGTTATTACAATAACGCCTACGACAGCCTACGGATAAGTATTGATTTTTCATGTTTGGGTGTATACTTGCAACTGCTTAGCAAACTATGCAAATACCCGGACTCAGCGATCTTCTACAACGTTACAGCAACGCTTCGGCGAGCAACCCGCCTGAAAGCGTGACACAGGATTTCCAGCAGGTGGCCCAGAATGCTCCCTCGTCCCACATGGCCAACGGAATCTCAGACGCATTCCGTTCGGATCAGACTCCCCCCTTCGGACAAATGGTGGCCGGGCTTTTTGGACAATCGAACGATCAGCAGCGCGCCGGCATTCTGAATCAGTTAATAAGTGCGGCAGGCGCCGGTGGCCTGGGGAGTTTAGCCGGCATGTTCGGCGGCGGATCGCAGACTCAAGTTACGCCGGAACAGGCTCGGAATATCTCGCCTCAGCAGGTGCAGGACATCGCTGAACAGGCCCATCAAAAGGATCCTTCCATTATTGACCAGGCGGGTAGCTTCTACGCCCAGCATCCCAAGCTTGTACAAGGCTTGGGGGCCGGCGCGCTCGCGCTAATCATGTCCCGCATGTCGCGATCGTCGTAACCAGTTTTGCAGTAAATAAACCTTTGGAGGAGGAAATTTATGTCGTTTCTAGCATGGATTGTTTTGGGTCTGATCGCCGGTTTTATCGGCAGTAAGATCGTCAACAAAAGGGGTGAGGGTATTTTCCTCGATATCATTTTGGGAATTGTCGGCGCCGTTGTGGGCGGCTGGCTTTTCAGCATGTTCGGCGCGGGCGGTGTGTCCGGGCTGAACCTATACAGCTTTTTGGTCGCAATCGTCGGCGCGATCTTGGTTCTGGTCGTCTACCACGCCATAGTCCGCCGGGCTTGAGCCGTTTCTAACCGCGCGCGGCTCGGACTCTGAATCACCGTATTACCGAGCCGCGATCGTCAACATACCGCGCACGCCCACTCCCGTTCCTCAGTCCACTCCTTTACATCGAAGCCCTCCACCCGGTCCCACTTTGTAAACCCGGACAGAATCAATCGGGAGCCAGGCTTTCGTACTCGCGCAAATTCGGGCGCAAGCTCTTCGAGCACCGCCGAACTGATGTTGGCGACAATGATATCCGCGGTGGCACTGCGCACCGCGTCCACCGATCCTGCGAAGGCGGGGCAGGCAATCCGCTCTCGCGATACACGAACAGCTTCACTATCGTTGTCGCATCCGATGACTACCTTGGCGCCCAGCAAAGTCGCAGCTAAGGGTCTGTTAGCAAATAAAATTGCCATTTAAGAATGTTTTAATCTATCCTGGAGTTGATGGGAGACTCCGGCGGTGTGAAGGAACGTTTCATTTCTCTTGGGGATCTGTTGGACGAACGGTC
>JBBSFW010000260.1:0-5040 GCA_038254805.1 Terriglobales bacterium
CAACGTGTCGCAACTCCAGATACACTGCGTCGAGGCTGGCGGCCCTAATCTTCATTGCCCAGCCTCGGCAAAAGACAGCACTTCATTAACCCGGTAACGGGCTAGGCGAGATCCGAAGGTGTAAACTCTGGGGCCCGTCCCGCGAGCTCGCCACTTTCTGACCAGATAAACCGAGACGCCAAGCATATCCGCTAGCTGGCGCTCATCAATGAATTTGAAAAGCTCCTCATTCTAATCGGGCCTGTCCTGATTAGTCATAGGTGCAATCCCATCCTATTCAGTGTGTTGGCATGCCGCAAGGGACCAGAAGAAGATTCTATTTAGTCGCCGCCGACTAAATATGAGAAACCATTAAGTCCCCGGTTTAGGCGATTGGACAAGAATCCGCTCGACCACTCGGCGGAGGCGATCCTTCATGCGTTTTTTCTCATCCATACGATATGCTTTGTAGGCTTGGCCATCATAAGCCTTGGCGAGATCGGACTTGTAGAGCGAAGGTCTGCCTATGTGAATCCAACATACGTAAATGTCCCACGCCTCAGCGCTCTTTCCGGCCGGCGGTTCCTTTTAAATGGGGGATAAAAACTCCGGCTGGCGGCTCTAGATTGAGATGGTTCTTCAAGAACCAACGTAGAAGGGATACAAACGCATCCGGGCTATCGTGTTTTCGGGCCAATCTCAGTGCCCGAATCTCCCGCAGTGTATTCAGTTCAGCATGGAGATACTTCTTGCGCAGATTACTGGGCATCTGCGGAGGTAAGCCGGTGCTTGGCCAGACAAAAGGTTGATCAAGGTCACCGCTAACGCGCTCCATGAACTCTTCGTACGTCAGCGACCTTCTTGCTGGTCGGCTTGATGGCATATTCGCCCCCTCCGCGAGCCCTGATTTGGAATGAGCCGCCAACCGGCAGGGAACCGGCTTATGCCTCGCGAAGACTAGGCGGCCTATCTCCATTTTAAGTGGCCTTACGCAAAAAGAGAGAAATGCTTTAATGTCCTCCCATCCTCCCGCTCCTAGCCCTAAGCGGCTGCTGGGTCCAGCCGAGTGGGTGTCTCTGCGGCGTGCCGTGGACCTTCGGCAACTTGGGCGCGAGGTCTTCAATCATTGCCGCTTGCAGGTCCGCCTCAACCCGAATCGTGATGAACTTGATTTGCTCGGTGGTGCCCCGCCCAAAGCAGAGAACGTGCGGCTGCGACCTCAAGACTCGGACAGCATCCGATGGCTGCAATAGATCCACCATCCGGCCTGACTCGACGACCTGCACGGCCGCACTCTGTCGTTCCAGAATCCGTAATGTGTCCGCTCGTTCAAACCGCATGAATAGGCACTCATCTCCCGCACTGCGCCATGTCTTCCGCTGGGCCGGCGACCGCGATTGCAGAACCAGGTCCATCCCGCGTGCGCGAATATTGAGGAACTAGCGATGTCATCGGGTCCGCTCACATTGATTGAGTTGCTGAAGCGCCCGGCTTACTGTCCTCGATGCATAACTGTGAGGATCGGCATGCTTGCTGTCCCGTGATCGATATTCAGCAATCGCCTGAGCAACCTTCTCCGGATCATCTCCGCGTGCTAAGTGCGATTTTGCATAAGCCCAATCCCGCTCAGACTGTGAGATCGGCGCCCCATCGGAACGCTTTGTCCCGTTCCGCTCACTCAAATATGCTCGCGGTTGTTCCTTTGCGAACTCCGGGTAGGACTCTGGGCGATACACTTTCTCGCTGAGGTTCTCGGCAGTCACCAAGTGCGGCTCTGCATACTTGTGATTCACGAACCCGGGCAGTCGGAGAACGCGCGAGACATCTGTGCATGCCGGGTCCGCCCCGAACTCCCGGACCATGCCCCGCATAATCTCCTCAGCTTGGTCCTTCTCGAAGCCCTCGACGCGCCAGATCACCTGGAACTTCCCCGGCGAGCTTCCGATGACGTGATTCGGCGTCGGCATATCCTTGCGATCCTGCATAGCTGCAACTCGCGTGGCTGCATCGTGGTCGAAGTCGGCATAGACGTGCCGGGCATACTGGACGTCGGCTTTCTCCCGCCCGAGCGCCCCAGGACGGATGGTATTTGGCGAGATGTAGATCTCACGTCGTTGTGTGTTCTCAAACCGAAGCCATGCCTGGTAATCCGGTTGCACGATGCGCTCGACCGTGGCGAGGCGCTGCTTTACTTCGCCGCTCCTCTTGTCGATGATGACCACGGCCAAGCGGTCGTCGGGCTTGTAGTTGGCCTGGATGTAAACGACGGCTGCGTTCTCGCTCATGCGTGGTAGTGCTCCTTGAAAGTGAACAGATCGGAGCTTGGGTCGGATCGCTCGATCTCGACCAGCTCCGAGACGTAGCGCTTTCCATCACGCCGCTCGATGTGCAGCAGTAGGTTGATTGAATCGGCAATGCCGGCGCGAATGGCCTGGTACGGTAATTGCTCCCCGGCCTGTAGAACACACGTCACCAGTCGAGAGATCGCCTGCGTGGCGCTATTGGCGTGGATGGTGGAAAGCGTGCCGCTGTGGCCGGTGTTCAACGCCTGCAATAGATCAAATGCCTCGGCCCCGCGGACTTCCCCGAGGATGATTCGGTCGGGCCGGTGTCGGAGCGCATGCTTCAGCAAATCGCGAATGGAGACCGCTGGAATGCCCGGCTGCTCCCGCCTGGCTTCCGATCGCACGGTATTGGGTTGGCGTAGTTGCAACTCGGCCGTGTCCTCAATAACAAAGATTCGATCCGCTGGCTCAATGAACGTGCCCAGCACGTTCAGCATTGTGGTTTTGCCTGTACTCGTTCCCCCGCTAATCAGGATGTTCTTGCGGGCCTGAATCGCCTCATCAAGAAAACCAAGCACGTGTTCCGGTATGGTCCCAATGCGGACCAGATCAGACGGCCCATAGCGCTTCGAGGCGAACTTGCGAATCGTGAGAGTGGTTCCATACAGGGAACACGGTGGGAACATGGCCGCTACACGAGAGCCATCTGGTAGTCGGCTGTCGAGCAACGGCCGCTCGTCGCTGATCTCATCCCCCAGTCGCCGCGCGATGTTCTTCACCGCAACCTGGAGGGACCGCTCCTCAATCGCACAGCCCTCGATCTCCTCGATCACGCCCGTTCGCTCGATGAAGATCCGCCCGCTGCCATTCACCATGATCTCGGAGATGTCCGGATCGAGAATCAATCTCTCAATTGGTCGCAGAAATGGAATGATGACATCGAAACCGGTCATAACAGGCCCGCCTTTAGTTGCTCGAAGTAGCTCAGGTCCCTCGGCAGATAGTAAGGCTTCAAGTAACACCGGCTTGCGGGCTGCGGATTCGCTCCGTCGTATGCCAGCACGATGCTCTCCGCATTCTTCAACTCTGCAAATACTTTGCCCTCGAACACAAAATCTTTCTGATCACTCCATGACTTATTCGCGGTTATGTTTCCCTTCTGGCTTGTGGTTCGCCCTGTGAGCATTGACACCTCAGCGTGATGGCTGCTCTCCGAAATGCTGTAGCTCGGACGCAGCATCATTTCCTTGCCACAGGCCCGGGCGGCTTCTTCAGCGCTGAATGGGTCGGAGAGCGCCAGGAATATCTTGGTTCGGAACGTCTGTAGCAATGTGCGCCAGGACTCACCCGGCAAGGTGGAGCGGAACGAGCTGATGCTTTGGGTGGCCACCACCGGGATGCACTTCGCCTGACGCGAGAGTGCGAAGAATTTCTCGTCGCCGCTCGGGTCCGTCTCCCCCACGGTGGCGAACACATGGTACTCGTCACAGAGGAACAACACTGGACGGAACACCCGCTTCCTGTCGGCTTCCATCTTGGGAATGCGTCCCAATACGGCGCGCTGGAAATCCACTTTCAGCAATGTGCCTATGATCCGCGCCAGGCCGGAGTCCTCGCCCACTGGAAAATTGAGCGTCAACACCTTGCCCTGCTCAATCAGCTCCGACAGCGGCGGCAACGGGAGCCCATACTGTCCGTCCGCGTTCAACTTCTCGTCGTACAACTCTTTCGGTGGACAGAACGTGTACTTGACGGCCGGGTTGTCGTCGAATAGTGAGAAGAAGCTGGAAATGCCTTCTACAATCGAAGTCCGCAGTTTAGGCTCAAGCTTGATCCAGTCGTAGTGGAACCAACGCTTGACGGCTGCGAACCGTGCCTGATCGTCTCCCTGCTCATCGCCGCTGATTGAAAGCACCTGGAACTCTATCGAGTTATCCTTCAAGATCCCCTCCAGGGCTTCGGTGTGCAGTGTGCGCATATACTCGGTGGATTCATCGCGTACCCATTCAAACCGGTCTAGTTCCTTGTGCCCCATCCACACAGGCACGGGCACTAGGACGTAATGTGTTGCCAGGATGCGCTCGCCCTCTTCGATGCGTTGGGCCAGCAACTCGTGATTGATGATGCACTCGTAAACGTCAAACAGCGTCACGTACCCGTACAGAGTCTTATGCAGCAGGATGACGAACTTCACCAGATTGGTGTAGGCCTGTTGCCAGAACGGATCTTTGCCACGGCCCCAGAGACTGTTCATCAGCGAGGCGATCCCGTAAGCCTGGGCGTAAGCACTCAAGTTGTTGTGGAGCGGGTTGTACCGGTAATCGGAGTCGAGACTGACCTCCATGTAATCTCCACTTCGGCCGTACCGCGCTAAGATCTGCTGCACCTTATAACAAAAATCTCCCTTCACCTCCAGGACCAGAGCGCTGGCCCTTCTCTCTTTCTCCTTGTGCGCGTATGCCAGGATCTGTTCGGCGAAGGGATACATGACTCCCGTGGTCTTTCCGCTGCCCACGGCTCCGATGCAACATGTGCCGGCGTACAGCCCCCGCTCTGGTATCGCCAACCAGTGGGGATCTTCGACCGGCTCCGCTTTCTTCGGGTGATGGACCTCGCCCACTACCACGTAGAGTTGTTCTCGTTCGCTTGGCTCCGGATATGTCGGCAATTTGTTGATGTGGATCTTGCGGTTCTGCTTCATCAGGTGCGTGTAGCCGAGAGACAGGATCATCCACAGCCACAGATACGGCGTAGTGAACAGCATCGCGGTGTAGGA
>JBBSFW010000261.1:0-5039 GCA_038254805.1 Terriglobales bacterium
GCTTTCGACGGAGGCACCTGCACAACAGATCTTGCTGGAGACTCCTGCACAGAAAATAATGCTGTGGATGGCGTTCTCGCCTGCCCACCGACAACGCAGAACGGTCCAAATATCGGTTGTCCGCTTGATGAACCGCAGAACTCTAGCACGTGGGAGAATCACCCCGCTGAACTGGCGTGGTACACCGTCAATACCTGGCTCGGGGGGGCGACACAGCCGGCATGCGCTAATAGCGATAACGGATACGTCTATACGTGTTCACTCACGCTTTTGAATGGGAATCCAGGTTTAATCGTGTGGAACATAAATGCCAATAGTTCCTTCTTCACAAACTTCAATACCGCCTACTATCTTGACGGGTCTTCATCTCCAATTCAAAATAACTCCGTCTCAATCGGCGAAGAGCCAATTCTTTTGGAAAATCAGTAGCAGTCGTACTCAAAACCGTCCAGAATATTGAGCGGATGAAAAAGGAAACCTAAATAGGAATGCCGCCGATCTTCGCATATCTTTGACGAGTTATGTCTGAAGTTTCTGTTATTGCAGAAGATGGTAATCTCTGCGGCGAGGCTGTGGGACGTCAAGAGAGCAGAGTTGTACTGGGCCGATTGCGTCGGCTTGAGGTTTTTCAGCTATAACTGGCGCACAACGGCGAAAAAGCTGCTCGCCGAAGGTGTGGAAGTCAACGGGTGTGCTTTCAACGAGCCAGACGGATTCGTCATTAGCAACAACTCTGGCGTGTGGTTATGGGACGGCTCCAATGAGCCGCAACTGGTAGTAGCGGAAGTCGCTGGTGCCAAGTGTCAAATGAACGATTGTGTCGCCGATCCGAAAGGCCGGTTGCTTGCAGGTTCGTGGTTCTACGATCCCCAAAAAGACTACCAATTAGGTGGGCTGTTTTTGGTGGATACAGGCGGCAGCGCTCGAATTTTGGACGAGGGCTTCCATCTAGCTAACGGGCTGAGCTTCTCCCCTGATGGAAAAATACTCTATTTCGCAGATTCGGCAATCCGCACAATTTATGCATACGATTACGACGAAACCACGGGAAGCGTTCGTAACCGCCGTGTGGCCGTTAGAGTTCCCGAAAAGGCGGGGATACCCGACGGACTTACGGTGGATGCGGACGGCTTTGTCTGGTGCGCGGAATGGTACCGGAGCTGCGTTGCCCGGTACGATCCCGACGGAACACTAGAACGCCGGATCGAAATACCTGCCAAACAAACATCTTCCCTCGCCTTCGGTGGTCCGGATATGACTGACATCTTCATCACTTCCGCAGCCAGATCGGAGCCAATGCCTATAATGCCGTCCGGGTACGACCCGAATAGCGGATATTTCGGTGGCGCTCTATTTCACGTGAATGTCGGAATACAGGGCAGGGCTGAGTACAGGGCAAATATTCGTGTCAATGCGATGAGATCATGACGTGACCCCGGTTTCCGTCCACTAAGTTATACGACACTTCGGAGCACATTCCGCCGCATCGCCTTCTTGATAGGTTGCTCGACTACGTAGCCGGGGCCGGGTCAAGGCCGCCGCAGGCGCCCGGAGGGCTTGGCCTTGAGGCGGGTCCGGCGGAGTGGTATTCCGACACGCTGAAGGCGATGTGGCGAGCGCCCACTCACGTGCAAACTCCTCTGGCGTTCGATAGTTCAGCGAAGAGTGAGGGCGCTGCTGGTTGTAATCGATTCGCCACCGGGTGATTTTGCGGCGTGCGTCCCACAGATTCCAGAACCAACTCGTGTTCAGACATTCATCACGGAATCGCCCATGAAAGCTTTCCACATGCCCGTTTTGAGTGGGCTTTCCGGGCTGAATGTGAATGGTACCGATGCTTCGGTCTACACACCAGGCCAGATAGTGCCGACTGCTCACCTCGGGGCCGTTATCGGAACGAAGAAACTCCGGTGCGCCGCGTTCGTTGATGATTCTCTGGAGCACTCGTGTCACGCACCGGCTCGGCATACTCGTATCGGTTTCCAGCGCTAGACATTCGCGCGTGAACGCGTCGACGACGCTGAATACGCGCAGACGTCGCCCGCTCGCGGTGACGTCGCTGGCGAAATCAATCGCCCATTCTTGATTCGGTGCTGCCAGTATCGGCGGTGACGCATAGCTGCGCGTCAGTCGCTTGCGCCGGATGCGTCGAACGCAAAGCCCGGCAGCACGATATACCCGCTGCACTCTTTTGTGGTTGATCCACTGGCCCGTGCGTCGCAACAGAATGTGCAGCCGTCGGTACCCGAAACGTGGCTTCTCGTGCGCCAGCTCGATTAGCTGTTCTCGCAGCGCGCTGTCATCTCTTGTACTCTGGTACCGGCAGCTCGATCGCGGAATACTCATAAGCTCGCAGGCATGCCGCTCGCTGGTCGCAAACTCCGCTCTCAGCCGCCGCACTTCCGCCCGTCTCTCTACGAGCCTAGCGAGTTTTTTCGGATCACCGACTGCAGCATGTCTTTGTCCAGGCTCAGATCCGCCACCAGCTTCTTCAGCCGGGCGTTCTCGTCTCGCAATTGCGTCACTTCCTGCGCTTCGCTCACGTCCATGCCGCCGTACTTCGCTTTCCAGCCATAGATCGTATGCTTGGATACCCCGTAGTGCCGGCCCACTTCTTCTACACTTCGGCCGCCCTCCACCTGCTTCAACGCCTCGATCATCTGTGACTCGGTGTGCTTCCCTCTGCCCATCTGTTCCCCTTTCTTCGTCTCAAATCGTACTTCGATTCGGACGGAACTGAGGGGTCACGTCAATCACTCTCGGCTAGATAGTCGATTACTCAGGCCCAGTCACTTGAGCTCGTCAGCTATTATCGATACTTAACTGACAACGACCACTCCGACTGATCCCGCAGCGTTATTCAAGGTCGCGCAGAGCCTCGCGCGCGGGCGTATGGTCCGGGTCGCACTTCAGGGCGGTGCGGAGTTCCTCTTTGGCATCGTTTCGCCGATTCACCGCGCGAAGGGCGCGCCCCAGCCGATAGTGGGCCTCTGCCCAGTTAGGCGCGAGCCGAATAGCTTGCCTGAGGCTCTCGATCGCACCGGCGGTGTCGCCCTTCTTCATAAGAGCACCGGCAAGATCGAAGTGAGCCTGACCCATTTCTGGATTGATCTCAATCGCTCTCCGAAACTCCTGAACGGCGGCATTGTAGTCATTTTGATTGGCAGCGACAACGCCGGAGTGGACGTGCCCCAAAGCTAGATCTCGGTTAATATCGGATTTACGAAGCTGCCGTACCTTCGCAAACTCGGTGGCTGCCTCGCTGGTGTTCCCACGTTCTTTCAATAGCCGTGCCAGCGCGTAACGCGCCTCGCCGGACTGAGGGTCGAGTTGCACGGCTTCCCGAATTGCTTGCTCTTGCTGATCGGTTTTCCCCATAAGCTTGAGGATATGCCCGAGCAGAAGGTGCAACTCGGAGGAGCCGGGCCGAAGGGCAATTGCCATGCTAATCGCCTGCCGTGCACACTCCAAATCGCCTTTTTTCTCACATAACTTGCCTTTTTCCATTTGCAAGTCGGCGTCATTGGGGTGTTGTGATATAGCAGTAGCGAGAACATGCTCCCCCTCGCTCAAAGCGGCAGTTCTCACCAGAGCACGAATAAGGCGCACTTCGGCCCGCTCATCTCCCGGCGCGGCGGTCAACGCAGCTCTATATTGCTCAATAGCGTCAGGCAGGCGCCCTTCTGACTCCAACAGTTGTCCGAGATTAACCCGCGCTTCGACAAATTGTGGTGCAATGCTAATCGCGTGCTTAAATTCAGCTTGCGCGTCTCTTTGCAAACCGCTGGCGAAGAGCGCGAGTCCAAGCTGGAAGTGGGCTTCCGAGGACTGCGGTTGATCAGTAATGGCCTTTTGCAGTTCTCTCACAGCTTCTCCCGTAAGACCCTGCATGTTCAATACAGTCCCGAGATTTACGCGCGCTCCAGGCAGTCGAGGAGCAAGTTCCAGCGCGCGACGCAATTCGTCAGTGGCTGCTTCCAGGTGCCTCTCCTTCATAAGAAGACGCCCGTAAAGAGCGTGAGCTTGGGCCAGGTGTGGGGTAAGCTCAACAGCGTGTTGTGCCTGTTCCACTGCGTCCGTTAAATGTTCTCGTGCTTCCTGTGCGAGCGCCAGGTTATAGATTGCGTTCGCAAACTGCGGGCGTAACGCAATAGCTTTCTCGAAGCTTTTCACAGCGGAATCCAAGTCTCCCCGCTTGCGTTGCATCACGCCCAGATCATTCCAAGCCTCCGAGAAGCTGGGGTCACTTGCTACAGCAGATTCGAGCTCGCGCATGGCGCTAATCGGATCGTTGGACCGGTACAGCGATAACGCTTGCTGGAAATGTTTCAAGGCTTCCGCTCGGTCCTGCGCATTCATCGCAGAAAACGCCCATAACAACAGAACACTGCCGGCAAAAGACAGGTGCGCCACTCTACACGCTCCCTTTACAGATTAGCTCCGATTGACAAAAAGCGTCCAAAGAGCTAGGTTTCGTTCATGTTGATTGGAACCAATCCGCACGAGAGAACCGCCCTCTGGTCTACGCTTGATCCCGAGATCTACCTTCACCATTTCCGCTACTCCGTTGGCGGCCTCGATTGCCTGCCGCACACGCATGGCGAGTACAATGTTGTATTTTGTCTTGACGGGCGAATGGCATATGACATCCGTAATAGGGAGCAGGTGCTCGAGCCTGGCGATGTTCTAGTAATTAATCCCGGCGACGTGCATTTTGGACATTATGGTTACGAAGCACTCGAGTCCGTAGGATTTACTCTGCACGTGACGGTTCGAGCCTTGAAAGAAATCTTCCGTAAGATGCACCTGCCGGTAGATGTTGAAGGCAACGATATTTTATTCCTTGAAAAGGTAAACGAACCTTCGACCCTCGCGCTGGTGCAGCAGTTACTTAAGGAGTTGGAAACGCGACAAAATGGATACGAAATAGTAGCACAATCCCTAGTATTACAACTCCTTATCTATCTTTTACGACGATGCCTTAGGCCGTCGATCAAAAGAAGTCTGGCTGTTCGCCCGCGCCAATTGCCTTCCTGGCA
>JBBSFW010000262.1:0-5022 GCA_038254805.1 Terriglobales bacterium
AATACGATGGGGTCAGATTTCAAAACAGCCCACTACCGATGTGTTGATTCACTTGCTTTAGTCCACATGGTGTTGAGATCATCACTGGTTTGGCTTACACAGGAGACTCTCTTGCTTCGACTTCAGCGATTCATCTCGATCATGGTTGCGGGCCTATCAGTGTTCTCCCTTGCGCACTTCGCATGCGCCCAGCAGTATTCAGAGAAGCTGTTCCAGGAAATGCGTTGGCGCATGATTGGGCCATTTCGCGGCGGTCGTACCCGTGCCGTGGCGGGGGTACCCAACCAGCCCAATGTGTTTTACGTGGGCGCCGTAAATGGCGGTGTCTGGAAGTCGGACGACTACGGCCGCACCTGGCATCCGATTTTCGATCAGCAGGCTACGCAATCTGTCGGGGCCATTGCCGTGGCGCCTTCAGACCCGAACGTCATTTACGTCGGCAGCGGCGAAGGCTTGCAGCGTCCGGACTTGTCGGTGGGGGACGGAATTTATAGATCGAGCGACGCGGGCAAGAGCTGGACTCACCTCGGACTGCGCGACGGCCAACAAATCCCTGCCCTGGCCATCGATCCGCGCGACCCCAACCGGATATTCGCCGCGGTGCTCGGACATCCTTATGGCGCTAATCCGGAGCGAGGAATTTTCCGTTCGACCGACGGCGGAGCCACATGGAAAAAGGTCCTCTACAAAGACGAGAACACCGGCGGCTCCGATGTGGAAATCGACCCTTCGAATCCAAATGTGATTTACGCATCGTTGTGGCAGTCGCGTCTTGGGCCCTGGGAAGACAACAATGATTTTGCCGGAACCAACGGCGGACTGTTCAAGTCCAGCGACGGAGGCGCTAACTGGCGAAAGCTGACCAAAGGCTTGCCCGAGGATCTGGTGCAGATCAATGTTGCAGTCGCTCCCAGCCGTCCCAGCCGTTTGTATGCAACCGTTTCAACCACTCGTCCAGCAACTTATGCCAGCGACAAGGGACTGGGATTCTTTCGCTCCGGCGATGCCGGAGAGAGCTGGGATCGCATCACTACCGATCCCCGCCCCGCAATGAAAATTGGCGGCGGCGACTTGCCCATAGCGCGGGTCGATCCCAAAAATCCAGATGTGGTTTATAGCGCCAGCATTGTGACCGTGCGCTCCACCGATGGCGGGAAGACCTGGACAAGCCTGCGCGGGGCGCCCGGAGGAGACGACTATCAGAATCTCTGGATCAATCCCAACCATCCGGACATCATTCTCCTGGTTGCCGACCAGGGTGCGTTGGTGACCGTGAATGGCGGCACGACCTGGAGCTCCTGGTACAACCAGCCCACGGCGCAGCTTTACCACGTCAGCGTCAGCAACACTTTTCCCTACAAAGTCTGTGGGGGGCAACAAGAAAGCGGCTCGGTGTGTACCGAAAGCCGCGGTAATAATGGCGATATTACCTTCCGCGACTGGCGGCCCGTGGGCGTGATTGAGTACGGTTACGTCGCTCCCGACCCGCTCGATCCCGGGATCATTTATGGCGCGGGCAGGAATGAGGTTTCTCGCTACCACTGGAGCACCGGTCAAGTTGAAAACATTACCCCGATCCCTCTCCGGGGAAACTTTCGCGCGGACCGTACCGAGCCGCTACTGTTCTCCCCGGTTGATCCTCACGTTCTTTTTTACGCGGCCAATATGCTTTTCAAAACTAATGACGGCGGGCATTCCTGGCAGACCATCAGCCCCGACCTCACCCGCGCACACCCAGCAGTTCCCCCCAGCATCGGAGACCAGGCAAAACTAAATCCCAACGCCGGCAAACAACGCGGAGCAATTTATTCCCTGGCCCCCTCCTTCCACAACGTCAACACGATTTGGGCGGGAACCGATGATGGTATGGTCTGGAACACACGCGACGGCGGCACGAACTGGAAAGACGTGACGCCGTCTTCCCTCGCCGCGTGGAGCAAAGTAACGCAGATCAGCGCCTCGCACCTCGACGATCAGGCCGCCTACGTTTCCGTCAGTCGTTTTCGCATCGACGATCTTCGTCCCTACATCTATCGCACCCACGACGGAGGCAAGAGCTGGCAGCAAATCACTGCTGGCCTTCCTGACAGTGGCCCAGTTAATACCGTGCGCGAAGACCCGGTTCGCAAGGGATTGCTGTTTGCGGGAACCGAGACCGCCGTATGGGTGTCGTTCGACGACGGCGATCATTGGCAGTCTTTGCAGTTGAATTTGCCACATACCTCAGTACGCGATTTATGGGTCCACGAAAATGACTTGATCGCGGCTACCCATGGACGCTCATTCTGGATCCTGGATGACATTGCGCCGCTGCGTCAAGCCAGCGTGGATGTTATTAAGGCCGGCGTGCACTTGTTTGATCCAGCTCCCGCATACCGCGTCCGGCGTGACACCAACACGGATACGCCGCTGCCCGCCGATGAACCGGCGGGCGAGAACCCTCCCGACGGCGCTGTGATCGATTATTTTCTGGCGAAGGCCGTCTCCGCCCCATTGACGCTGGAAATTCTGGACGCTCAGGACAAACTGGTGCGCCGCTATTCCAGCGCAGACCAACCCGAGCAGACTCAGGCCGAGTTGGAAAAACAGTTGATACCTCTTTACTGGCTGAGCACTCCAAAGAGGCTTTCCGCGGAGCCAGGCATGCATCGCTGGATCTGGGACTTGCGCTATGCGCCTCCGCCCTCGACGCAGCACCAGTATCCCATCGCCGCTGTTCCCCACAGCACCCCGCCCGATCCACTCGGGCCTTTAGTGTTGCCGGGCAAGTACACTATTCGCCTGACCGTCAACGGTCACAGCTACGAATCGCCACTCGCAGTAAAAATGGATCCGCGAGTGAAAACCCCCGTCCCGGGTCTGCAGAAACAGTTCGAGCTTGAGAGGCTTGTGGTTTCCGCGATGACGCAGCCGGTGGAAGCTGTATTACAGGCCCGCTCTTTGCACCAACAGCTTGAAACAATCTCGCAATCCGCGAACGGCCGCCTGAAAGATTCAGTTCAAAATTTGGACGGTAAGCTCTCCGCGCTGCTGGACGGATCGAAAGATTCTGCCGGATCACCCAGGGTAGAATCTACTCTTAAGAGCGCGAACAGCAACTTACTCGCGCTGTACAAGGACGTGGAAAGGGCCGATGCCGAGCCTACGGCCGCGCAGGAGCATGCGTTTGCCAGCACCCGTGACGAACTTGTTCCACTGCTGAGTCGCTGGGAAGCGTTAAAGGCCAGTGATATTGCCTCTTTGAATCGCGAATTGGGCTCAGCGGCGCTGCCGCAACTTCTCCTGAATCTTCCGCCACAGCAGGAGTCAGGCGGCGAAAATGAAGAATAATTTTCCCGTTGGGCCCGGGGTTGAAGCGATTTGTTGAGATTGCCGGCCGCGATTCAGTGGTCGATAGAGCAGCGATGCCACCAGCAAAAGCACAGTCTTGGCGATCACCGGCAAGCGGAAGGACTCCGAGCCCGGTGCTATTGCCCGCGAATGATCCCCGGTTGGCGCCGCCTGTATGTTGCTCCGGCCGGGTGATTGGCGAAATTTCTCGATAACCCGTTAGAATAGGAATCTCGATCGGGTCCGTTTAGCGTGAAAATTCCTGCATCGAATGTCGAATGAGCGCAATCCAACCAAAGGTAGGTGAGCCAGTCACTGATGAACTGGCTCTGGTCGAATCGGCAAAGGCCGGCGATGTCGCCGCTTTTGAGGAACTGGTCCGCCGCTACGATCGCAACGTTTTCCGCATCGCGCAGCACATCACGCAGAACCGCGAGGATGCTGAGGACGTTGTTCAGGACGCGTTCATCAAGGCGTATAGCAATCTGAAGCAGTTTCAGGGGCAGTCGAAGTTCTACACCTGGCTGGTGCGGATTGCGGTGAACGAGGCGCTGATGAAGTTGCGGCGCCGCCGTCCCGAGCGCATGATTTCGCTCGACGAGGATGTAAAGACCGAAGATGACTCGGTGCCGCGCGAGGTTGCGGACTGGAGTCCGAATCCTGAGCAGCAGTACACTCAGGCGGAACTGCGAGAGATTCTGGACCGCACCATCCACGGACTGCCCGCGAGCTTTCGGACCGTGTTCGTCCTGCGGGATGTCGAGGGTCTTTCAACCGAGGAAACCGCTGAGGCGCTGGAATTAAGCGTTCCGGCGGTGAAGTCAAGATTGCTCCGTGCAAGATTGCAATTACGCGAGCGGCTGAACAAGTATTTTCGAAGACGAGACAAATCGAATGGCTCGCAAAAACCAAGCAGCGGAGATGGCAACCAGTGAAGTGCTCTGAATTTCTTACCGAGCTTACCGATTACCTCGACGGGGTCATGGACGCTCCCACCAAGTCCGAACTTGAAGAGCACCTGGCTTGGTGCCACAACTGCTACGTGGTCTGCGACACAACCAAAAAGACCATCGAAATCTACCGCGATTCCCAGCTTTATACCCTGCCCGAAGACCTCCGCACCAAACTCCGTTCCGCGATTGTCAAGAAATGCCAGTCGCGAAGAAAGCCCAGCTCCGAAGGCACCGCCCAGTAAACGCGCTATCCAGCTCGCGCTTCCTAATTTAAGACCTCGGAGACAATGCTGGGAGTTCTGAACACATCAACCAGATCTTTCTGCTTTGGACCGTTCGCTTCTATCAGTTCGTTCAATATCTCGATAGGCTTGCCTGGTTTGCGGGCGCGTATGCGCTAGTGCCGAAGGCACGGGATGGGAAAGCCCGCCATGGTAATGCCGGGTAGAGGGTCAAGGTGATCCGAGTCCCGTTTCGGGACGGCACCGCTAGTGCCGAAGGCACGGGATGGGAAAGCCCGGCATGGTAATGCCGGGTAAAGGGTCAAGGTGATCCGAGTCCCGTTTCGGGACGGCACCCGTAGCTCCGCGTATTCAGGACGGCTGGTTGCGGTGCTCATGGTTACCATTTCTGCTGATCGTAATCTTAACTGCGAATTCTGGAACGGCGTATGCGCTAATGCCGAAGGCACGGGACGGGAAAGCCCGCTATGGTAATGCCATCAACGGCGTATGCGCTA
>JBBSFW010000263.1:0-5013 GCA_038254805.1 Terriglobales bacterium
CAAGTCGAAGAATGTTTGCCAGGTGTGCCATGCCCGAGTATTGGCTGAGCATTTCGATACAGCTCCCATCTATTGGCCCAATTGTCCGTACGTAAAGTTCCAGGAAGGGTAAGCGTTCAGAAAGACTTAACGAAGCCGAAAAGGTTATGGAAGTTCTTCAGATTGCCTTGCCCCGGAGGAGAGAGCCGATCACTGATGGGATTTGAGGTCAGAGTCTCGCTAAAACTGTAGCGGAAGGACCACCCACTGCGGAGCTTGAGGTCCGCGCCAACCGCCACTCGCAAAGCGGGGTTTGTAGAAGCGAAGCTTCTGGGTGGCAGTGTGGCCGTCCCCACGACCGACGTGATCTGTTCCTCTCGGCTGTTCAGGCGGACCAGTCCGGCGCCCGCCGAAAGAAAGGGCCTGACCCAACTCCTGCGACTACGGAAGTAAAGCAGGACATCGCCAATGGCGCCGTGCTGATAGCTGTTCCGCGTCTCCTGGTAGCTTGCTTGCCCAGACGACGAAGACGCAACGGAGTTGAGGGTCAGATAGTTGCTGTTCCAAATATAGTTGCCCTGGATCGTCAAGTAGTCCGTCAGATGGCGCCCCACAAACAGATTGAATGCGCCGCCGGTCTCCGGTTTATAGAGGGATATGGAATTGCCGGCCGGCCCCACAATGGCTCGGCCATCGCCTGAGAGAATGGCGAAGCCAGCACTCGCGCCAACATAGTTGTTGTCGTCACCAGCCAACAGAATCCCAGGACGCAACAGGGCAAGGAGAACGGCGGCACTTGTGAACGCAATTCGTGGAATGCTTGCCCCCATCACAGTCTTTGGATTGTACGGGTTCGATTTGATCATCGAGATTTTTGCGAGGGGGATTTGTCATCGGACTCCGACTACGAAGACAGTGAAGTCCTCGGAGTTTCTCCCAGGCACGCACAAATCTAACGGAGGAGCAGTCAAGATGAGTCGTTCCAGGTTCCTGCATACCCTCGCCCTCAGTCTCGGTACAGTGCTTTGTTGCACACTCTTAGGCGCACCGGCCCATGCGCAGCGTTTCAAAGTCACAGTAACGAACCTCACAAGTGGGGAGACGTTTACTCCGATTATGGTTGCCTCTCACAAGGCCGGGGTGAAGCTGTTCACGCTAGGCGCGCCCGCCAGCGTCGAGTTGGAACAGGTTGCGGAGGCCGGTGATCTCGCCGCACTCGAAGCGAGTCTCAGATCCAACGGAGCGGTTTTGAAAGTGGTGGATTCAGGCGCACCGCTTCCTCCGGGCAAGTCCGCCACACTAATGGTCGAAGCCCGCGGACCGTTCGACCATGTCAGTGTCGTCTCGATGCTCGTCCCTACGAACGACGCCTTCTTTGCCCTGAACGGCGCCAATGGTCCAAACTTCTTTAAGCGGACAGTAGTCTTCTACTCTCCCGCCTACGATGCCGGGACGGAAGCCAACGATGAGGTGTGCGCGAACATCCCAGGACCGCCAACTGTCTGCACCGGAGAGGGCTTCAACCCCAGCCGGGATGGCGATGGCGATTTCGTGCACATTCATTCCGGGATTCACGGCATCGGAGATCTCTCAGCCGCAACCTATGATTGGCGAAATCCCGTGGCCCGGATAGAAATCACTCGGGTCCCTTAAGACCGGTTATCGCGCGGCCACTTTGGTTTCTGACCGAATTGCCGGTTGAGTAGCCAGTGCAGCCGCGCCTCTATTCAGACTCTGTTCCAGGCCTTTCATGGGGTGGTCTCGCGCTGTAGCGCGGAGGACGAAAGTCCGCAAACCAATGCTTGAGGTGCTCGGGTGGGACACCGAGCCAATAGCCGACCTGAAGACCGTAAACAACTGCTACGGTGCGCCAAACGCCCCAGGCGAGCAGGCGCCGCGGTGAGAGTGTCACAGGCGACGGGATGATCGCGAAGCGACCTAATTTCTTGAACCGTCGCAGGAGTTCGACATCCTCAAACAGAGGCCAATCGGGGAAGCCGCAGACTTTCTCAAATATGGCCTTGCGGACGAACAGGGCCTGGTCTCCGTAAGCGCTCTGAAAAAGCCTGGTGCGTAGGTTCATGCCGAGCGCAACCAGACGCAAAGAGAACCGCGCATCGTCCCAGCGCACAGAGAAGCAGCCTCCCGACACGCTTGGGTCGATCATTACATTCTCCAGTTGCCTGCCAGCGTCCGAAGGCGCCTGACAGTCAGCATGGAGAAACAGCAATACGTCGCCGCTGGCAGCGAAGGCACCAGCGTTCTGCTGTAAACCTTTACCTTTACTCGAAATGAGCGTTTTGATATCGGGTTGGTTTGAGAGCCATTCGCCGCTGCCATCGCTGCTGCCTCCGTCCACCACGATGATTTCCGGATCAGAAATAGACTTACGGACGGATTCAACCGTCGAAGGAAGACAGGCGAGCTCGTTCAGTACCGGAATGACGACCGATATCTTCATGTGGCGCCGCTAACACTGGCAGAGAGCCTGTTCAACAGCAAATTGGTGTGCACCGCGGCAACGCCCTTCTGCTGCAAAATATTCTGCAGTCGTGTCAAGTCCTCCGGCGTGTCCACATCGGTCCACTCTCCTATTTGAGCAGCGGAAAATTTCAGATGCAACAGCCGCGTGAGCGTTTGCTGCGCCGTGGCCGGACCGCTCCACTCGACGCCATCAAGCATCCCCGCGGGGCATTGCTTCACTCCCAACAGATAAAAACCGCCGTCCGTTGTCGGACCCAGCACTGCATCGCGGGACAGTAGCGCTTCGCGAGCATCCTCCAGAAATTGAAGCGGCAGCCCTGGACTGTCCGCGCCCAAAGCAAAAGCCATGGGCGTTGCCCGAAGAGCGCGCTGCAGTATGGCTTCGATTCGCGCGTCTAGACCGCCATCCGGTTGCAACCACAACTCATGGTCTGCAATAGAAGGATGCGAGAATGGTTCTGTCGCAGCAATCACCAATTTGGCCCACCCGAGCTTCTCCACGGTTTCGACGGTGTCCAGTAGAAAAGCCTCTGCGCAGCGCGCGGCCGTCTCTGCTCCGAGGGCGGGAATCAGGCGTGTCTTGACCTTTTCCGGTATCGGAGGCTTGGCAAAGACGCAGATTGTGGTATCGATCACAGCTCCGTCACCTGCGCAATTCGAAGATTTTGGTTAACAGACGTTTCATCCACAGCTTCAGTCTTGATTTCATGGAGGCATCGCCTGCCCGCTTGATGATGTCTGCCTGGGTGGGATAGGGATGGATCACTCCACTCAGATCACTCAGCCTCAGCTTGTTCTGCATGGCTAAGACCATTTCGCCAATGCTCTCACCAGCGTGAGAGCTGACCACGGCCGCTCCAAGCAGTGTTCGGTCCTTTTTCGCGATAAATATGCGAATGAAACCTTCTATTTCACCGTCGGTTACCGCCCGGTCGTTATCATTCAGGCCAAGATCGACAGGTTCGATTTCAATACCACGCTCTTGCGCCTCAGTCGCGTAGATGCCAACGTGTGCGACCTCGGGGTCAGTGTAGGTGCACCAGGGAATTACCAAGTTGCTGGCTTTTTTGCGGCCCAAGAAGAGAGCGTTCTGCAATGCGATCCGTGCCAAGGCTTCGGCCGCGTGCGTGAACTTAAAACGCGATGCGATGTCCCCGGCGGCATAAATATCAGGATTCGAGGTGCGCAAATGATCGTCCACGATTACACCCTGCCGAGTGAATTTCACGTCCGCTGCTTCGAGGCCAAGCCCTTCGATATTAGGAGCGCGGCCCACGGCCACCAGAATCTCATCGCAAACAACATCCTTCTGACCTTCGCCCGCGTCGAAGTACACCCGCTTGCCTGATTGCACACGTCCCACCTGCCTAATCTGTGCGCCGAGAAAGAGAGTGATCCCTTCACGACGGAAACGGTGAGTAAGCACAGCGCTTGCATCCGACTCCTCCTTTGGCAGGAGCCGGGGTGCGTGGCCGAGGATCGAAACCTCGCTGCCCATTCGGTGAAAGCTTTGCGCCAGTTCGCAGCCGATTGGGCCACCACCAAGCACGATTAGCCGGCGCGGGAGCTCAGTAAGGGAAAAGACAGTTTCGTTGGTCAGGTAACCAGCTTCTTTCAGGCCCGGAATATTCGGCTCCGCAGCCCGCGCGCCGGTAGCAATGATGGCTTTGGAAAACTCAATACGCGCTCCTTCCACTTCCACTGCGTGCTTCGAGATAAAGTGCGCATCGCCCAGAAACACCTCGGCACCCAAACCGGAGAACCGTTCCACGGAGTCGTGGATTGAAATCTGAGCGCGGGTGCGGCGCATCCAACGCATGGCCGCGGCGAAGTCGGTATGGTGGAGGTCAGACGCAACGCCAAACCTGGAAGCGTCTTTGACCGCATAGGCCGCACGAGCGGCGCGGATCAACGCCTTGGATGGGACGCAACCGTAGTTCAGGCAATCACCACCCATCAAGTGGCGCTCAACTAAGGCTACCTTAGCGCCCAGGGCAGCTGCGCCTGCCGCGGAAACTAGGCCAGCAGTACCTGCTCCGATCACCATCAGGTTGTAGCGCCCGCGTGGCTGAGGGTTCTTCCGATTTGGCGGATGCGCATTCTCAACGAGCACACGATTGTATTCGTCGGCCGGCAGCACATCGGGAACTGGGGGCGCCATCAGGCTGTCTCACTTTCCGTCTCAGCACCGATCTCTTGAGACAGGGTCTTTTTGGCCAATCGGCCGAGAAGCAATACAAGCAGTCCCAAGGCGAGCAAACCCGCCCAGAACAGCACGCGGCCGGCAATACCCGTGTCTGGCAGTCGGCCTTGAACCAGATCGGAAATGCTGTGCACGGCCGATCCCAGATACACATACAAAGTCGTCGCCGGCAGCATGCCGAGCCATGAACCCAAAACGTAATCCCGCAATCTCACCCGCGTCAGGCCTAGAGCATAGTTGAGCACGGCAAAGGGCAGAAACACCGGTTCCAGACGAAGCAAGAGAATGACCTTAAACCCCGACTTTTCCACTGCTCGGTCAACGGCAGCAAACTTCGGATACTTCGC
>JBBSFW010000264.1:0-4995 GCA_038254805.1 Terriglobales bacterium
ATGCCCAGGCTCCTTCTCGATGTCTTTCCAGCCGATGTGGAGACATACGCCGGAGAGATGCGGGTTTGCGCGGACTTGAGCTTCGAAGGCACCGGCTTCGTCGGCGGCCTCGATCCGCTGCATCATCCATAGACCAGTGCGGAGCGGCGGACCCGAAACAGCAAAGATCGGGACGCGAACCGAAATGACGAGGGTGAGCACGAACAAAAAAGTCCGGATGGTGTGAGGAGATGTAAGTGGTCGCATGCGTTTCATAATACCAGTCGCCACTCGGCTGATCACTGTTCGTTGCTCACTTCTTTTTCGAAGATCATCTGATGCGAAGTTATTGCATGTTGCTGGCAGAGGCGAGCCATGCATCTCTGTGCCTTCAGACCTCATAACCAAAACGCTCCAGGTCGGCTTGAGCGCCGCGGCCGAGTTCAACCACTTTCGCTGCGCCAGCCCGGCGCGATCAACCGATACTGCCACGATCGCGAATGCCTTCGCTTTCTGAAGCACTTGGGCAATCACCCATGTGCCGGAACCGCCGGTAGCGCCGACAACAACCGGCGGCGGAACAGAAGGATCGAGAGGCGGAACCTTCCATGGAATGGGTAGCGCGAGAGAAGAGCGATCGAGCCGCATACTAATTTGCTGTAGCCGCGAGCGTGGTCTGCTGCCGATTTTCAAGAGCGGAAGGATCCGCTCAAAAGAGCCACGCCATTTGGAGCTAGTCACATTCAATGTTATCGAATCACTTATTTTGAACGTCGGATGCGTCGCGGGTCAAGCCTTTGATCGTTGTTTTCCGCAGCTTCAAGATTCGGTAAACCGGCAAACCAACTATTCGGATGTCGCGGCGGGCCTCAAGCGCGAAGACCTTCTCTACGGTTCTTTCCAAGCCTCGACAATCTGTGACATGAGGGCTAAAGGCTTTCCCTCGCGGCAGTGGTTTGCCCTGAATGCGCAAGCGTAAGCGGCTTTCTATGCGGGTCATCCATTTTAGCGAGATGAGGAATGCGTTTTCCAAGGGATAACCAAGTATAAGCACAGCGTCATCGTGAAGCACCCTTGCCAGTTCTTTGAGTGCAGCCTCAGGCTCGGGGATGTGCTCGATCACGCTTAAGCACACCGCCAAATCGAATTTCGGGCCATCATCAGCGCCTCCGCGGCGTTCGCGGCTGCCATCACGAGAAAGCTGACAGTACTTTTCTAATGCCTAATGGAACGCTTTTATGCCTTGGAGTCAAAGAAAATCCATCGCTGCGCGATGCGAAGGGCAGGGTGTGGAGAGGCGATGCGGCATGGGGAAACATAGCGTCGGCCTGATCTCTTCGCCGACGAGTTAGCGTTAGGCTGGAGCGACGGCAACCATGTCTATCCTACTTACGGTAACTGTTGGTGCCTACCCTGCTGTTACCGCATCGTTAATATACCGAAGCAAGTGTTGGTATTGGTGTCTCGGTTGGAGACGGCGTTTCGCTTGGTGTTGGGGCGACTACTGCGTGTCAGTATCGGTTGCGCTGTTGTTAGCGAGATTCGGATCCGGCACGTCGCTCGGAGCGGTCACAGTGGCTGTGTCAGAGAGCGTGCCGGTAGCTGAACGAGCTAACTGTCCCCTTCGCCTTGTAGGTGACGTGAGAGGAGGCGGGCAACGCTACTGTATCACTGATGTTGCCAGTGCCAGTCGCGGTGAACCCTGACGCTCCACCGCTCTGCGTCGCGGTAAAGGTCACGGCAGTGAAACGGGCGGGAAAACTGTCGCTGACCACCGCTCCGCTGACGTCGCTCGGCCCGGCGTTGGTTACCACAATTGTGTAGGTGTCCTTCGCACCCGCGATGGCTGCGGTCTTTCCGTCAGTTACGGTACGCGGAGGTCGGTTGAGATACCGCTCGACACCGTGTAGGAAATCTGAACGTTGCCGTACTCATCCGCCACCTGCAGGATTAACCGATCCGGGTTCTGCAAGATCGTGACCAAATCGTAGCCAGTGCACCCTGCGTAATATCCCTCGCTCCAATCCCCGTAGGGAGCGGTAGGGCAACCGCCGTTCCCGTTCGGCTGGACGGTGCACATTTCAGGGAAGCCAGCATGAATGCCATTGTCAATCGCGCCCAGATGGAGATCTCCGGAAATAAACACGACGCCGTGAATGTTGTTCGTGTTGATAAAATTCCTTAGCGCATTCCACTCTGTTTGATACCCACCCCAAGCATCGAAAGGTTTCGTGGTTGGATTGATGATCACGGAAGTGAAGATAATCTTCCATTGTGAAGTCGATGCGAGCAGACCATTTTTAAGCCATCGCAACTCTCCGCTCGCGCCAAGATTATTGCCGTCGAGCATGCTTTTGTTCTTATTGTCGGGTTCGAGTTCAGGATCCCTTTGGCTTCGGCAGTCGAGGACAAAAAACTCGGCCTGGGCATATTTGAATTTCTGCCAGATGCCCGGCGTTACCGAAGGGAGCCGATAGCTCGGCACGTACTCCTGAAACACCTGCTGAGTCAGGTTCCAATAGGGGTACGTTTTGTCCGCGTTATCCATGCCGGAGTCATGGTCATCCCATTGGTGGATGATTGGCATTCTGCGCAAAATCAGATCGACGAAGCCGGACATGTAAAGCGTATTCGGATCATAGAGGTCTTTGAACATTTTCCTCTTCGTCGAGAGCGTTGTCGGGTTCGTGTGGTCAAAATCCCCGCCAATGAATGCGAAGACCGGTTGCTCTGCTGTGGCGCTCGCAAAAGTCTGCACTGTGCGAGTGAGCCTTGCGGTGGCCGTGAAGTCCGAGAGCACAACAAACTTGAAGTTCCTCAAACTGCCAGCTGTGGGAAATGTCGTGAACGACGGATACGGCGGAGAAGGTAGCTGCGGTACGCCGTTCACAAGTACGTTAATGTAAAAGATCGTTTCCGCTGATAGGCCGGAAAGCGGGATGATCTTGGTGAAATCGTCCGCCGAGCTGGTCTGGTATGTTCTCGACACCTGGTAGGTGTCGAGATTTGGATCAGTCCCATACCGGAGTGCGACGTTGGCTGCCCTGTCGATTCGAACAAACACCTTTGCTTTCGAGGCAGTCACGCCTCCCACTACGGGCCCATGTGTCAGCACTTGGGCCAAAACCAAACCACCTGCCATGATTTGGACAACGATCGAAACCATAACTGTGGCAAATGGAATTTTCGCCCAACAATGCTTTACTCCTGGTTTCAATTGGTTCTGGCCGGCCGCGCAAGTCACGCTCTGCCAAGGAAGAAGAAATTTTTTCCTTATGGCGGTCCTTTCCTACAAAATCCGGAGTGTGTCGGGGCCATTGCAGCGAGAGTGCCCGAAGACGCTACCCTCGCTGCGCGAGTCAGCACGCGTTGGGTAGATATTGCGACATAGTCTCGAATCATGGGCACTTCTCATTGTTTGAATCCGCTGGCATTCGATTTCCCTGCGGAAAGAGGGTTCGAACGAATGCGCGAACGGACTTGGCACCAATGAATTCCGGCCTATACGCACTATTGTCAAGTAACACAATAAAATTGTTTTACTCTCTTACATTCGTAAATTCCTTTCCGTTCGGCCGCTTAGGCTTTCGCCTGCCCTTCCCGCGATAGTGATCATCCGCGCGCTCTCGGTAGTGACCTTCACCGACCAGCTTTTTCTTGTAAGCCTCGTAACCAAGCTGCCTTGCCTCCTTCCAGGTCCGAGCCACCGCTGCTGAAATTTCCGCACTCAGGCCATCGTCATGCCAAAGCTCCCAATATTCACCCTTGGCATGGACCACGTTAAGCGCTGCCATCTCCATTGAGCCCATCCTCTCCCCGCCACGAGAAAAAGCGCCATCACTTTGGAATCCGTGATGAAGCCGGTCCTGGTATTTTTGCACCAGATCATAATTGATCCTGCCCGTGTCTTCCTCTCGTCCCGTGAGCGTGTCATTCTGAATGGTCAAACGGTCCGGGTATTTGCTGAGTCCATAATCAATGACCTGCTCGTTAAATGTAGAAGGCAAATCCAGGACTTGGGATACATGAAGAGAAATCGCTTGCTTGGGAAACGCCTTGGCCCACTCGTCCGTATATTTTTTGTATACATCGAGCAACTTGGCCTGATAATCGCCCATCGCTTTCCACTTGGCGCGATCCGCCGGAGTTTTCGGCAGATGCATTTCCGAGCTGTTGAAATTGGCGCAGGTGAGCACGGCGCTCACGCACAACGGATCGGCGGCATAGCGCTTCCCAAGCTGCGCGATCACACGGGAAAAATTTCGCTGATAAATCGGATCCCACGGGACAGGAATGACCACCGTCTGGCCAAAAGTGGGCCGGTCAGGATTGGTTACCTGCGTCTCAAACGACTGAGCCCCTTCCTTGAAAGCGTATGCCGGAGTATCTACCCCCGGTTTCAGGTTAAGCTGATATTTCAGGCCAACACGTCGAAGGACTTCCACGGTTTTGTCGATCGCGCTGAAATCCAACTTACCAGATTCCTGCTCGACCCGCCCCCATCCAATATTCAGGCAGACGCCAGTGAGATAGGAGTTTGTACTTACAGCTTTCGCAAAAGAGCTCAGGTCGCCCTCGTTTTCTGGAATCTTCTGTGTAAACCACAGACCTGTCCGTATTGGCGGCCCCGAGACAGCAAGGACGGAGACGCGGCCCAAAACGGCGAGGAAGAGCACGCACAAAAAAGTCCGCAGGATGTGAGGAGATTTAAGTGGTCGCATGTGTTAAACCCCGTTTGTTTAACCAAATCTTCCGGCGCGTGTTGCGCGGATTCAGCCGATTGCCCATAAACCAACCGGCTTTCTGAAGCACTTGGGCAATCACCCGTGTGCCGGAACCCTCTACGGCGCCGACCACCACTGGAGGAACTCTAACCGGCTCGAGATTGGGATTGGCCGCGCGAAGGAAAGCACAAAACGGTCGAGCTTAAGCCGAATTTGCTCCAGCCGCGGCTGCGGCCTGCGGCCAATGCTTAGCAGTAAGCGCAGCCGCTCGTAACAACTACGCGCTTTGGAG
>JBBSFW010000265.1:0-4980 GCA_038254805.1 Terriglobales bacterium
AGATTACGGAACATAGCAGCGCACTACCTGCCATTGGAAATCTCCAGCCTAAGGGAAGACCAGCCCTTCCGACATTCTCTACATCGTTCCAGTCCGTTCGCCCTGCATTCCAGATAACCGGCTTTCACTAAGCTTGGTTAGTTCACGACCAAGGTGACGGTTGCGCTGTGACTGATGCTCCCGGACGTGCCGACCAGTGTGACCGTATAGGTCCCGGCCGGGGTGCCTCCTGGTGGTGGAGGCGGTGGCGGTGGGCCGGAGCTCCCGCCCCCACCACACGAAATGCATACCATCACCAGAAGCACAGCCAGCAAGCCAGGCCACGATGACATTTTGTTTTGCCACTTGCCGCGGCAAATGCTGAGCGAAATAATGGAAGAAATTGTCAGCAATAACACCAGGAAACCACTGAGGGGATCGATACTTGCCGCAACCGTCCTCGCGGTCGTAGAAATCGTGATGGTTGTCGACGCCGCGGAGCTTCCGTCAAGACTGACGGTCGGGGTCGCACAACTCGATGCAGCAGGTAATGCTGTACAGGTGAACGTCAGTGCCTGCTTGAAGCCGTTAATTGGCTGCACGGTAATCACGAACTTCGCCGATTGACCAGCCGCAACAGATATCCTGGCTGGCGACACCGTAAGGCCGAAGTCGGGATTTGCGGTAACCGTAACTTGCGCTGTCGCGCTTTTGCTGGGATCCGCAACGCTGGTCACAGTCACTGTATGGGTACCGATGACCGTTGGCGCGGTGTACAGCCCTGTGCCGTCGATTCTCCCAGTAGCACTGTTACCGCTGGCAATGCCATCTACTTGCCATGTTACGGTTGAGTCGCTTGCGTTTTGCACGACAGCATGGAACTGCTGCGTGCCGGACAGTGGCACAGAAGCTGATTGCGGCGTTATCGTTACCACAATGGGGATCGGCGTCACCGTCACTTGTGCGCTGGCTGATTTGCTGGTGTCGGCAACGCTGGTTGCTCTCACCGTGTGATTGCCGGCGATAGTTGGTGCGGTGTACAGCCCATTGGCGTCTATCAGTCCTGCGCTGCTGCTGCCGCCGTTAATGCCGTCCACCGACCAGGTAACTTCAATATTGCTGATGTTCTGCACCGTTGCGCCGAACTGTTGTGTATCTGAAACGGTCAACGAGGCGGATGTAGGGCTGATGGTGATCAGTACGGTAGCGCCTGTTACGGTTACTTGCGCGCTGGCTGACCTTGTACTGTCCTCGACACTGGTCGCAGTAACGGTATGAATTCCCGTGCTAGCCGGTGATCTATAAAGGCCGGATGCTGAAATTGTGCCGACCGTGGCATTGCCACCCGCCACGTTGTCCACCGACCAGGTAACGCTGCTGTCGGTGGCGCCGGTAACGGTTGCCGTGAATTGCACGCTTTGAGAGGGGGAAATCGAGGTGTTACTCGGAACGACGACAACGCTCACGCCCCCGCTCGAACTGCCGTTATTAATGGATATAGCCGCCACTGAGTAGCGAGGGACCGAGATGGTGGTAGTCAAAGTATTGCCGCTGGGCGTCAATGACAACGGTACAGCAGTGATGTGCGGATTAGCGCTGTTCAGTAAATACAACGTGCCCGGTGAGAATGAGCCGACGTTAGCCAAATTAATAGGAACATTCGGGTAGTCGGTCGCAGAAGGATTGGTGATCACAACCGCATCATTGGCCGGTGTGTAAAACGCCGAGACGGCGAGTCCGGACTGGCTCATGGCCGGGCTGCTGGGTACCATGAACCCGCCCCCACCTAATCCCAGGTAGTTCGATCCCAACACCAGGTTGTAGGCGTAATACTGAGGATAAGGCTGCGCGTTGGCGGCATCATAGGCACAATCCATCACGGAATTTATGGTACCGATCATGCAAAAGAAGTATGCGCCGCCAGCTCCGGGAAACCAGTTCTGCGCGGAGAAATACATCATTCCGCCTGGGACCCTTGCCACTCCTGCATACACTGAGTTGAGCACGTCTTGCATGACCAGTGCATTCCACAACGGTGCTGTCCTGGGGTCATTGCGGCAGCAGTCCGCCGTGAATGCAGCAGTGGTGTTGTATTCATCTAAAAATATCGGTGTGTTTGCCGCGTTCGGCTGCGACCCAGCCTTCACCAGGTCGGCAATCTTCTTGTAGATTGCGGTGAATCCTGAACCTGGGTCTTGGGTGCGGAAGACCAATGACTCCGGCCAGCCAACATTGTCCCAGGTCATGCCCGCATCTTGGACCAGGGGTGAGGTCGGATAGTGGTGATAGCTCACAAACTCCACATAAGGCGCAGTGTTCGGATTGCTGAGCAATGCCGGTATCCATTCGGGTGCCGTACCCGAATTCGTCAAGGCCGGGCCGCCAATGCGGATGCTCATTCCATCGGTGGTCGCCTGTGCCTTCATCACCGGCGCAACCGCGCCATAGATCGACAAATACGCGCTTAGCCTGCCGGGGTTACTGTTTCCCGAGACGCACAACCCGGGAGCATTATCCGGTTCGTTCCAGATCTCGTAATCCTGAATGAATCCCGGAAAGGCTGTGTCCATGTGCTTCACAAAAGCCCCGGCCAATTGGGCCCACTGATTCACATCGGCCGGGACCGCATGGTAAGGCTGCACATCCGGCCCAGAACAGGGATTGGGACTGGGTTGTAACCACGTAGGGGTGTAACCCATCACCACCAAAGGACGCAATCCGTCCGCCTTTAAAGTGGAAATGATGGGATCAATCACGTTCCAGTTCGGGGTTGTTGCGTTTGTTGAAAAAATGCTTTGCAGCTGTGCGTCGATCCGCATGGGCGAGAGCCCGGCCTGCGAGAGTTGAGCCATCGCCGATTGGTTCTTATAAAAGTTATTGAAGACGAAACCGAGCTGTACCCCGAAAGTGCCGGCCGACACTGGAAAATCAGTAATGGCACGCGAACCGAAATCCGCTGTAATCCGCGAGAAAGATTTTACCGTGGCGCTGGCTTTCTTGGAGGAATCCGCCACGCTGGTAGCTTGAACCTGATGGGTACCCTCATTCGAAGGCGCGGTGTACATGCCCGTGGAGTCGACGGTTCCCACGCTTGCGTTGCCGCCCACGATTCCATCCACCGCCCAAGTCAGATCGGACGAGCTCAGTCCGCAAGCCCTGGCTTGGAATTGCTGTGTTCCGGAAACAATCACCGAAGCGGTCACGGGCATCATTGATACGCCCGAACCGGAACGCACGGTCACCTCGGCGGTTGCGCCACTAGTGGGCGAGGCGACACTGGTGGCTTTTATGTAGTGGGTCGCAGCATTAGTGGGAGCGGTATAAAGCCCGGAACTGGAAATGAATCCCCCCGCGCTGTAACCACCATTAACCCTGTCGACGCTCCAGACAACCGTAGGATCGCCGCCGGAAACAGTAGCTTGAAACTGTTGCTGCTGTGAAACAACCGGGCAAGCCGACGGTGGGTTTAGCGTGATGGTAACTTGGGCGCTAGCGATGCCCACGGACAAAAACAGGAGCACCGCAACCAGAACAGAGCTTTGCTTTCGAAGGGTCATTCGGATAGCACGAAATTGGGCGATACGAAATTGAGCACGCCTGAGAGGTGCAATTGCCCTGCCACGCTTTTGTGTTTCAACTGCTTATATTGCAATGATTTGGAGGCGAATTCAGTCGTAGGGAGTCCGTCGTCAGCAGCTACTCTGCAAAGTCCTGCACATGCAATCCAGCATTTTCCACTGGAGCATCCGGCGAACTTTGCACCTCTACCGGGCCGGCGGCGATTGTCAATTCGACCTCTCGCCGCCGAATGTCAGACCATTTACGCCTGCATTAGGATGGCGTAAACTCCCCGGTTGCTTTGAGGTGCGCTGCGCATCCCGATTTCTTCATGCCACTCAAGTTACGGCAGGCGGAATTCCAGCGACTGACACACATGTTTGCCTCTCTTAAACGTTCGGTTTTAAAAAGGATTCTCGAATCCGCCGGGGACCCTCCAGTACGGATTGCCATGGCGGGCGGGCCGGAAGTGTTTCCGCACTCTGGCGAGCTTGTTGCTGAGATTGTGATCTCCGACTGGCGCACTCTGGCAAGGCTTGTTCTTAATCCGGATATCAACTTCGGCGAAGCCTACGCCGACGGCCGCATAAAAATCAGCGGTGACATGGTTGCGTTCCTGGAAGCGATTGCTCGGTCGAGATCGGTGCGAGTGGGGAGCGGTCTCTACCCTTGGCTGGCGGAGCTATGGCTGAATCTGACTCAAATCAACAGTCGCAGAGGTTCTCGCCACAACATCCATCACCACTACGACATCAGCAATGAGTTCTATCAACTTTGGCTGGATCCACAATTGGTCTATACCTGCGCATATTTCCCAACCCCGACTTCGAGTTTGGAAGAAGCTCAGTATGCCAAGTTAGATCATGTTTGTCGGAAGGTGCGCCTGCAGCCCGGAGAGCGGGTCGTGGAAGCGGGTTGTGGCTGGGGCGCGCTTGCTCTCCATATGGCCCGACAATATGGTGTAAAGGTGAAAGCCTTCAACATTTCCCATGAGCAGATCGCCTATGCCCGTTGGCGAGCCCATCACGAAGGACTAGAAAACCGCGTTGAATTCATAGAGGACGACTATCGCAACATTCACGGCAGCTTTGACGTTTTCGCTTCCGTGGGCATGGTGGAACACGTCGGCCGATCGAATTACCATGAACTCGGCAAAGTGATCCATCGGACCATTGGGGATACTGGCCGGGGCTTGCTGCACTTCATCGGTCGCAACCGGCCGTGGCCGCTGAGCCCGTGGATAAGAAAACATATTTTCCCTGGTGGGTACACCCCAGCTCTCCGCGAAGTAATGGAGATTTTTGAACCGTGGAATTTTGCGGTCGTTGATGTTGAAAACCTGCGCTTGCACTATGCCCGCACTCTCGAGCATTGGCTGGATCGCCTCGAGAATTCGGCCGATGAAGTCTCGCGGATGTTCGACGCGAAGTTCGTGCGCACGTG
>JBBSFW010000266.1:0-4949 GCA_038254805.1 Terriglobales bacterium
AAATAGGTCTTCAGCAACAGCGCTGCATTGGCATTAATGCGGTTGGATGGAATGAAATTGTTCACGAACGGCTGTTTGTTTACAGGATCGAGAATGGAGACCTTTAGCCGGGCAGCTTCGGCCGAGAAGTCACCGGTCCGCATGGCCAGTGTGGGAACCGCCAGCAATGCTACTGCCGGAGTGCGGCGCTTCCGCCAGTCCTCGCTATAAAAGAAGAACGTCTTGTTTCTGCCGTTGTATTTCGGCAGGATGACGGGCCCGCCGAATGTAAATCCGAATTGATTCTGCTTGACCGGTGTTTTGGTGGCCTGGAAGAAGTTACGCGCGTCGAGTTTGTCGTTGCGCAAGTATTCGTACAACGTGCCGTGGAAGGTATTGGTGCCGCTGCGCGTGACAGCGTTGATGACGGAACCGCCGGCAGTTCCATAGCGGGCGCTATAGTTGGACGTTTGCACCTGCACTTCCTCCAGCGTTTCGATCACGGGGACGTGCGTATTGGCTTCGCCGTTGCCGAAGTTGATGTTGAAGGCTCCGTCCACGAACCAACCGGAAGCCTTGTTATTCAGCCCATTGATCGAGACAGGCGATCCGACCTGGCTCAGCCCCGCACCGGATAGCTCGTCACTGCTGGAGCTATAGACGGCACCCGGCATCAGCATCGCAAGGCGGGCATAATGGCGGCCGTTCAAAACCGCGGTTGCGATCTGCTCACGCGTAATCACGGCGGATACTGTGCCGTTGGACGTCTGGACCTCCATCGGGCTGGCTTTCACCGTGACGGTTTCCGTGAGATTGCCGACTTCCAAAGCGATGTCGTGCCGGACGCGCCCGGCAATATCAAGCTGGATGCCCTGGATCGAATACGATTTGAAACCCGGCGCATTGAGCTCGATTCGATACACGCCTACGGGCAGATTCTCCGCTCGAAAATAGCCGGCTGAATTGGTAGTGAGGTCGGTGTGGACCCGAGTCGCTCCATTGATCACTCGCACCGCCACGTTAGGCATGGCGGCTTGCGAGGTATCGGTTACGGTGCCTTCGATAGATCCGGTGGTTTGCGCGTAAGCGCATTGCGGAGCGAAAGAAATCAACAATAGAGCAGATAAAGCGAGACGCTTACGGGCGACAACGATGTCTGACATGGAGCCTCCTGAGACGGGAATTCTATGCATCCTAGCACAGCGGGGCTGGAATGACGCTGAGGCAGGCCTCCCTAATCCTGCTTTTGTGTATACCTGGCAACGGCGCACAATGTACAATGGCGTGACACAATGAGCATTTCAAAGCTGATCGACATCGTTCATTCTCACACGCACGGTTCCTGGAGCGATCGGAACAGAGAAGCTTTCGCGGCGCTCTTCGGGAGTGCCGAGGGGCGTTACCCTAAGGCGGCCGCCAAGGTGGCCACAGTGCGCGCTCCTGAGATGAGCCAGGATTCCGGAGTCCCTTTCGCTGCTTACATCCACCCCTCAAATCCGAATTCAGGACCTTACAGCGGGCTATCGTTTGTCCTGTTTCCAGTAGCTGAACAGCCCTGTCTGTTTGGAATGGTGGTCGGAACTCAGGGCCTGTCACCCGATGAGGCAATTCTAGGAAGGCCAGGTCACGCTCGGAAAATCCAAGCGATCTGTTCCTGGTTGAATCGGACCTATGGGGACGGACACCTGGTCGCTTGGGCGAAACAAGATCCCACCAGGACCGATATTTCAGTCCCGGACAGCATTCAGAAGCCATGGGCGGAATACAAGACTGTTTTTGAAAGGTATGGAAAAGAGATGTATGGGCTCTACCGGCCCAGCTCTAATCGTATCCGTACAGAGGCCGCGCTGACTGCCTTCCTCGATCTGCTCTTCGAGGAGCGAGGCTATGAACCCATGGCTGCTTATCAGGAGACCTACGATTCGATCCGCGCTGCCTGGTTCGAGCACCTGATGCCGGCCGTTGAGCGAGTTCAAGTTCGGGATCTACTGAAGAACCGCAAGTACGTGATACTACAAGGACCACCCGGAACCGGCAAAACTATGATGGCGGTAGATCTTCTGCGAGAAGAGTATCAGGGCGTGGGACGGAGTATTCAGTTTCATCCGAACACGAGTTATGAGAACGTCATAGGTGGCCTGGCACCGGCGTTGTCGGGCGGCGACTTGGGAATGCGATTCGCCCCAACGGCAGGTCTTTTAATGGAAGCGGCGAGCGAAGCTCTCAAAGATCCATCTCGAGATTATCTTCTGCATATAGACGAGATCAACCGTGCGGACCTCGGCAAAATTCTCGGAGAAGCAATTTTTCTGCTGGAAGCACGAGTAACCGCCGAGCGAAGAATTCAGCTGCCTTATGATTTCGGGCACCCCTTTCATCGAACGTTGTTCCTCCCGAACAATTTGCACATTCTGGGAACCATGAATAGTGCGGATCGGAGTATTGCCATTCTCGACGCTGCCATCCGAAGACGCTTCGCGTTTGTTTCTTTGTGGCCGCGAATGAGCGTCGTCGAGCAGTATGCCTGCAAATTGATGCAGGCAGCCTTTAAGGACCTTTTGTCGATCTTCATCGAACATGCAACGGAAGACGCCTTTTCGCTAGTGCCAGGTCACTCTTATTTCTTGGAAGCAGATGACCAGGCAGCCAAAGAAAGTCTGAGGGTCAATTTGGCCCCGCTTTTAGAGGAGTACCTGGCTCAAGGCTATGTCAGTGGTTTCGCTGAGCCAATTCGCGGCTACCTCCAGGAGCTGTGCAACTTGTGAAAGGCGGTGGACGTAACCAACGCCGGGCGCCGAGCGAGCGCCCGTCTTCTCCTCTGAGACGACCGGAAAGGGCCCAGGGTTTGTGCCTCGAGCTCGAAGACCATTCAACGGTTCGACGGTCAGCGGTTGATTTCTTCGGACTGAGAACCGTGCGGGACCCACACGTACAAGCGGCGCGGCTGGCCGATCAGTTTGTCACCCTGAACTACTCGCTGCTACAGAAGCTCGACGTAAGTATCCAACCAGAGTACGATGGCAGCGATGTGCGTCTGTCGATCCGAGCTGGCAATAAGGTCGGAGCCATTCCATTGTTCTCTCCCACTACCGCCCGATTGGATTATGGACTGGTGGTGCAGCCACGATTCGCGTGGGCTGGCATTGGTCCTATGCTGGCGCAGATGGGCCGGCGGGTTAGTCCCACGCCGCTGAAACTTCCGGTTCTTAAACGCTCGGAGCGGCGGGTGCCGCTTTGGGTGCTCTCCTTCATGATCCTGGCACGATTGAAGCTGTTGTTGGATGCGCTGGACCGTCGTTTTGAGATGACCGATGAAATCCGCAGCACGCCTAGAGGCAAGATCTTATGGGCCGAATATGCTAGCAGGAGCATGCCACGAGGGCAGTTCTTGTCTGTGCCCTGCCGCTTTCCGGATCTGCGCGAAGACCGGCTGCTTAAGGGCGCGGTTCGGTACTGTGTCGAGCGCCAACTACAATCCCTAGAGACACAGAAGCAACATGGCGCATTTGTTCACCGGCTGATCGAAATCGGCCAGCAGCTTCTCCGTCGAGTACAAAATGTTCCGGCCTACATTCCATCCTCCACGGCCTTCGCCGTTTGGCTTCAGCGCCCGCTGCGAACTGAAGCTTTCTTCGACGGAATACAGGCAGTGGGATGGACCGTGGACGAACGAGGACTTGCCGGTCTAAGTGATCTCGAAGGTATTCCCTGGACTTTGCCGATGGATACCTTTTTCGAAGCCTGGATTGAAACCGTGATGACTCATGTAGCCCAAAGAACGGGAGCCCAAGTGAAGACGGGACGAAAGCGTGAAACGGTTCATCCAATCAGTTGGGATCCGTCTTATCTCGGGTCGCAAAAATCTCTGATTCCGGATGTGTGGTTGGAGTGGGAGTCGCTCACTCTGATTGTCGATGCGAAGTACAAGCGTCATTGGGAAGAACTGAATCAACATTCATGGCGCGCGGTTGAGGAAGATTTGCGCGATCGGCATCGAAGTGATTTGTTTCAGGTATTGGCCTACGCCAACCTGGCCCGCACGCCTCGAGTGATTGCCTGTCTCGCTTATCCATGCTCTCCTCAGAACTGGGAGTCGCTCGGAAAGCGTGGTCGGCTTACACATAAAGCGCAGATTGGGGTGGGTGGTCGATCCGTTCACCTGTGGCTTACGGCAATACCGATGGGTTCCGCGATCGGCTCCATCTCAGCGCCGATTGTGAAGGAGGCTCCGGGCAGTTCTCGGCGACAATTAGCTCGACAGCCGCCGCCCTATACTGAAGCTGAATTGATTGTAAAAATCGCCAGCGCAACAGCTTCGAGACTGGGTTGGCATGAGGATCGCAGATGAGACCAGGGTTCAATCAAAACCGATGTACTCGCAAACTTGCCGCAACTTTAAGACAGTACCAAAACAACGAGAAGGCCAACACGGACTCGGCGGTGGTGGACATGCTCACGGACCTCCGACACGTGTGCGATAGGTATGGACTGGACTACGCGAGCTTAAACCGCATCGCGCGCGGGCATCATATCGTGGAAAGGACGCAGGACCGCGAGTTGATGACAGGTAACGGACCCGGGAGAGTTATTCCGTCCCGTTAGTGCCCCGCCCTATACTGAAGCTGAATGTTAAAACATTTTGCTCTCTTGGCCCTTGCGGCTACTATGCCACTGTGTGTCGCGGACACTGCTGCCGGGCTGAATTGGACCGCACCGGCCTCGTGGAAAGCTTTGGGTTCGCGGCCCATGCGCGCCGCTACTTATGCTGTCCCTGCAGCTAGCGGCGATCACGAGGACGGGGAGTGCGCGGTGTACTATTTCGGCCCCGGGCAGGGCGGAAGTGTCGAAGCCAACCTGGAGCGCTGGACTAAGCAGTTTCAGTCCAGTCAACCGCCCCAAATCAAGAAAAGGACTGTGCACGGCATGGCTGTCACCACGGTCGATGTTTCCGGAGCCTACTCTGGTATGGG
>JBBSFW010000267.1:0-4932 GCA_038254805.1 Terriglobales bacterium
ATCTCTACGTAGCAGCAGGAAAGCCCGAAATTGAACGGCCAGATGGAGTTCTTCCTGCCCCAAGCCAGCAGATCCTGCAGACGGGAGAAAATCACGCTTTGCCGCACGCTGCTTTCGGCAAGGCTCTCGGCAGGCCGTACAAGGTTTTGGAGAGAGTTCCGTTGGCTATCCGGCGAGTTCATCAGATTCTCTCCTCGGTGTGGGGACCTGCCGGGAACCAGTCGAGCGCTACGGCTCGCCAGAGATAAGCTAAGGCAGCGACTAACATCCCAATGAAGATCAGCACTTCCGAATAACCGGACCAGCCAAGTTCGCGGCCGGCAATTGCCCAAAGAAATATGAAAACGGCTTCCAGGTCGAAAATGACAAAGAACATGGCCACCAGGTAAAACTTGACGGACAGCCGCACCTGCGCCGACCCTTCCGAACGGATGCCCGATTCATACTGAGCTCCGGTCGCGGGTTGATCATGCCGCTGCCCCAGCACGTAAGAAAGGGCGAGCATGCCCACAACTACCAGGATCGCCAGCGCGAAATAAACCACCAGAGGCCAAACGGTCATTTTCACGCTCCCTTTGTCCCGCTGACGTCAGACCGCGCGATGGTCAGCAGGAAAGCGCTGTCTTCGAGCGCCTCCACATCATGCTGAACCTCGTGATCGAGAGCCAGCAGATGGCCCACAGGCAGATCGAAATCCTCTCCGGCCACACGCATCCGAATATGGCCGGCGACTGTCTGCACGGAAATTCTTCCGTCTGCATGGTGTTGCTCAATGCGCATCCTCGCCTTCAGCAACATCAGAACAATCCGAAAGTTCGGATATTTCACTATTGTCCTGGAACTGCGCCCGCCCTGCCAAGCCGTCTCGCTCTTCAGCTGTTCAATTTGACCGTTCAGATCGAATTCAAGAACTACGCCGGAGGTGGGTTCTGGCGTTCGCTTCGCGTCGGCAGTGGGGGGGAGACCCGGTTGGGCGGAATCCATCGTCTTCATTACCTCCTCGATGTTTGTTCCTCGATTAACAAGCAATTAAATGAGCGTGAACCATTTGCTCAATGCCTGTTCGGGGCAATCTGACGAAGCACCACCTGTATCGGCGATGCCTCGTCTCCGCGAGGTTGCTCCGAAATAGCCCGCAAACTCACTGTAAAAGAAGCGTCATCAAAACGCCGTCAAAAATTTACAATACCTGCGAGCGTCTGCAAAAGGACCATTTCTGGAATGCCGCAACCGTGGTGCCCCCATGGCACGATGATTTGATCGACAGGAAACGCTTAGAATGGGTTCGAGCGCTGCCGGTGGTGCGTTCCAACTGGAAGCTGGGTTGGATCTCGAGGCGCGGGATTCGTGATCAAACGGTGAATGGAGGACGATCTCCCAAAAACGTGATCCATGGAAACACGGGGCCCACGACTTCTCATTGTCGACAACGAAGAGCCGATCCAGCAGATTCTTAGCGTCGCACTGCCCCCGGCCGGCTATAGGGTTTATCAGGTCCGCAACGGTGAAGAGGCTCTGCAGAGAGTTAAGTTGGCCCGGCCTGACCTGATCCTTCTCGATCTTGGTTTGCCGGACATGGATGGCAAGGAAGTCATCCGCCACTTGCGAGAGTGGACGTTCACGCCCATTATTGTGGTCTCGGCTCGCCAAGACGTATCCGAGAAAATCGGCTCGCTCGATACCGGTGCCAATGACTATCTCACTAAGCCATTCATAATGGGAGAATTGCTCGCACGCATTCGTGCGGCCCTGCGCAGCGCAGGCGCGGCTCAAGGCGATGTTTGTACGGTCGGCGACCTTACCATCGATTTCGGCCGGAGAGAAGTTTTTGTAGGGCGAAACCCGGTGAAACTGACCGCGACCGAATATGACCTTCTGAAGGTGCTGATCCACCATGCCGGCGAGGTAAGGACGCACCATCAACTGATTCACGAGCTCTGGGGCGGAACCCAATATCAGGATGCAGTGCACCTCTTGCGCGTCACCCTCAGCCATCTGCGCCGCAAACTGTATCTTGACCCCACGAAACCTCGCTACATTGTGACGGAACTTGGGGTGGGATATCGGCTGAGAACCGAAATTTCAGGCTAAACGGGGAGACCGTATGAGCGTTCGTGACGATTATCATCGGCAGGGTCGAGAAATGGAGGACGGCGCTGGCGATACTATCGAGAGATACCGAAGGGTTTCTCAAGACGCGATCGCGCCCCTCACCCAGGAAGCCCTATTCACCCGGCATGAACCAGGCTGGCCTCAACGTGCTGACGCGGCGACGACGATGTTCGATCCAGCGACAGTGCTAACTGGAAGCATATGATCTCCTTTGACAGGGCGCACGGCGCCGTTCATTATCCGCCTGATCGTCGCTTCCGAATATGGATCCGACCCTCGATTCTGATTGCCGCTGGCGCCTTCGTACTTCTGCCGTTCCTATTCGCGTGGGGAGAAGCCGCGTTTTTCGGCTTGCCGTATATTCCGCCGGTATCTCCAGTTCATGAAGCGGCGTCTTCCGGACCACACGGTTTCCCACTATGGATCCGGTACGCTCACTTCTTCAATTTTTTCTTCTTGATGATATTGGTGCGCAGTGGGCTCTCCATTCTGATGGACCATCCGCGCCTGTACTTTAATAACGACTGCACGCCGGGCACCGAGTGGATTCGATTCACGCCGTTGACAGTTCCGACGGACCGGGTATGGACGGCAAAGGACGATGCGCGCTATATTTCGCCGATGTTTGCATTGCCAGGTTACCGCCACACCGTGGGAGTGGCGCGAAGCTGGCACTTCATCGACGTATACGGATTTGTGATCACGGGCCTGATCTTCGTCACATTGTTGTTTGCAACCGACCAGTGGCGGCGGATTGTACCCACCTCCTGGATCGTCCTAACGCAAGCGTGGAACACCTTCGTGCTATATGCCAATTTTCACCTGCCGCCGGAACCAAACGGCTTCTATGGATACAATGCGCTTCAGCAATTGGCGTACTTCGCCATAGTGCTCGTTTGCGGACCGCTCTCGATATTGACGGGCATGGCAATGTCTCCGGCCTTCGAGAATCGCTTCCCGGCATTTGCCAGGCCATTTGGCGGAAGGCAGGGAGCGCGGTCCATCCACTTTCTGCTGTTACTCAGTTATGTGGCGTTCCTGATCGTCCACGTCACACTGGTGGTCATGACCGGTTTTGTGAGGAATATGAATCACATCGTCCTCGGGACGGACGATCATAGCCCGTCAGGCATGATTTTGGGTTTTGTTGGTATCGGAGTGGTACTTGTTTCCTGGATCGCTGCCCACTACACTTCATGGAAGTTTCCGCGCACGTTGCAACACATGCAGAAGGCTGTGTCCCAACCGATACGTTTGGTTACGCTGAATCGTTTGTCTCCGAGTAACCGTTACACAAGAGAGCAGATCTCACCGCATTTCTGGCCGAACGGCAAAATGCCCGAGCGAAGTGATTGGAAACTGTTAGCACAGGACGGCTTCCGAAACTACAAGCTGAAGGTGGGTGGTCTGGTTGAAAAACCAGTCGAGCTTTCTCTTGCCGACATCGCCAATCTCGGCAAGACCGGCGACATTACCATGCATCACTGCATTCAGGGTTGGTCGGGGATCGCGGAGTGGAGCGGCGTTCCGATGAAAGCGATTATCGATTTGGTCAAGCCCAAACCGGTAGTGAAGACGGTCGCTTTCTTTTCTTTCGGTGAAGGCCTTTATGGCGGCATTTATTACGACACCCAGAGTCTTGAGAATGTGCTGAAGCCGGAATGCCTTCTCGCCTTCGAGATGAACGGAAAGCCACTCACCGGGGTTTATGGAGCTCCATTGCGGCTGCGAGTGGAAAACCAGCTTGGCTACAAGATGGTCAAGTGGATTGAACGAATCGAGTTCGTTGAATCCGAGAAGCAACTCGGGCAGGGTGAGGGTGGGACAAACGAAGACGACGAGTACTTCGACCTGCTCCCGAATATTTGATGCAAACGCCGGGTGTCGCTGTAAACGGCGTCAAAAAACCCCTTGGGAGCCATCTGCCGGTCTACGGTTTGATGCTGCTGGCGACCTGTTTTTGGTCGGGAAATATAGTTGCGGGCAAGGAAGCCTTGCTAGGCTTTGTTCCGTTTGCGCTCGCCCAATTGCGAGCTGCTGAAGCCGCGGTGCTGCTGGGCAGTTTTCTCCTCTTCTGGCGGCCTCGCTTGAGTTTGCCCTCCGGCGTAAGGGAATAGCTGTTCCTCGCGGTGCTCGCTTCGCTCGGAATCACTGGCAATCAGTTGTGCTTTGTAAGCGGCCTCGCACGGACATCGGTGCTCCACGCGGGATTGATTGCCGCGCTGGGGCCGGTGATCGTGTTAGGTGTTTCGATTCTGATGAGAGTTGAGGGACCTAGCCTTCCGAAGCTGACCGGAATGGCGCTTTCGTTTGGAGGGGTGGTTTTGCTGGTAACCCAAAAGACCCGAGGCGGCACTCAGGCGAGCGCGCTCGGCGATCTTATTATTTTCGTGGGTACGGTTGCGTTTGCAATCTACACGATTCTCGAGAAGAGAATTGCCGGAAGATATGACGACCTTGTTCTGAACACATTTGTGTTCGGGCTGGGCGCGGTGCTAATGCTGCCGTTTGCCGCTTTACCTGTAATCACGATGCACTGGACCCATGTTCCCGTGCGTGCCTGGTGGGGACTCGCTTTCCTTGTCATCTGTGGATCGGTGATTGCTTATGTGATCTATGCGTTTGCTCTTAATGAACTGGCCGCCTCGAAGGTGGCGGTCTTTTCGTACCTGCAGCCGATCATAGTCGCTGTGCTCGCGATTGTGTTTAGCGGTGAGCATATCCGCAAGATGGAGATCGCCGCTGGTGCCCTGGTGCTCCTCGGAATGTATGTTTCCGGTCGCACGTCAAGGCGGTATGTGCATCATCTGGCCCACAGCG
>JBBSFW010000268.1:0-4916 GCA_038254805.1 Terriglobales bacterium
CTCACGACCATGGCTTTTGACCACAGCCGCCGGGGGTGATTTGGAACCTGCTCCTGCAAGCCGGTTCCGAGGGGCCTACCCTCATCGGTACTGCAGTTACGTACATCGGGCCTTGCGGCCCTTTGCGCTCGTGGCGCACGCGCATCTGCGCATCTATTGCATTGTTTTGCAAAAAATTCGTGATTTCCGCGCTTCCGCGCGGTGGCCGGACTCGGTTGTCACCGCCTCAATTGTAGGACGCGACTGACATCGTCTGTGAAAATCCAAGGGCTCCGGTTTTGCGAAGTCGATGATTCGTTGGGATTTAATTGCTGAAAAATAAAGTTGGCGCGGCCGTGACTGTAGGATGTAAGCTCCAGCAAGCCGACCCAAATTCGCTGGTGGCCGCGGAAACGTCAGTCACGATTCAGAAATTCCACCCCAACGAGCTGGTTGGGGTGGCGGGCTACGAAGCGATCCTGTGTTGGAGGGAAGTGGCGCCGGCTTCCTTGGTGTGCAGGATGAGATCCGTGTATGCCCCCGATGGAATAGCGGCCGACGGCCCCGGAGCACGGCTTGCGCAGATCTCCCCGGGCGATTTCAGTTTACGTCCCGGATAGGCGGTTGGACCTGAAGCTGCAGCCAGCTAATGCTGGCGTTGATGAGGGGAGACGAGTTTAGTCAGAAGAAATAAAGGTATTGACGGTGTGGCTGGCGCTTAGATAATGATTAATCGTGTGGACCAAAATCGCTCTGGGTACCGGCTTTTCCAGATAACCGGAGCATCCAACAATCGCGCCCTCGCGAAGTTGGGATTCGAGCGCGTTCGAGGACAGAACTATGATGGGCATCCTTTCGCGGCATGTGAGCGTCTCCCAATCACGAATGCGCTGCGTCGCGGCATAGCCATTCAGCTGCGGCATGTTGATGTCCATAAAAGCCATGTCATAGTGGCCGGATGTTGCCATGGCCACTGCCTGGCCGCCATCGGTGGCCCGGCTGAGCGAACACGGCTGATCCTCTAATAATGCGGAGAGCAGATTGTAGCTGTCATCACAATCCTCCGCGACAAGAATACGAATGCCAGGCTGGGCGGCCCGCGGAAGCTCCGAATCTGTAATTGTTACGGGAATGGAGAGTTCGATGCGACTCTCAGATTCAGCAACAATGTGCTGGAGCGTTGCTCCCATTCGGGATGCAAAGGCTCGCGCCAAACACAGCGCAACATGATCCTCCAATATGGGCCATTCAGGAGCCCGAACCGCCACCTGAATCGTGGTATCTCCCTCTGCGTCCCGATCGAAACAATGGACCGAAACGGAAATTGGACCGACCAGGACCATGCGGATCGCATATTCAATTGTGCGAGTCACGATTTGCTCGAACGCGGCAGCGTCAGCGTCGACGAATGGAATGGCGGGAGAAGAATCTACTTCGACGCTGAGATTGCGCTGTTTGGCTAGTGGCGCTAACACCGCAGTAATGGTGCCAATTCTCTCAGCCGGTGAGAACCGCGTAAGCTCCGCATTAGTTAACGCACTTTTGCTGAGCATCAGAACGTCATCAAGAAGATGAATGACGCGGTGCACGCCGGTAAGACACCGGCCGAAATGCCCGCTTTGTACCGAACTTAGTTCTTCGTCGCCCAGCAGATTGAGCGAGCTAAGAACGCTTTGCATGACACCTGCTGTCTCGCGAGCAATGCTTTCGCAGATCGATTCATTTTGATTGTTAGTAGTCATTGGCTGCCGCCGAACTTGGTTCGCGCTCGAGAGACCGAAAAGAACTCGACAAACTTCTTCACTCTAGTGGGCTTAATGCTCTTATCGCTCGCGGCTGCGATCTTCTCCGCGATCTCTTGAAGCCGCGTCGCCAGAGGCGACCGGCCGGAGATAGCGATGCCTTGCTTGACAGATTCAGGCACTGTAGTTTCATCACCTGGCAGGGTAAAGCGGACTGACATTTGGAGAATTTCTTCGATATCAGTGACCGACAGACTACCGCGTTTGCCGACGAAGTTCAAGATCACCGACAAGGGGGTGAGCACCCCCTGCTCTTTAAGTAGCGCCATCTTCCGCTGAGCCATGTGCAGTGCCGTCATATCGCCAGTGCAGACCAGATAAATGCGCGCCGCCCTACGTAGCGTGTCGATCTCATATTCTTCCATGCTGCCCGGCAAGTCTACGCATATGGCCGAGTAGATCTGTTGCGCGTACGTCAGAACCGCACTGTAATCCGCTGGAGCGAATGGGTGAACGATTTGGGATGGCGCAGAACCCAAGATCTCAAGGCCTTCACGCTGGCCGACCAGCTTATCCCACAGGTCGTCACCTAACCACTGGCTACCCTTTAACGCATCCGCAACTGAGTGGGTGCCGTTTAGTTTCAAAAGGAACGAGGTGACGCCTAGTTTGATATCGAAGTCGAGCAGCAGTGTCCGGCGATTGGTTAGCCGTGCGACCGCTGCCGCTACGCTAGTGCATACCGTAGTTGCCCCGGCGCCAGGCTTGGCGGGCAGAAAAGCGTGAATTTCGCCAAGCATGCCGGCTTCGGAGACTCTACCCGCTTTTTCCGCCATTCGCATTACAGCACCGCAGATCTCAGTTCGCCCGAAGGGGGGAACGAGGATTTCCCGAATCCCAACCTGCATCAGCTTCATGAGATGGTCACGCGATGGAGCCGGCGAAAACACCGCAATGGGTTTGATCTCGTGCGAAGACCGATCAAAGGCCTTGGCAATTTTCAGCGCGAGTGAAAACTCGGCGAAATCCAATAACAGAATGCTGCCGGCTGAGGCTTCAGCCAGTTGATCGATTTGATCCAGTTCGGGATATTGACTCAACTGGAGAATGCCATCCAAGGCAGCGATTCCCGACAAGGCATCGCATAGCGCATCGAGCGTTTGAGGGTTGGGCGATACTACCGCAAGTTTAATCATGCGCGAGTTTAATCATGGGCAAGCTTAATCATGGCGACGCGGTTCTTCCAAGCGGTGTCGCCCGGATATACTCATTCTGCAGTTATGATCGACCGGGAACTGTTTTTTGAATAGAGTACAGAGGTGGTGTTTTTTTTCAAGTTCAGGGCTTGCGAGCGACTAAAAGAGCCGATAGAGAGGTGTGGCGCCGATTCATGCGAAGGAACTCATGGCAGAGCGTGTACTATCCTCTCCGGCTGCCAGGGGTGGCCAGTTCGGTGAGCGAGTGGCACTGTTATTTCTAGCTGCTTCGGCCTTGATAGGGCAGCAACCTGAGAACGTCCGCATTTTGAGCCATGTGAAAGATGTCCGCCAAATGAGTTCAGCGGATGCGGCGCGAGGCGCGCAGGTGCGGATCAAGGGCAGTGTGACAGCGCTGTCCGGCTGGAAAAATTCGTTCTTTCTGCAAGATGCGAGTGGTGGAATTTCGGTTGACAGGACCGATGAGGCGGATGTTCACGCCGGCGATGAGGTCGAGGTCACTGGTGTCAGCGGGCCGGGTCTTTTTGCCCCGGTTATTCTGGCTAATCATGTTCAAGTGCTAGGCCAGAAAACTTTACCACCTGCCCCGACGGCGTCCTATGCCGATCTGGCCGGAGGTAAACAGGACAGTCAGCGGGTTGAACTCAGCGGCGTGGTCCACTCCGCTGCCGTATCTGAGAGTTGGGGCCGACCAGTACTGTTTATAGTGGTAGACATTGGAGGGGGGAGCATCACCGCTCGCGTTCACGAGTTCCCGCGCAAGGACTTCCAATATCTGGTGGATGCCACAGTACGAATGCGCGGTGTTTCCGGCACCGCGTTCAATGAGAAGCGCCAATTCATAGGCGCCAGGCTTTTCGTGCCTTCCCTTGACGACGTGCAGGTTGAGCAAATTTCTCCAACGGACGCGTTTGCCATACCAGCTTCGACAATTCAAAGCCTGCTGCAATTCGGAGCCGCGCAAGGATTGAGCCATCGGGTCAGGGTCTCGGGAATTTTGACTGGCCAAAGACTGGGCCATACCCTGTATCTACAATCGGGCAGTGAAGGGATTGTAGTCGAAAGCTCACAGCCTACCCGCCTGGAGCTGGGCGCGCGGGTGGAGGCCGCGGGGTTCGTTGTTCCCGGCCGGTATTCGCCAGCCTTACACGACGCGGTGTTTCGAAAAATCAGACAAGACACGCTACCCACCGCCGTGCGCCTTTCCGCTGGCGATGTCATTCAGGTCAAAGACGGGTTCCCTTTCGCGCCTTGGAACGGATTGCTGGTGCAACTGGACGGAGAAATCATTGACCGAACCCAACATGCGGGTGAGGATGTCTGGATCATGCGCGACGGCAATAAGGTTTTTCAGGCGCAGATTCAAACGGGATCAAGTTCTGACGCCCTTGCCGGAGTAGCGAATGGCAGTCGCGTGCGAGTGACCGGCATTTGCATTATCGAGGTGGATGAAGACCAGCAGCCCCGCTCTTTCAGAATCGCGCTTCGGTCTGCGCGCGACGTCGTAGTCTTGCGTCAGCCCCGGTTGACCGTCGCACAGTTTTTCTACATCGCTGGCGGTCTGGTGCTCCTGTGCCTGGGAACGCTCGGTTGGATTGTTCGACTGCGACGTCCCGTTGCTGCCGGAACGCTCGAGCCAGCCCGCAATACCGTCAAGCTGCACGAATATTGCCGCTGGTGGGCCAGGGTGGCCGGCCTGCTCACCGGCTGTCTGGGCCTGATAGTTCTGCTGGGGGGTTGGGCTTGCAATGTCGCGATCTTGCGTAGCGTACTTCCTTGCAATGTCGCGATCTTGCGTAGCGTACTTCCAGGATACGCGGCAATGAGGCCACCCACAGCGCTAGGAGCCTGTCCGAGAAAAAAGCATGCAGGCAGGTGAGATTCGTGGAACGTAGGGAACAAAATGGGGTGATAATGTTTCATGGCAAAAGGCTACCGCTCCTACCAGCCGGATCAAGAGTTACTGCTTCCGCCGAGC
>JBBSFW010000269.1:0-4911 GCA_038254805.1 Terriglobales bacterium
CAAATGGAGGGCTTCGATGCTGAAACCAATCGCTACAGCACAACCTCTCTTTACCAGGCTTAATGGTTCCGCCCGATGCTCGTAACCCTTGCTCGCTGGGCGCAGCCTTTGCGCTCCGCGATAAACCGGACGGCCTATTTTCCTGCAATTAGCCGAGCGGCACCACTAAGATCGGTTTTGTGGTAGGCGCGTGCGAGCCTTGGCGCGGCTCTATGCTCACGGCCACCGCCTTCGTGGTACTTGTGTTCACCGGCGCGGATGACACGTTGACGGAATCGCCCGCTTGATTCGGCCGGAACAGTCCGGCTGGCTTCGGTGCGCCGGTGGCGGGGACCAGCCACAATTCAAACGTTTGATTGCTCGCTAATTGAGGCAACTGAGAACCCACAAAGACGAGTCCGGCTTTGTGATTTACAAGAACTCGCCCATGCGGCACGTTTTCCGTTCTGCCGAACTCTACCGTTCGCGTCTCTGGCCGGCTCAAGATCTCGACGGCGGACCTCAGTTGGTTTCGTTCTTGGGTGAGGGCGACCATCTGCTGCACGTGCCGCACGAGGAGCAGGAGTGCCAGGCAAGCCGCAGCCAAAGCAACCACGGCAAACTTCCGACTTCGAACGGGCTTGGGCGGCCTCAGGCCCGCCAGCACGCGTTCACGCAGCCGCGCAGGCGGAGCGACCGGCTCAGCGACGTTGGCCAGGGCCGCACATAATGCAGATGCGGCGCTCAGATGCTCTCTGCAATAGGCGCACTGCTCCTCGAGGTGGCGCTCGATTTCGGCGGCGAGCTCCGGCTCCAGAACCCCGAGCGCGTACAGTTCGTACAGCGCATTCATCTCGGCATGTGTCATTGCCCGGCAGTCCCTTTGATAGCTAGACGTAGGCGCTCTAATGCCGCTCTCATTCTGCTCTTCACGGTCCCCAACGGCTCGTGGATGAGTTCGGCAATCTCCGATTGCGAGAATCCCTCGAAGTAGGCAAGCTCCATTAGACGCTTTTCATCAGCGGTTAATGTGGCAAACGCCTCTCGAATAGTTCTTACATCATGTATACGGGACTCGCGCGCGGTCGGATTGTGAGAGAAGCAAAGCGCGTCGACATGCTCCATCGAGCGCAACCGGCTGGAAAATCGGGTTTGAGCTGATCGCACATAATCGATCGCCATGTTGCGGGCGATCGACAACAGCCAGACCCCAAGCGCGCCTCTGTTGGAATCGAACTCCTGGCTGCGATTCCACAAGCGCAGGAAAAGTTCTTGCACCAGGTCTTCGGCTGCCGCCTTGTCATGCGTGATGCGCACAAACAGAGCATACGCCGTGCGACCATAGCGATCATACGCCACCGCGAGACCGCTCGGCTCCCGTTTACGCAGTTGGTCGATGATTTGAGAATCGGCGCTATCGTCCGCGTGCATCGCTCTAGAGAGATGACCTATTTCAAGGGACGCTGTGAGCGTTTCACCATACGCAGCGCCTACATATAGACATCAGTGACGGGTTGAACGACACAGACTTTTTTACAGCTCTGTTTTGAAAAAGTTTGAGTACGGGAAAACATCTGGCTTGAAATCCGTTCTATCCTCCCACTCGACATCTGGGTGGAAGCACCTCTGCGAGGGGCTATCAGGAGGAGATTGAATGGGTCTGAAACACAAGCTCGCGCTATATGTCGCTCCAAAATATCCTGATCAATCTGCAATTATTGAAGTTGATCGATTCTCATCTGCAGATCGCCATGATAGTGGGTTTTCTTACCACGTATCCCGCCAACTGGCTACTGATCCGCATGGGCATAAAAAGCGCCATGTAGGACACAGTGCGCCACGCGTTCGCTCCTTCAGGTGCCCTTCAGCCGGAGATTCCGGTATCGGAACACAAAGGCGGCAATGCCCGGGAGGCGTACCCAGCACGCTCTCGGGCACTTGGGGTGCGTCGAACTATTTTTCGCTCTCTGATTTCCTGACCATTTCTTTGCCGCAGCAGCAACGAGGGGCTTGATTGCCTCCCTTGCCTTCTGCAGCACCCTTAGTCACGGTGATTTCACACCCACACTCCGGGTCTGGACACCGATAGATTTCACCTTTTTTGAATGCCATTGTGCTTCAACTCCTTTTTTCATTCTCGATTGAGATCCGTCGCGGAGATTAAGGTACTCAAGAATCGGACACTCGCTCACCGGACCTTCACCGGTGCAACTTGCGGTAATGCGCTCCAAGGCCGCCTTGAGTTGCTCCAGCGCACGGATTTTCTTCTTGACGTCGGTAATTTTGGCCTCTGCGCGTTCGCGCACGCCAGCACATGATCGACGCCCCTCCGCGCGAAGCGCGAGCAGTTCCCTTATTTCGTTAAGAGAAAACCCGAGTTCCTGCGCTCGTTTGATAAACCGAACGCGGTTCACTGCATCTTCTCCGAAGATCCGGTAGCCGGAAGCTGTTCGCGGCGGTTCTGGAAGGAGTCGCTGGCGCTCGTAGTAACGAATCGTCCCCAGATTCACCCCGCCTCGTTTCGCGACTGCCCCAATTCTGAGCCGCTCCATTATCGAACCTCAGTTTTCACTCTAAACCCCGTAGCCGGGTACGGAGTCAAGTGGTGCATCACCGAAAAACGGCGGAAAGTTAGGTGAGAATCGCGTCACGGACCGCGGCAAATGGCGCATGGTTATCGAAGGTCACGCGGCCTCCGTCCCGCACGACCCCGAGTTCCGCCCATAGCGCAGCTAAATCGATGGACAGACGTTCCAAGCCCATTTGCTGGTAAAGCTCGGCGAGAGTATTCCCGCCGGTCGGCCGATCTCCTATTTCGAGCGCTCGCTCGAGAGGCCACTCGACCTCGACGGTTCCCCCGGCGCGGTTGATGGCGCGAAATGCGTCCTGCAGGCCTTTCTTGTTCCCGGTGCGTTCTCGAATACGCACATCCGCAACGAGGCAGAAGATGGCTCCGCCCCAATAAGTTGATGCCCAGGTATGGGTATTGTCCAGACCCTGATCCGCCGGCCGCGGCAGCCCTTGCGGCATATCGCGAACCATGTCGCCCCATACCTGCTTTGGCGTGAGCTGCTTCACTTGCGCACGCGCGATCGGTTCTATATAGGTTGCGCTTCCTTCTTCGATCCAGTGATGGCGGTGCCTGACGGATGGGAAACCATAATGGACAAACTCGTGGGTCATTGTCCAGTCGTCCTGTAGATCGGAACCAGTTGAGTGTTGGCCTACCGCCATCCTGCTTAACACGCCATCTTCACCGAAACTCGTCCCCCGCAACACGCCTCGCTTGCCTTCGACGATTTTTATTTTTACGTGTGCACGCTGAACCGGGAATCTGCCGAAGTAACTGGTGACTGCGCGCGCCGCTTCCGTTACCCATTGCACTAAGTCGGCACTTGAAAGATCACACGGACCTGCTTCCATTGAGATGTCGATTATGCCGCCGCCGACCTTGAGTGTGGCAATATCGCTTGTCGGCTTTGCGGTGTTGACGGCGGCCGCGGCCAGACCGGTTTTCAGAACCGCTCTTCGTGTGATTCTTCTCAACGCAGCACGCATCGATCGAGGAACTCATGCATCCGTTGACTGTATCCGACCGGTACTTCGAAGACCCGGCCATCCCCAGAAATCCGCAGTACCTTTCGGGTGCTATCGAGCAACGCCGAGCAGCGAGCGCAATTCGCCAAATGACGCTCGATCTCCTTTCGAAGCTCGGGCGCGACTTCATCGGCGAGGTAATTGGAAAGCTCCCGAGTCACCTTCTTACAGGAAACGATCTTCAACGAGACCATGGATTCATTCCTTTCAGCATTTGTATACGATCCTTCCATGTCCAGCGGAAGCGGGGAGCGAGCTGTTCCTGAATCCGGAGCCGCGCACGATGGAGGCGGCTCTTGACCGCGGCGACGCTGATGCCGAGTACCTCCGCGATCTCTTCCATCGTCAGATGCCGGTTGTCGCTCAGAAGATAAACTTCACGACACTTGTCAGGCAGATTTTCGATGGCCTGCTGTACGGCCGAGCGAAGCTCCGCTATTTCGACGAAATCTGAGGGAAGTTCCCGCCAATCGGCAAACTGGCGGGGAACGTATTCCGAATCATTCGAGGTGGATTCGTCCAGAGGCTCGAACAAATATCTCCGTTCTTTGCGCCTTCTCATCCGCGCTTCATTTAACGCGATGCGCAGGAGCCAGCTCTTGAAGCGCTCCTCTCCCTGCAATTGGTCGAGATTTTGATAGGACTTCATGAGAGCCTCTTGCACCGCTTCTTCCGCATCTGTCGCATTTTTGAGAACGGCATAAGCGAGGGCAAAAAGAGGTCGTTCATACGGCTCGATCAATTTGTGGAAGAGCTTCGTGTTGCCCGCTCGCACCTGGGCGATGAGCCATGTTTCGGAATTTTGTTCGGAGGCTGACATGATAACTGGTTGCACACACAAAATACCCGATGCCTACTCACGTCAGGATGCACTGGACATCCCGTAGTTTCACTGGCTGTGGCAGAAAGACGACTTTTTTGCGTTCCTGCGAAACTCTGATCACTCTCGGCAATCTCCCTGTGTGAGCGGACCGTTTAGGTCCATGGACTCAAATCGGCTGCAAGCCGATGGACAAAGAAAAGGGGAATAAAGATGAAAACTTCGAAAAATTCTGTCGTGCTGACAGCGGCGCTCACAGGGCTCCTGGGCGGCACGATGAGTCGCATCAACGCAGCGCCGGCTTCCGGACATTCCGGCACTGCCATGACCGCCGCTTACGGACAAGCCACCGACACTACCCAAAACGCGACTGACAAGCACTCCTGTCAGGGCAAGAACTCCTGCAAAGGCGAGGGTGGTTGCAAGACGAGTGACAACGGGTGTAAAGGAAAGAATTCCTGTAAAGGGAAAGGGGGTTGCGCTACCGACGGCTCCAAGATGCACATGAAGAAACA
>JBBSFW010000270.1:0-4899 GCA_038254805.1 Terriglobales bacterium
CACGCGCGTCAGGCACTGTGTCGCATGCGCAAACGACCGACGCTAGTGATCGCCGTTTGGCAGCAGGCAGACCTATTTCCGTTGTAACTATATTATGCAATGCTCAATAAGCGAGCACGTTGGCGAACCAGATTGCACTGGCTGCACGGAGCAAGCGAGCGACACAGGATTGTCAAATGCGTTGAGCAAAGTCAAGCTTAGCGTCGAGGTGGCACTTTGGCCGGGACCCACGCTGCTCGGGCTTGGCGCAGATGCTGAGATCGAAAAATCCGTGCCTGTGTTCAGCAACACACTTATAGAGTTCGAGCTCGCATTGGTCGCGACCAGATCCGGCGCCTTGTCTCGGTCCACATCAGCCAAGGCGCCCATCGCGGGGTTCGTACCTGCAGGACAAGTTAACGGCGTCTGAAACGTGCCATCACCATTTCCCAACATTACGGCGACTTGGCTACGATCCGGCGTTAGACCCGCCAAGTCGGGTTTACCGTCGCCATTGACGTCTGCAGCGGTGGCCCCAGAAATATCAGAAATCGCAGTTGAAGGTTGAAAGCCGCCGCTGCCGTCGCCCAGCATAAGTGAGGTGGAACACTGAGTGGGGTGCAGAAAACTACAACCTCTGACAACTAGGTCCAAGGCACTATCATTGTTGAAGTCTGCGATTGCCATTATAGAACTGGTAAAACTGCCCACGCTCACGCTGGTTCCCTGCCGGAAAGTACCGTTTTTGACGCTTTGTCTTTGCAGCAAGGCAAGCACAATGTCCGCGTGGGAGGCGGGATTCGCCACTCTGAGTGGCGGGTTCCGCGCGTCAACGTCGTCTCGTACGGGATTGTCGAGTTCAATACGTTCGAGAATTTTCTCTCTGGGATCAGCGATTTTTCCGACCTTAGTACCGGACTGCATCAGCGCGACTTCCTCACCACCGACTACCACCTGTTTCTGCAAGATGACTGGAAGCTCTCGTCAAAGCTTACTCTGAATCTTGGGTTGCGATATGAGCTGGATCCTCCGGCTTATGAAGCAAAAGGCCGCATTGGCGGGTTCGATCCGGCCTTATACCGCCGGAATTTCACGGTGGACAGCAATGGGTTTCCGGTGGGGCCACCCTCTTCGGGCATAGTGGAAGCGGGCAATGCGCCTCCCCAGTACAGCTTGCCCGGCGTGACCAGGGTGGGTAAGCGAGTACTCAAGAGCCTGGATCCTAACAACTTCGGCCCGCGGGTTGGAGTAGCCTGGTCGCCGCTAACTTCGCGACGTCTCGCGTTGCACGCCGGTTATGGAATCTTCTATTCGCGCCCATCGTTCTTCTATCTCGGACTGGATTATTTCTCGCCTCCGTTTTTCTTCGATGACGTATCCGGTGGACAGCCAATCGAAAACCCATTCCCAAGTGCGCCGCCGGAGAGCGCCTTCCCTTTCCTTCCTACTGGCCCACTTCTAAGCGGAAGTATTCCGGATCGCAACAACCGAACCCCTTACTTTCAGCATTTCAACAGCAGCGTGCAGTATGAATTGATACGCGACACCGTGCTGCAAGTGGCATATGTCGGATCACGTGGCGTCAGACTGTTTCGGACTACTTCCATCAATCAGGCGCGCATTGCGAGTCTGACTCATCCGATCGTGAACGCGGTGACTGGCCAGGTGATTACGGATAATACTTTTGAGAACGCGCCGCTGCGCGCGCCGATGCAGGGCGTGGATCCCTGGCTTTTTAATCTGAACCAGTCGACTGCGCAGTCCACTTACCATTCGCTGCAGGCTACGCTAAATCGGAGGTTTTCTCGCGGGCTGCAGTTCTCGGCCGCATACACGTTCTCAAAGTCGATTGATAATGGTTCCGGAGCAGGAGGCGGAGCACTTTCAGACGGGTCGATTGACCTTGGCGCCGCTTTCGACACCAGCAGCACAATCGGAAACCAGTTGAACGCCCGTGGCAATCGCGGCCTCTCGGACTTCGATCGCACACACTACTTTGTTTTGAGTTATGTTTGGGATATCCCCGAACCGGGATTCGCCCATGCCGCGGCAACGACGCATCGTCTACTCTCTAATTGGCAGCTTTCTGGGATTGTGACCGCCATGTCAGGTCTTCCGATCGATATTTTTGATCCATCGGGAGGTTCTTTGTATGGCCAGTTCGGAGCGCGTCCCAACTGGGCGCCGGGGGCGAACCGCACCACAGCGATGACCAATGTCCCGCACGGATATTACTTCAACCCGAGCGCCTTTGCTCAGGCACTTGTCCCGGCCGGCAATGCCATTCCCAGCGCACGCGATTCAACAGCACTGGCCGGCGAAGATGGAACCGATATCGGTGACGTGGGGCGCAATGTGTTGCGCGGTCCTGGACAACAAAATGTGGATTTGTTGCTAATGCGGCGTTTTCCCCTGACAGAATCGAAAGACCTGGAGTTTCGTGCCGACTGGTTCAATATTTTCAACCATGCCAATCGTGATAATCCGGTCGGCGACATCACTCGTAGCGACTTCGGACGTGTTTTAGCCTTCAGCTCCAGCCCGCGCGTTGCGCAGTTTGCGCTGCAGTTAAGCTTCTAATAAACCCGCGTACGCCGCTCCGATCATCCTGAAGTACACAATCTACGCTGGTTCTAAGTCTCTTCCGGTCAGTTCCTTCTCCACCTCGCGCCGGAACTCTTCTTTGGGCAGGAACTCGGGCTCGGTGCAACCAGGTAACAACATGGGTGCCCGACAATCTGCCCGTCGAAATCACCCCCACTCCAGCGGGTCTGGGGGGCCGTGTCCCCTTGGAAGTCTCACTATGCGGCAGAAGGAAGATCGCGACCAGATGCATAAGGGCTGAATTCCGTGTGCAATCTGCTGCACATGGATCGTTCCGCCATCCTTCAATAAGCAGGGCGCATCAGAGTCTTGGATCAGAGAGGCTCAGCAGCTTTACAGCCTACTGAAAGAGGAATTCGATCGCTCCAGAATCCTCCGTATAGTGTCCCTGATTGCCATTTTGGCAATTCTCACATTGATTCTGCTCGGTCTCTTCGCTCCGGGGTTGCGCTATTCGCTGGCCGTTCCTGTCAATGTTCCGATAGATGCGCAAGCTTTCTTGAGTGAACTGGAGCCGCTAACGGGCTCGAAAATCACCTACAACAATCAAATTGAAGTGATCGAGGACGGTGAGAATTTTTACCAGGCTGAGTTGGATATGATGCGCCAAGCGCGCCATAGCATTAATGTCGAAGCGTATATCTTCCACAGAGGTAAGGTAACCGCAGAAGTGCTCGATGTTCTTACCGATCGCGCCAGAACGGGCGTTAAAGTTAACGTGGTGCTGGATTCACTAGGAAGCCTCTCCACGCGCAAGAAGTATTTTAAGCCGCTAAAAGACGCAGGTGGTCAGGTGGAGTGGTATCACCGTCTGCGGCTGCACAACTGGTTTATCATCAACAACCGCACCCACCGCGAGATCACAATTGTGGACGGTAAAATCGCGTTCGTCGGCGGGGCCGGATATGCAGATTGGTGGAGATTCGGGACTAAAAGAGAACCACGCTGGCGTGACACGATGGCTCGCGTGCAAGGCGATGCTGTGCGCGGGATTCAAGGCACTTTCTTGGAAAATTGGCTGGAAGCATCGGGAGAAATCCTGGACGGGCCGAATTACTTTCCACCGCTTACGAATAATCAAGGCGCGGCCACAGCCTTGGTGATCTCTAGTACTCCGTCTTCAGGGGGTTCTACTCGCTCGCGTGTGCTATTTCAGACCTTAATCGCCGCTGCACGCAAGTCAATCTACATCACCACGCCCTACTTCCTTCCCGATCGCAGCATGCGCAGCGAATTGGTGCGGGCAAAAGAGCGCGGTGTGGCGGTCAAAGTGATCGTTCCGGGCCAGCATGGGGATCACGCTTTGACGCGCAGTTCAGGACGAAGCGCGTATGGCGACCTGCTGAAAGCTGGAGCTGATATTTACGAATATGAACCGTCCATGATCCACGCCAAGATCACCATCGTTGATGGAGTTTGGAGCGTGCTTGGTTCTACCAACCTCGACAATCGCTCTTTTGGCATTAATGACGAAATCAATCTTGCCGTGCTTAATCCGGACGTTGCCATGTGGCTCACACGGGACTTCGAGAATGACAGTTCCCACTCGAAGCGAGTCACCTTGGAACAGTGGGAAAAACGCGGCTTATTCGAACGTCTGCGAGAAGGCGTAGGCTGGGTTTTCGAACATCAGCAATGAGTATTCGGATCCGCGTCGCTACCTACAACATTCACAAATGCCGAGGGCTTGACCGGCGGACCAGTCCCGAGCGCGTCGCAGCGGTTATAGCTGAACTCAACCCCGACGTTGTCGCTATTCAGGAGATTCTCGACGTGCAAAACGGCCGGCCAGAGTTTGATCAGGCCCGCCGGATTCACGGCAAACTGAAAGGCTATGACTCGTGTTTTGGAGAGAACCGCACGTTGCAAGGGGGCCCTTACGGAAACATGACCCTGAGCCGGTTCCCAGTGCAGGTCTGCCGGAATTACGACTTGACATGGCGGCACCGGGAACGACGGGGCTGCTTGCGCACTGACGTTCTTCTGAGTGATGGCACGGTGCTGCACATATTCAACGTGCATCTGGGAACCAGCTTCGTTGAAAGGCGTCATCAAGGCCGGAAACTACTGAGTAACGAGGTGCTGAACCAAGAATATCGCGGCCCTAGAATTGTGGTTGGAGACTTCAATGAGTGGACCCGTGGGCTGGCCTCGCGGTCGATGGGAGATGCCTTTGAGTCTATCGAGCCGCGGAAGTTCTTGCGTTAAGCGCGTACCTATACCGGTGTTTTTCCGGTTCTTCATCTGGATCTTTTCTATTATGACAAGCAGCTTTCACTCAGGTGCTTTCGTTTGCATCGAAGCCGGACCGCGCTG
>JBBSFW010000271.1:0-4891 GCA_038254805.1 Terriglobales bacterium
CCTCTTCGCTCCTTTCGCCATCCTCTATTTCTTCAACGCCATGGCCCCGGAACACAGCCCCGACGGCTCCGCGTATCACCTTACGTTCGTTGCTGAATACTTTCGCCGCCACGGCTTCGTCCACATCCTTACCGACGTGCTTGCGAACCTGCCACAAGGTTTGGAGCTGCTCTTTCTGTTCGCCTTTAGCTTTGGCCGGCATTCCGCGGCAGCGCTGGTCCATTTCAGTTTCCTGGCAGCGCTGCCTTGGCTGATGTTCTGTTATGGGCGGCGCTTCGGTATCTCCGTGGTGGGTGCAGCCGCGGCGATATTCGTATTTGCCAGCCCTATATTCGGCGTCGACGGCTCCAGCGCCTACGTCGATGTCGCTCTCGCGGCAGTGCTCTTTGCCCTTTTTTATTTCATGCAGATTTGGATCGCGTCCCTGGACCCTCGGCTGCTCGTGCCCGTGGGCATCTTGGCCGGCTTCAGTTTCGCAATCAAGCCGACCGCCTTTGTCGCGCTCCCCTACGCCCTCGGCGTGATCGGCTGGACCCTGTGGCGTGCCCGCAAGCCGATGCTGCGGCCCATCCTGACCGTCGCCGCGATCGCCTCGCTATTGGTACTGCCGTGGCTCATCAAAAGCTGGCTGTGGATCGGGAATCCGTTAACCCCGTTTGCGAACCGCCTCTTCCCCAATCCCCATGTCAACGCCGGCTTTGAAGACGACCTGCGGCGCAACATGAGTGGCTATGGGTGGATCGCTTATTCGCAGCTACCTTATGAGTTAACCGTCAGCGGAAACCTCCTCCAGGGTCTGCTGGGGCCTCTATTTCTGCTGGCTCCTCTTTCCCTGCTCGCCTTAAGAACGCGCCAGGGGCGGCATCTCCTCCTGGCCGCGGTGGTGTTCGGTGCGTCCTATTTTTCTAATCTCGGAACCCGGTTCTTAATACCCGCGCTACCTTTTATCTCGCTCGCTCTGGGTGTCTCGTTGCTGCGCTGGCCGGCTCTCTTGGGGGTGCTGGCACTCGCTCACGCACTGGCGTCGTGGCCGAGTCTGCTCAACCGCTACTGTGCGTCATCAGCCTGGCGCTTACCGGAATCCATTCCCTTCCAGGCGGCACTGCGAATCGAGTCGCAGGATTCCTACCTGAGCAGAACGCTCCCTGACTACGCGATGAACCGCATGCTGGAGGACAACGTGCCCGCCAGTGGCCAGGTTTTCTCGATGACCCAGACGGCTTCCGCCTACACCTCGCGCCGGATTCTCGTGCGATTTCTCTCAGCCCCGAATGAAGTCCTCGGGGACGTGCTCTTCACCGCTCTTTACCCAACCTTTCAGCCCAGCCGGATCGTTACCTTTTCCTTCCCGGAGCTTGCGGCCACACGCCTTCGAGTAGTCCAAACCGCACCCAAAAAGCTTTCGCTCTGGAGCATTTCGGAGCTGAGAATCTACGATGCCGGACGAGAGGTGCGGCCTGCTTCGTCCTGGCGTCTTACGGCGCAGCCCAACCCGTGGGATATTCAAAGCGCTTTCGACGGCATTTTGGTAACGCGCTGGCGAACCTGGCAGACAGCGGAGCCGGGCATGCACGTCGAGGTTGATTTCGGCGGCTCGCAAAAACTAAGCGCGGTCGTTCTCGAAACCAGTCCGGAGTGGCCCAATAGCGAGATCCGTCTGCAAACCATCGACGCTGGCGGGAGCTGGTCCTTCATAGCGGACGCGCCCTCCCTGCAAGATCGCCCCGTGCGCCAGAGTCTCCGCGCGGCCGCGATGCTGGAGCTCAAGAAACACGGCGTCCGTTATTTGCTTACCCGGACGGGTGATTTGGGCGCCCTGGAATTTCAACAGCATCCCCACGCTTGGGGTCTTCGACTGCTGGCGACCACGGCTTCCGCTCGCCTCTACTTCATCGAATGACTCGCGCGCGGCTACTCTATTCCAGTTCCGGCGCTGGTGGAGGATTCGCGCCTCGTAGCCCCTGGTCGGCAGTCGCGGGGTCATAGTGTGGATTCGGAATGGGCATGCTTGCGCCCACTGCCGCCCGCCACTGTTTCAACTTGCCGTGCAGTTCCGAAGCAAGCTTCGGATTGCTTTGCGCCAGGTTGTGGCTCTCGCGCAGGTCCTCGGCCAGGTTGTATAGCTCCAGCCGCCCGTCCTCATAGAACTCGATGAGCTTATGATTACCTGATCGAACGGCGCCGGAGGGAGCACTGCCCTGATTGCCGTAGTGCGGATAATGCCAATAGATGGCATCCCGTTGGATGGCCCCGCCCCGGAGCAAGGGCGTCAGACTCAGGCCATCTGCCGCAGGTTTTGAATCGGCTTTCGCTCCAGCCATCTCGAGTATGGTGGGGAAAAAATCTGTGCTGATCACCGCAGCATCGCAGGTGCTGCCCGGCTTGGTGACTCCCGGCCAGCGGATCATCATCGGCTCTCGAATTCCGCCTTCGTAAAGGTGCCCTTTCCCGGCGCGCAACGGCGCATTGGAGGTGACTGCGTCACTGGTGCGGTTCTCGTACATGAGCCCGCCATTATCGGACATGAAGAAGACTATGGTGCGTTCAGCCAGTCCCAGCTCATCCAGCTTTTTCAGGATGCGCCCCACATTTTCATCCAGGCTGGCCACCATGGCCGCGTAAACGGGGTGGTGCTGCGGATTGTCGGCCCGGGCCTTGGAGGCATAATGCTCGATGGCGCCCGCCTTCGCCTGGAGTGGCAGATGGACGGCAAACTCGGGGAGGTACAAAAAGAAGGGGCGGTCCCGGTTGACTTCGAGAAACTTCTCGGCTTCCACCGTCAAACGGTCGGTCAGATAGTCGTCCTTCGACCCGCCTTTCAGATTGGGTAAGTCGAAGGGGCCGAAATAGGATTGCGGTTGACCCTTGTCGGTGCCTGCCACGTTCAGGTCGAAGCCATGCTTGTCGGGATAAAAAGCTGGACCTCCCAAGTGCCATTTGCCGATGCTTGCGGATGTGTATCCGAGTGGTTTAAGAGCTTGCGCCAGGGTCACTTCATTCAGCGGGAGCTCCTGCCGAAAAGCAGGCGTCAGCAAACGTGCCGAGGGCCACTGCTTGCGCCCCGGAATCCAGTCAGTGAGGTGCAAACGCGCCGGATATTTGCCCGTAAGGATACTGGCGCGGGTGGGTGAACAGACCGGGCAGGCCGCATACGCATTGGTGAAGCGCATGGCCTGTTTCGCGAACCGGTCGATATTGGGGGTCTCATAGAAGGTGCTGCCGTAACAGCCCAGATCGCGCCAGCCCATATCGTCCACCAGAATGAACAAAAAATTGGGAGGGGGCTGCCCCGGGTGCCGCTGTGCAGCGAATCCCAAGGCTTGGCTGGCGGCACAAGCCAGGAACTGCCGTCGGTTGAGAGAACTCATTTTGCCGTATCATCATACCTGATGCGAGGCGTCGGACGCTGGGCGGCACTGATCGGAATCTTGGCCGGGATGTTGTCGGTGGACGCGCAGTTCAGGAATCGCCCCCGGCCAATCAGTAAGATTCAGATCCCGGAAGACCAGACCGTCCCGAATCGCTCGAAGGTATTCTTCCAGCGCGGCGTCAACTTCACCTCGGAGACGGGCTACTTCCCGGATGACGCGATGGCGGTGCTGGACCGCTTGCCCGGCTATGGCGTTAACTCCATTGCGCTGGTGCCCTACGGCGTGAGTAGAAAGGGCGCGCCCGAAGTTCGGCTGATGTCCAACGGAGGCATGGAGCGCGAAGACGACATCCAGGCCCTCACCGCCCTGGCGCATCAGCGTCATTTGAAGGTGTTGCTGAAGCCGCAGGTCTGGGTGACTTCGGGCGGCTATCCGGGCGGAATCGAATTCCCCGAGCCCGAGGCCCGGGCCAGCTGGTTCCGTTCTTACGAGGAGTTTATTTTGCATTTTGCGGATCTCGCCACCAGATCTCGCGCGGATCTGTTTTGCGTTGGGGTGGAATTCGTACATCTCAGCCAGTATGAGAGCGAGTGGCGCCGGATCATTGCACGTGTCCGCCAAAGGTATGCCGGGCCGCTGGTTTATGCAGCGAACTCCGGGCCTGATTTCGAGCAGACGCGCTTTTGGGATGCGCTCGATTATATTGGCTTGAACGACTACTATCCGTTGCCCGACGATCTGTCCGTGGCCGCGGTTCTGCACATCGTCGAAGGAGTGCAGCGGCGCTATCAGCGGCCGGTCATCTTTCCGGAAGCCGGGTTCGCGAGTCTGCGCGCGCCTCACCGGGAGCCATGGGATGAGACCCCGCGCGAAAAGTCGCTGGAAGATCAGGCCCGCTGTTACGAAGCCCTGCTGCGGGCGTTCTACAAGAAGCCTTGGTTCCAGGGAGTGTACTGGTGGAAGGTGGGCAACAACGGGTTCGGCGGTCCGGAAGATACGTCGCACACCCCATGGGGCAAGCCCGCCATGGAGGTAATTAAGAAGTGGTATGTGACGGGCGGCCGGTAAACTCAGGCTAGTCTTCGAGCACGCTCTCGCGTTTTCGCATGTGCGCTTGGGCGTCCCCGTGCAGCTCGCCCATCTTGACCCCGGTGATCGCTACGGCGATGAAGCCGGCCAGCAGCAGCGGCAAAGTTACCGCCGCCCACAGAAGGATGGAGAAGCGTTTCGCGGTCGCGATGGGGACCCCGAACAGACGCAGTCCGATGACTGCAATTCCGTTGAACGTGCCCACATTGCCTGGACCTTGCGGGATTACCGACCCCAGGCGGAGAAGCACGGTCATGGCGAATGCCGCTCCCAACGGCACGGCGCTCAATTGATGATAGGAGCGGATCATAGCATAGACGGGTAGCACTTGAAGCAGGAGGTATGGCATGCTGACCAGCAACGCGTAATAGAGATATCGCGAGTGGCCGATTAAATGGAGATCCGCAATCAGGACATGAACCCAGCTCAGC
>JBBSFW010000272.1:0-4887 GCA_038254805.1 Terriglobales bacterium
TACATTGCCTTTCGTCCGTTCAACGTATTTGGCCCTCGCATGGATATTACAGGGGTATACACGGAAGTACTAATCCGCTGGCTCGACGCGATTGAGGCCAACAAGCCGCCGTTGATTTTTGGGGACGGCAACCAGTCGATGGATTTCGTTTACGTGGGTGATGTGGCCCGGGCGAACATATTAGCAGCGCAGAGCGATATCAGTGATGAGGTCTTTAACGTCGGTACCGGGGTTCAAACAAGTCTGAAGGAGCTCTGTAATCTGCTGCTAAGTATTATGGGTTCGTCATCGCGTCCCGAACATCGCGAGGCGCGTGCAGTAGCGAACGTTCAGAGACGCAGAGCGGCCACTGAAAAAGCCGAGAGGATGCTTGGTTTCCAGGCTCAGGCATCGTTGGAGCAAGGTCTCCGTGAGCTGATCCGATGGAGACAGGCGGCGAAATCGATGTCGGCCGCGGTGGTGCAGGCGGTATGAATGCCACGGCGCCGGCAAAACAGATTCCCGTAGCGCGGCCATCTTTTGGATTGGGCGAAGAGAAGGCTGTTCTGGAAGTACTCCGCAGTGGATGGGTTACGCAAGGGCCGCGGGTCGCCGAGTTCGAGGGTAAATTTGCCGAATATGTTGGTGCGGCTCACGCTGTGGCGGTCTCTTCTTGTACCACCGCTCTGCACTTGGCTCTGTTGGTTGCGGGCGTTAAGCCTGGGGATGAGGTTCTTTGTCCAAGCCTTTCGTTCATCGCTACTGCCAATGCGATTGTCCATGCAGGCGCAACTCCGGTGTTTGTTGATATTAACGAGTCCACTTACAATATCGATCCGAAGTGTATCGAGAGTGCAATCACCTCTCGAACCAAGGCTATCCTGGTGGTTCACCAAATTGGGTTGCCTGCCGCCCTTGCGGAAATCAGTGAGATCGCGAGCCGGCATGGGCTGCTGGTGATCGAGGATGCCGCGTGTGCTATCGGCGCCGAATATAAGGGGCAGCGCGTTGGATTGCCGTACAGCTCAATAGCCTGTTTTAGTTTCCATCCCCGCAAGATATTGGCGACTGGCGACGGCGGGATGATTACGACGGCAGACGAAGAACTGGCGGGCCGGATGCGAAAACTCCGCCAGCACGCGATGACGGTGTCCGATCTGGCCCGCCATAGTTCGAGCAGGGTGATGGTCGAAAGCTACGACGAGGTTGGATATAACTACCGCATGACTGATCTGCAGGCTGCGATTGGATTGGTGCAATTGGAACGGCTGGATGGAATGCTTGCCAGGAGGAGAGAGCTGGCCGCGCGGTATTCGTCGCGGCTTTCTGCACTCCCGTGGCTCGTGGTTCCTCAGGAACCTGCGGAATGCCGGCACAACTTTCAGTCTTATATGGTGCGGTTGAAGAGCGATGCTCCTGTGTCGCGGGATTTACTCATGCAGGAATTGCTGGACCGCGGGGTATCGTCGCGTCGGGGCATTATGGCGATTCACCGGGAGTTGCCGTATCGCGGTGAGGAGTGGGATGCCCGGCTGCCTGTGACGAATATGGTAACGGATACCACGATGGTTCTGCCACTTTTTCATGAGATGACGGATGGGGAGCAGGATTATGTGATTGAGTGTATCGAAAACATTGAGCGATCCTGGCGATAACCTTGCGGGCCGTCCCTGAACCGCGTCTGCCGCCTCTTCTTGACTTTGGTCCCATGACTTAGATTAGGCAGCACAGGGCACGGCTAAGCCGCAGCCACACTCGATGCTCGCTCTCAACGCAACATGACATCTACCTTGAGTGGTCAGTTATCAGAACCGCCGCTGGAATCCTCGCCGAAGGCGGCCGAGGGATCGGCTGGGGAGTCGACGTACGGCCAGATTCTGAAATCCACCGCATTGGTTGGGGGTTCTTCGGTTCTGAAGATCGCCGTTGGAATCATCCGCACTAAGGCGATGGCGATGCTCCTCGGTCCGGCCGGGTTCGGGTTGTTTGGCCTTTATGGATCTGTCGCCGATCTCTTTCTGAGTGTCGCCGGGATCGGAGTAAACAGTAGTGGTGTTCGCCAGATTGCCGAGGCAGTAGGTTCTGGCGATACAGCGCGGATCGCCCAAACCGCCGCTGTGCTGCGGCGAACATCCATCGTCCTTGGAGTGCTCGGCGCCGTTTTGCTTGCCGTCTTGTCCAGGCAAGTGTCCACGTTGACTTTTGGGAGTGCTCAACAGGCGGCGGCGATTTCACTCCTGTCGATCGTCGTGTTATTCCGGCTGGTGTCTGACGGCCAAGGGGCACTGATCCAGGGAATGCGCCGGATCGCCGATCTCGCCAAGATGAACGTGCTAGGTGCACTGTTCGGAACACTTATCAGCATCCCCATGGTATATTTCTTCCGCGAAAAAGGTGTGGTGCCATCCCTTATAGCCGTTGCCGCCATGGCCATCTTGACCTCGTGGTGGTATAGCCGGAAGATTGACATCCAAGCTTTTCCAGTGACGCTGGCCGAGGTTGGGCAGGAAGCATCCGCTCTCTTGAAGCTAGGTTTCGTGTTTATGTCGAGCAGCTTGATGACGATGGGAGTCGCCTACGCGGTCCGGATCAGCATACTCCACAGAATGGGTTTCGAGGCAACCGGGTTATATCAATCTGCCTGGACCATTGGCGGGTTGTATGTCGGGTTCATTCTGCAAGCCATGGGGGCAGATTTCTATCCCCGTTTGACTGCCAGCGCTAAAGACAATACCGCATGCAACCGCCTGGTGAATGAACAGGCTCTAATAGGCTTGCTGTTGGCGGGTCCGGGTGTGATCGCTACCCTGACTTTTGCGCCGTTGGTCATCTACCTGTTTTATAGCGCCAAATTCGCCGCCGCCGTTCCCGTTCTACGTTGGATATGCCTCGGCACGGCTCTCCAGGTAATCACTTGGCCAATGGGTTTCATTATTGTAGCGAAGGCGAAAAAAGGCCTCTTCTTCTTTGCCGAACTAGCCTGGACTGTCGTCGCTATCGCTCTGGCGTGGATATGCGTGGAGTTTTTGGGTTTGAACGGCGCCGGCATTGCATTCTTCGGTTCGTACGTGTTTCACGCAGTTTTGATTTATCTAATTGTGCGCCGACTCAGCGGTTTTGGGTGCTCGACTGCGACCAAACAAACCGGCTTGGTTTTTCTCCCTCTGATCTCCGTGGTGTTCTGCGGCTTTTATGTACTGCCACTCCTTTGGGCGGAATCCATCGGGATAGTGGCCGCGGTTCTAAGTGGTGTTTACTCATGTCGAGTGCTTCTTAAACTCACGCCATGGCATAAGATTCCAGTTCCCATCCGGCGATTGCTCGTTGGTTTCGGTGTCGTGCCGATCGACGTTACCATAGTCATCTAACTTTAGGCACTTACCCACGAAGTTACCAATGCCACAATCCTCGGATCTGAATAGCACTGAGAGGCCTATGAATCATCCGACGGTTAGTTTCGTCATTCCTTGTTATAAGTTAGCCCACCTTCTTTCAGAGTGCATTAACTCAATACTCTCGCAAACATACCACGACTTCGAAGTGTTGATAATGGACGACTGTTCCCCGGACAACACTGCGGATGTGGCTAACTCCTTCACGGATCATCGAATAAAGTACATTCGCAACGACCAGAACCTCGGGCACTTGGCCAATTACAACAAGGGCATTATGCTAAGCCGCGGGAAATATGTCTGGCTCATTTCGGCTGATGACCGTTTACGCTGTCTTAATGTTTTGGAGCGGTACGTACGGATGATGGATCAGCATCCCAAGGTAGGCTACGTGTGCTGCCCAGGCGTCGGCATCCAGGATGGCGTGGAGACAACCCTGATCGACTGCGGTTATTACGGTCCGCGGGACAAGATCTTCAACGGGCGACAATTTATCGCCGCTTCCCTGCGTAATGGCTATGGTCTTCTCGCACCTTCCGTCATGGTGCGCAAGGACTGCTATGACAAGATCAGCTTGTTTCCGCTGGACATGCCTCACCAAGGCGATTGGTACCTTTGGTTTAGGTGGGCCCTTGAGTACGATGTCGCGTATATGTGCGAACCGATGGTTAACTATCGGTCCCACGATCTGAACATAATGAAAGACTTACTCCGCCGAGTTCCCGACACTGTGTTGAAGGATGAGGTGACTGTGTTATGGCGCACAAAGCACGACTGCGAACAGAAAGGGTTTCACGCCCTTGCTGATAAGTGTGAAGATGCCCTCACAGGGAAATATGCACGAGCGGCGGCGTCAGCCATCTATAGCGATATCTATTCGCACTCGGGAATGAGCATCTCGCAATGTGATCAGGCTTTGCGTGCCGGCGCTTCCAGTATTTCAGAGTACAGACGCCTTCGAGGGAAGTTCTTCGCGTATATAGCCAACCAGCACTGGCGGCACGGGGAATTCGGACTCGCACGGCGGGAGTATGCTATCGCACTTCGCGACAATTGGAGAATGCCACAGGTCTGGTTCAAGATCTTGTTCCTCCTTGCGGGATTGGGGCGCATTGGCTCTTTCCTCAGAAAGGTTCGGCGGGGGACAGATTACCAAACGTTCATACAAAACGCTTGAGCCGGTGGAGTGGGCAGCGGGACGTCATTATGGGGGGCGGGAAGAAGGAAGCCTTTTCAGTGGCCCCCGGCCCGGAATCCCTCCATCGATACGGCCACGTCTTTCCGTTAGTGATCAAGGGGGATCCTAATTGGCTGTGGCTCAGCGTAAAGATCTGGTAGAGACTTAGCAGCCCGTGTCTAAAAACACTTCCCTATTGGAATGTTCGGGCGTAAAATCAGGCATGGCGATGGGGACGAAGGAAGGCAGGCAGAAGCAGGAAGAGTTGTTTTACGCGAGCGAGCTTGCGGAAGCTCCGGGGCATCCCTTTTACGAGCAGTTGAACAAAGTGCTGAAGGA
>JBBSFW010000273.1:0-4882 GCA_038254805.1 Terriglobales bacterium
GGCCACCTCAGAGCGGCCGACCGGGTCGGAGGTTCCCACTGAGAGCTCTTTCCACTGGCACGCCGGGGCAAAGGCATCGAGGTTGAGCAGGGAAGTGCCGTTGACGACCGTATGGGTGATCTTGACCACGCCGGCTAATCCGAGCAGGCCTTTGTCGTCAATCTCGTCGCGGCCGAGCGATTCGACGTCGTAGCCGAAGTCGCGCAGGAACCAGTTCAGCTTCCAGAGCGCCTTGGGCGTGCAATAGATCCGGCCAGTGATGGAGCGTCCAGCCAGAAGCGTCGGCTCCAACACAGCGAACCGGACGATGTAGAAGGGTTTCTGGGCGTGCCAGCGATACTGGGCTCGCTCGACGCGCACCAGGAACACCCCGTCGGGGACGCCGTCCGTGCTGGATCCGCTTGCTTGGTTGAGGCCTGCAAAGCGACGTTTCATGCGGCACCTTGCTGAGTGCGGGCATAGCTATTCAACTGGCAGAGCAGGGCATTGCGGTCTTTTTCGGCCCAATCCGCAAGATGAACGACGAAGTTCTCAACCTGCTCGCGGCTGGCATCGCGGAGAGTCTTGGTGCCGCAGAAGTCGACGGCGTAGGACTTCACGAGAACTGGGTCGAGTTGATGATGACGAATGATCTGGCAGAGGCGGTCGCGAACTCGCGTGCCATTCCCGTTGTTGCTCCCATTACTGCCCTTGGCATTCACGGAACGTGCAGAGGGCTTCCGGTTTTCGTTTTTTGATTCCTGTTTCGCTGCGACTGGACCGGCGAACGATCCGATCTCCTCGACCGAGCAGATTCCGATACCGTATGCCTTCCGCAACGCCCGATTGACGGCTCGGGTTTCGGCCACACGCATTTCCGCACCGTGAACGAGCGGCGAGACATTCGAGGGGTCGGCATCACCGTAGCCAGTGAAGCCTTTACTGTTTTGCGATTTGTAAACGATCGCTTTGAACGTCCAGCGCGATGATTTAGCATCGCAAAACTCACTGATTGCCTCGACTCCGATGCCAACGCACCGCTGTCGCCGCGATAAGCGTATGAGTCCGGTGTGAGTAACGTACCAACTACCCCGAAGGAGCAAAAGATCTCCCATGGCAACTGAAAAACGAAAGATTCGAGTCATATCCGTCAGCGCACGCAGCTGTACCGAATCGACGAAGTTGCTCCACAGTTTCCTAGCTAGTTTGCGATTGCGCGAGATTAATCCTGCCACGTTAACGTTAGCGGTCACTGGAATGTACTCCGTGTATGACACTTATAGCATGGCTACTTATAGTCGTCAATCCCCAAAAAAAACAAACGAAGGACGATGTTGTTAGATTAGCGTTGGCCATCCACTTATAGTCTGTAGACCCATAGCCATCTCTTAATTATTGTCTTGCCTGTGACCCGCGGAAGAGAATTTGATCCAAGACCAGGATTTGGCCGGACCATGCGAAGGTTGCGGCGGATTAAAAATCTTTCGCAGGAAGAGCTGGCTGAACTTTCGGGGCTACATCGCACCTACATCGGTGACGTGGAACGGGGAAAAAGAAATATTGCACTGGTGAATATGACTCGAATCGCGAAAGCACTGGGCATCTCTCTGGGCCGACTCATCACAGAGATGGAGAAAAAAGATTAGAGCGGCATGTTAGGCCGATCTCCCTCACCTGGCCGTCGGAGCGCTTCCATTCGAGGGGTTAGGAGTACGAGGCAGTCTATGAGCACCCCGCACACAGCAGCGTTTGTATTTTTCCCGGAGCCGCACGGGCACGGATCGTTCCGCTCGACCTTGCGAGTGCGGAATCCCAGGCTGGGGCGAAAACCCACATTGACCGTTCGATGCGACCGGAAAGACCGATAAGCTGGCACGAGCCCAGCCGTCATGTGCGAGATGACTTCCTCGCGCTTCACAGGCTGATCGGCTCGGGACGCATCGCCGGACCTTCATCGTGCTCGTGGCAGGCATCATCATCGGGACCAGGCATCCGCCTGCGATTTGTCGATTCGGCGATCGACTCCCTTTCAAATCCCATAGCGCGTCCGCCGCAAACGCCAGCGGCTTCCTCCTAGTCTCATCGAAACGCCTCGGATCGAGAACGGTCTGCCCCGAGGCGTTTTCGATCTAGGCTAGCGACCAACCATCCACAATCCTCGCGTCTTCTGCAACGTACTGCGCAGGCTATAATTGCGCGCACGTATGGCCCTCACCTCTGGCACGAAACTAGGCCCCTACGAAATTCAATCGCCGCTCGGTGCTGGCGGGATGGGCGAGGTCTATCGCGCCCTCGACACTCGCCTCGACCGCGACGTCGCGATTAAGGTCCTGCCGGGAAATCTTTCGTCCGATGCTTCTCTGAAGCAGCGGTTGGAGCGCGAAGCCAAAGCAATTTCCAAACTCTCGCATCCTCACATCTGCACTCTTCATGACATTGGTCATCAGGACGGCGTGGATTTTCTGGTCATGGAGTACCTGGAAGGCGAGACGCTGGAGCGGAGACTCACAAAAGGAGCACTGCCTCTCGATCAGACCATCCGCTATGCTTCGCAGATTGCCGGTGCCCTAGCCAAGGCCCACAAGCTGGGTATTACGCATCGTGATCTTAAGCCCTCGAACGTCATGCTGACCAAGGCTGGTGCCAAGCTCATGGATTTCGGCCTGGCGAAGCAATCGGGCGCGGCACCGCTGGCGACGGCTCTGACGGAAATGACCATGGAGCAGTCAAGGCTGACCAGCGAGGGCCTGCTGGTGGGGACGTTTCAATACATGGCGCCGGAGCAGTTGGAGGGGAAAGAGGCCGACCCACGTACAGATATTTTTACCCTGGGCGAATTGATCCATGAGATGGCGGCGGGGAAACCGGCTTTCGGCGGGCACAGCCGGGCGAGTCTGATTGCTGCCATCTTGACAACAGATCCTCCGCCCATCTCTCAGTTCCAAGCTTTGTGCCCGCCCGGTCTGGAGCGTGTCGTCAAGAAATGCCTGGCGAAAGATCCCGACGCACGCTGGCAGAGCGCGAGCGACCTGGCGAGCGAACTGAACTGGATCGCGGAGGGTGGATCCCAGGCAGCAGGACCTGTTCCGCTCGAGCCTGGAAGATGGGCGCGCGCAAGCTGGCTGCTGGCCGCCACGTTCTTTCTGTTGATGATTTTTGCTGGCGTGGCCTGGTGGCATTCTGGCAACCGGCGTTTGCCGGCAATGTATTTCCACACTGCTGTGCCGTTTGCCGCGAACGACCTTGCATTGTCTCCTGACCAGCGGCTCCGATGGTGGCTTATTCGGTCCAAACCAACGACTACGTGTTGTGGACGTATGAAGTCGGGGGCCGGCGGAGCACTCCGCTAGAGGGGACGCAAGGCGCGTCGTACCCGTTCTGGTCGCCGGATGGAAGATCGATCGGGTTCTTCGCCGACGGGAAACTCAAGAATGTGGATTTGTCAGGCGGACAATCGCGGGTCATCTGTGATGCGCCCAATGGACGCGGCGGCACGTGGAACCGGGACGGAGCGATCATTTTCTCGCCTGACGCGCTGACAGGATTGTCCCGGGTGTCCGCCTTGGGAGGTTCGCCGGTGGAACTGAGCAAGCCGGACCCGACGCGCTTCGAGACCAGCCACCGCTGGCCGGAGTTTCTGCCAGATGGAAAACATTTTGTTTATCTGGCAGCCAACTTCAGCGGAAAGCCCGACATGAACGCAATTTTCCTGGCCTCACTGGATTCCCCTGACCGACGCTTGCTGGTAAACAGCACCGCGAATGCGGCCTATGCCGAGCCCGGCTATCTGGTCTACTTGCGCGACAAGACCCTGGTCGCGCAGCCGTTCGATCGGCGCAGCTACGTCCTAAGCGGCGAGCCGCACGCCTTGAGCGACGAAATCCTATTTCTTCCACAGGTGAACCGGGCAATTTTCGGTGTTTCCAGCGGGGATGTGCTGCTCATGCAGACCGGAAAAGGCGCAAACATGTCGCAATTGGCATGGTTTGACCGCAGCGGAAAGCCTGCTGGGACGGTCGGTCAGCCCGGGTGGTACGACAACGTACGCCTTTCGCCCGACGGGCGCCGGGTCGCTACCGACCAGACCGACCCGGACGGGCGGAACATAGATGTGTGGGTGCACGAACTGTCGCGGGGTACTGTGACTCGCCTGACATTCGATCCGGCTCTGGATCAGACGCCGGTTTGGAGTGCCGATAGCCGGAAGGTTCTGTTCTCCTCCAACCGGGGCGGAAACTTTGCCCTCTATTTGAAAAATGCCGATGGGGCTGGCTCGGAACAACGGTTGGTCGATTACGGCGGTGCGCTGGCTAATGCCTGGGACTGGTCGCGCGATGGCAAGTACGTCTTGGTCAGGAGAGGAAGTGAACTTGGCTATCTCGCGTGGCCGGAGCGGACCACTACTTCACTCTTGCAGGCCAAGTGGACGGTACGCGGTGCGCAATTCTCTCCCGATGGACGTTGGCTGGCGTACGCCTCGAATGAGACCGGTAACATGGAGGTCTACGTGTCTCCATTTCCCAGCGTCACTGGCAAGTGGCAAGTGTCGAACGCGGGGGGGCAGGAGCCGAAATGGCGCAACGACGGCAAGGAATTGTTTTATATGTCGAAGGACGGAAAGATCATGGCAGTCTCGGTTTCAGCCGGCGCCAGCTTTGAGGCCGGCACACCAGTAGCGCTTTTTCAAACCCACCGGCGGCAGCCCATGTCTTCGCAGGACCTCTTCTCCTACGACGTGAGTAGCGACGGACAGAGATTTCTGATTGCCACCAATCTCGATGAACCCAATGCCGCGCCGCTCTCTGTGCTACTTAACTGGGCTTCGGAGATGGAGAAATAATCCCACTGCTGCATTTTTCCTGCCCACAAAAAGAAGCACCCGAGAAAACGGTCGGAGAACTCA
>JBBSFW010000274.1:0-4831 GCA_038254805.1 Terriglobales bacterium
ATGAAAGGGCCGGTGGAACGCTGGCGAAGGATTCGGACGAAAATTCACGATCAGGTCTGCAAATGCGGCTTCAACAAAAGCCTGAACAGCTTTACCCAGGCATATGGAAACAAGCATTTGGACGCGAGCCTATTGATGTTGCCTTTAGTTGGATTCCTGCCGATCACCGACCCGCGGATTACCGGTACGGTCAAAGCGGTGGAAAGATACCTGCTGAAGAATGGAATGGTTCTGCGTTATGACACCAAGCGAGTGAATGACGGGCTTCCTGCAGGCGAGGGCGCTTTCCTGGCTTGTAACTTCTGGCTCGTCGATGTTTATGTCCTACAAGGTAGGCATAAAGAAGCCCAAGCTCTTTTCGAGAAGATACTTGGCAGCAGCAACGACCTGCAGCTTCTATCCGAAGAGTACGACTCGAAAGAAGGGCTGATCGGAAACTTTCCGCAAGCCTTTTCCCACATAGGATTGATCGACGCTGCCCTGGCTCTGGAGTCCGGCATGCCCGTGCGGCTTCGAGAACCGGGCTAACGGCTGGCAACGGTAAACGATTGTTTCATCATTGAGCCCTTATTAGCACCATGAGCATAGAATGATCGCCCCGGCGTTATTAGAGATCCAGCAGACAGCCAACTTTCCGGTATTCGCGCCTCATTCCGACTACGCGCGTAGCATCGCCAGCCTGAGCAATGGCGTGTTGTGGACAACGCTCGGCATCCTGCTGCTGGTGCTTGGCTTGGTGACGTATGCATCGCGCAAGTTCCGCGCTCGACCGGGAGAACCTACGCCCAAACCGATTTACGGAAACGTCAAACTTGAGATTGGCTACACGGTGGCATTTGTTGTCATTCTGGGCGTGATTTCAGTTTTCTCGATCCGTGCGATGCAAGCCTCCGACCCGCCAACGAGTCAGGTGAATAATCTGGAGATCGTCGCGCACCAGTGGTGGTGGGAAGTGCGGTATCCCAGTTCAGGTATTGTCACGGCCAATGAAGTTCACATACCTATTCACCAGGCAGAACAATTCGGTTTCAACTCGGCAGATGTAATTCACGATTTTTGGGTTCCCGAGTTGGGACGCAAAATGGATGTCATCCCCGGTGTGGAGAACCGAAGTTGGCTCGCCGCCGATACTCCGGGCATCTACTACGGCGCTTGTGCTGAGTACTGCGGACAGGAGCATGCCTGGATGCGCATACGCGTGATCGCGCAGATGCCGGAGGATTTTCGTCAATGGGAGCAGGCGCAACTGGTCGTCCCCACCACACCGTCGGCCGGCTTGGCCGCTCAAGGCGCTCAGGATTTTCAACAGTTGAGTTGCGCAAGCTGCCACACTATTCGCGGAACAGCGGCAAACGAACGAATCGGTCCTGATCTAACGCACGTCGCGAGCCGCCAAACACTGGCCGCCGGGCGCCTGGAAAACACGGCCGCCAATCTCGCCAAGTGGCTGCTCGATCCCGGCCTCGTTAAGCCCGGCTGCAAAATGCCCAATCTGCATCTGCCCAGGCAGCAGCAAGACTCGCTCGTTGCGTATTTGGAGACTCTTCAATGAGTGAAGTTACCGTTCTTCCTCGCCCCATTCGGGAGCTGAGGGCATTTGAAGAGAAGAACAGCATGCTTTCATGGCTGTCTTCCTGCGATCACAAACAACTGGGCATTTTGTATTTGCTCACCGCGCTCGGCTTCTTTATCATTGCCGGCTGCGAAGCGCTGTTTATGCGCATTCAGCTCGCAGTACCAAATAATCACTTCCTGGGACCGGAAGCTTACGACCAACTGTTCACTCTGCACGGCACGACGATGATTTTCCTCGTAATCGTGCCTACGCTGCTTGGCTTGTCCATGTATCTAGTACCGCTGATGATTGGCGCGCGGGACGTGGCCTTCCCCCGGTTGAATGCGCTTGGTTTCTGGCTGTTACTCTTTGGCGGAATCTTTCTCTACACCAGCATTTTTTTCGGAAACTCACCGGATATGGGCTGGTTCAGCTATGCGCCCTTAAGCGAAAAGCCTTATTCGTCGCTGCCAGGCGTGGACTTCTGGGCGCTCGGACTCTTTTCCATAGGTATCGGCACACTGGCGTCCGGCATCAACATCATCGTCACCATCCTGACCATGCGAGCGCCCGGAGTCACGATGAAGCGGCTGCCACTGTTCGCCTGGATGACAATGGTGAACTCCTTCCTGATTGTCTTCGCGCTACCCGCCCTCAATGCGGCTTTGGCAATGTTATTGATCGACCGCGGACTCCATGCCAGATTCTTCACTCCGGACACTGGGGGCTCTCCCATTCTGTGGCAGCACTTCTTCTGGTCCTTCGGGCATCCGGAAGTCTACATTATGGTCTTGCCGGCCTTCGGGATTATCTCGGAGGTGGTGCCGGTCTTTTCGCGGCAACCGATCTTCGGCTATGGCTTTGTAGCTGCTTCGACTGTTGCTATTGCGCTGCTCAGCTTTGCGGTCTGGGCCCACCACATGTTTGCAGTCGGATTAGGGCACTCCATGGACATTTTTTTCGCTTTCGGCAGCATGCTGATCGCCGTGCCCACCGGCATCAAGGTTTTCAACTGGGTCTTCACCATGTGGAACGGGTCCATCCGCTTTACCACGGCCATGAAGTTTGCCACAGCCTTTCTGGTTGAGTTCACTATCGGGGGACTCAGCGGCGTTATTTTTGCCGTCGTCCCTATGGATTGGCAGTTGACGGACACCTACGTGATCGTGGCGCACATCCACTATGTGTTATTTGGCGGCACGATGTTTGCGGTCTTCGCCGGCGTGTATTACTGGTGGCCGAAGATGAGCGGCCGTATGCTTTCTGAGCGATTGGGCACCTGGCACTTCTGGACAACCGTGGTGGGCTTTAACCTCACGTTTTTTGTTCAGCACATGTTAGGCGTCGCCGGTATGACGCGCCGCGTCTGGACCTACCCTGACATGCCGCACTGGGGCTTGCTAAACATGATCTCTACGGCCGGCGCGTTTCTTCTTGCCAGCTCGACGATCTTTCTCTTCTGGAATATGTATCGGAGCAGGAAGCACGGGGAAATCGCAGGGCCCAATCCCTGGGAGGCCTGGACGCTTGAGTGGGCCACTTCTTCTCCTCCCCCGCTTTACAACTTCGCCCAAATTCCACCGGTGCATGGTCCACGCCCCCTTTGGGATCTTCATCACCCTGACCAGCAGGACCGCTACCTCAACAAATAGCTAACCCACAGAACTCAAGTCATGGAAACGACCGTTGAAGGCATCGAAAGCCTACTGCAAAAGAAAACACTACTCGCAGTTCTTCTTTTTATCTCTTCCGAGGCCATCTTTTTTGGCTGCCTGATCTCAGCTTACGTCTATTACGCGAGCTCATCCCCCAATGGGCCCAACGCGCAGAAGGTACTCGATCCGCTAAAGACAGGCTTCTATACGGCCTGTCTTCTGAGCAGCAGCGTAACGGTGTACTTTGCTGAGCGAGCGCAACGCAAGGGTAAACCGGGCATTTCACTTTGGCTCGCCGGAACGATGCTTTTGGGCGCGGTGTTTCTGTACGGCGAGATGCAGGAGTATCGCAAGCTGCTGAACGAAAACGTAACCGTCAGCCGTAATTTATTCGGCAGCACCTACTACACGCTCACCGGATTCCATGCACTCCATGTAACCGTCGGGATTATTCTGCTGGGCACCATGCTGGTCATCTCTCTAAAAAAGAAAATGCATAAGCCGCAGCAAAGCGCGCTGGAGTGCATCTCCTACTACTGGCATTTCGTAGATGTCGTCTGGGTCGCGGTCTTTTCGGTCGTTTATCTATGGTCAACACGATGACGACGACCCGTTTCCTATTCACCGCTTGGGACTTCGAATGGTCCATTAACATCGGTTGTGTGGTACTGCTTGCCGCGTATCTCTGGAGAGTAAGAGCCGGGGTGTGGCGCAGTATTTCTTTTGTACTTGGGATCGTCGTGCTGGTTCTTTCGCTGGAATCCCCGCTCGATGCGCTGGGGGACGACTACCTGTTCAGCGCCCACATGGCACAGCATTTACTGCTGATCCTGATCGTGCCGCCGCTCCTTCTGATCGGGATTCCAGAGCAAACAGCACGGGGGTGGTTGCGTATCCATCTCGTCGCTAAAGCGGAACACTGGCTGGGCAGACCGGTACTGGCTTGGTTTGCAGGAATTTTCGTGATGACGCTGTGGCACGTTCCTGTCTTCTATAACTTCGCGCTGGCGCACGAGGGAGTACACATCTTCCAGCACATTAGCTTTCTAGTCACGGCAACGATTTTCTGGTGGCCCGTTCTCCATCCGCTTCCGGAGCGCAGATTGGGAACAGGCATAGCGGTGTTCTATCTCTTCGCCGCGGCAGCGGAGAACTCTGTTCTCGGGATCATTCTCACCTTCATGGCCCCAGGGCACTATCCTGCGTATCTTCACCCCGACGATGATTACGGCGCACTGCACCTCATTCGTGACTCGTGGGGTGTTTCGCCCGCATTCGATCAGCGCCTGGGTGGGTTGCTGATGTGGATCCCGGGTTGCTCTATCTACTTCATCGCGATCCTGGCACTTCTGGCGTTCTGGTACGCAAAACAGGATACTGACGTCGAAATCCCAAGACGCTTGGCGATGCAGGCAGACGCAGGGCCAAGATGAACCGCAAGAAAATCGAAACGCTTGCTGCGGTCTCGCTCGCTGTATTTGGCTATGCTGCTCCGATTGGTGTCGCTATCTGGCGAGTATTGCGGCGCGAGAAAGGTCCGAGGACTTCCTTGGAACTATCCAAACGCTCGAAGCCAGAAGTGCGACATGGGGCTAACGTCGATGCGGATTCGCGTCGCCAG
>JBBSFW010000275.1:0-4795 GCA_038254805.1 Terriglobales bacterium
CCGCAAAGGAAGTTATCCTCCGAGCCGTCGAGCGCACGCTTACCTGCATCGGGACGGGATAACCTGGAGTGTGATTCCCAGCCCCAACGTTCGCCTGATTAATACCGACCGCCCGGATCTCGTTCGATGCCACTCCATCCCCCAAGAGAATAGCCTTCTCCACATTAATGTCGTGACAATGCTCCAGACGGCGCCGTTCCAGTGGAGAGCTCGGCACAAAGGCCCAGCGCCGGCCATTCGAATGTTCGACAGAGTTTGATAGTTACTCCCGGTCGCGGCTTACCTACTGCCCATAGATCCCGGGCGCACACTGCTGCATCGGCCCTCACAGGAATCAAACTTAGGCCGAGAGAGGGTTGCCAAAGTTGAGTTGGAAACGAAAACGGCGTCTGCAAAAACATAGGTACCCGCAAAAAGCCCAAGGCCGCGATTACCGCAACGAGGCGCCTGCTGATTCATTCCTGAACAAAGTGGGAATAAATTTGCAGGCGCGGACTCGAAATGGGGAACTCGCAACTTAGAAACCCAAAGAAAAAGCCAGCTTATGAAACATGAAAGTGTAATTGGCACCTCGCGGACGCGATTTTTCTGGAATAAAGATGCACCTCTTTGCTTCGCATCGGCATGAACCAACTGAAAACAGATCCGACGAAAGAAAAAACACACGAAGACATGCTCTTCCCTTATAAAACTTTGTGTCGTGTGACCACGACGATCCTTCTTGCGATTGCCAGTATGACTCAAGACACTCAGGCCCAGGCGCCCGATTCGGCAGGCGCAAACGGGAACGCCAATGGCGGAGGAGCGGTTTTTGCGATGACAAACAGAGCACGGAACAACGAAGTGGTCGCCTTCAGACGGGAGGCCGATGGCACTCTTAGGCAGACGAACCGTTACTCAACGGGAGGCAGTGGTATCGGAGTAGATTTCGATACGCAGGATGGCTTGACCCTTAGTACGGATCATCGCTTCCTCTATGCCTGTAATCCCGGCAGCGATAACGTGACTGTTTTCGCCGTCAATGCGGACAGGTTGACTTTGCTTCAACGCGTTTACGCCGGAGATCAACCACTAAGCATAGCTCTCTCGGGAGACCTGGCCTATGTGCTTGATGGTTCAGTCGCTGGCAACGGGATCACCGGATTCACAGTTCGGGCCGACGGCACGCTCAAGGCAATCCCCGATTCGTTCAAGGCGCTGAGCTCGCCGATCGCCGTTCCTGGCGATGTCAAATTCACTCCGGATGGTCGGACGCTCGTGGTGACAGGCAAAGTGGGCAGCATCCTTGATGTCTTTAAGGTCAGGCCGGATGGGCTGGTAAGCAATCCTATCCAAAATTCGTCGTTTGGCCCGCGGCCTTTCTCAGAAGCGTTCCGCGAGGACGGCCGTTTGTTAGTGGTCGAATCCGGGCTGCCGATCCCGAACAACTCCGGAGTTTCTTCCTACAATTTGGATCGACCGAGCGGCGCGCTCTCCGTTATCACCGGATCAGAGAAAAATCGGCAGGAAGATAGTTGCTGGATCGTGATCACGGACGATCAGAAATATGCCTATACGGCAAACTTCGCCAGTGGCACGATTTCCAGCTACGAGCTCCGCGCTAACGGAAGCGTCGACCTCATAAGGGGAGCTGAGGCCTTTTCCGGGATAGACAGTCAGCCGACGGACCTGGCCTTGAGCACGAATAGTAGGTACCTCTATAACCTTCTTCGCGGAACCGGCGGCGTGGCCGCTTTCCGGGTCAGACCGGACGGAAGCCTGATCTCCCTCGGCATCTTTGGTGTTGGGAAGGCTCTTCCCGTCGCCGATGGCGCCTCGGGTCTCGCCGCCTACTAGGGTTCTGTTCAGTTCTTTCTCCTGGTCGGACTTTTTGCTTGCTTCGGGTCCGGCAGTTTTGTAGTGATGGGTTGTGGCCGAGATTGATTTCGAAAGGTTGGTTACGGAATTTTACATGCCGCTTTATCGCTTCGGCTTGTCGTTAAGTCGGCAGCCATCCGAAGCAGCAGATCTCACGCAGCACACGTTCTATACTTGGGCGTCAAAAGGCCATCAGTTACGCGATCCGTTGAAGGTGAAGACCTGGCTCTTCACCACGTTATATCGCAAATTTCTCTCGATGAAGCGGGAGGCTGCCCGTTTTGTCGAGGTGGAAGCAGACTCGCTCTTCGTCGCCCCAGCGCACGTCTCATCCTCCGCCGCGGATGCCCTCGATGCCAGCACCGTGCAAGAGGCATTGCATGCCCTGGCTGATCATTACCGTGCTCCGGTTACTCTGTTTTACCTAAAGCAACATTCGTATCGTGAGATCGCCGTGATCTTGGGAATTCCCATCGGCACGGTGATGTCCCGGATCCATCGAGGGCGGGCGGAGTTACGCACGCGTCTTATCAAGATCAGCGCTGCCGAGGACCTTCCCAAAATCAGTAAAAGTCATGGATAAGGGAGCTAACTACTCAACCTTAAGAATCTATCGCCCCGGCGACTCGTGCGTGCACGACGCGGATCCCGCGGGGGCCGGGAAACTAAGTGAAACGGAACCATCTCTCGCGCCAGGTGCAGTGGAAGAAGATGAGTTAGATCGAGTCATCGCGCTAAAACTCCAGAGCGCGCCGGCGCCGGCCGATCTCAAGGCGCGCCTGCTCAATCTGCCGCGAGCGGTCATTCCCTCCTCTGCACGATGGACTCGTAAACTCACACTCGTCGCGGCCGCCATCGTCGTGCTCACAGTTTACTTCAGCTCATGGCAGGGCCCCTTCCAGCCGGCCGTCTCCCTCGGGGATTACCGCGATGAGATGGTGAGCTTCATCAGGATTGATCCCGTGCTCGAGATGGAGACGCCGCAACTTTCGCGCATTACTGCCTTTCTTAAAAAGGCTGGCGCCCCCTCGCGCCTGGACCTTCCGCAGAAGCTTCAACAGATGCAGCATCCGCTCGGTTGTCGCACTTTGCGATTTCGTAGCCAGGACGTGACGCTGATTTGTTTCGGACGCGAACAGGCCGAGCTCATCCACCTTTTTGTCGTCCGTCGCGCGGCTTTATCGCACTTGCGCGAGAGTGACAAAGCTCTGCGCTACCAGGCCGTCGGAGAGTGGATGACTGCTACCTGGGTGGAAGGTGACCAAGCCTATCTGATCACAGTCGAGGGCGATCGCGCAAAGCTGGAGAAATACCTTAGCAGCTCCTGATCGTCGCGGGAAGCTTAACACCCTGGTCACCGCTGGTCAGCGCCGTAAGTGTTCTGGCGAAATTGCTCAAAAGGCGCTTTGAGTATTGGCAACAACGCTGTTACACAGTGCCGCGGCACCCCGAAAATCGCGGGCGAGGGGAGTACTGACGGGTGAAGACCGGGTGACGGTAGCACGATGACGTGGTGGATATGGTTTTCACCGTGATATAGCGGAGAACCTTGGGCGATAGCGGCGCGAGCGGTCGCTGCGAAATGCGGCTGGTGTAACCGCAGAAAATGCGTCAATGATGGGTTGGCCAAGGCGCGAATGCTCTTGCCTCCGGTCCTCACTCTCTCTCCTCACCGCTAGCGGTCAGGGTGCGCTCTTCAGCAGTACGACCGGCGTCAACGACGCGGCTAATCGCCAAACGCTCTCAGTAAGGGAGATTTGCCTCGAGCGCAGCACCATTACCCGCCAGAACAGTCTGGTTGCCTGGTGATCAGCGTCGTTTTAGTACACTTCAACAAACTCGGCGCCCAATCCTACACCCTGCAGTAGAGCTAGATTCAGTGTGCCACCGAGTCGAGTGGGGTCGGAGATAGGCGAGCACAGCATTTGGACCCCACTGCCTGAGTACCCCGATACGTATAAATAGCCAAATTCGGATAGTAACCTGTCGAGGAGTGTGCGTTCAATGTTGCATTCATTATCCCAAATCTCCCTGGATAAGTAGCTACTACCCAATCGATCACCTGCTGCAAAGCTAATATTCCCTCGACAGGGGTAAATGGTCGGGCGGCGGTGATAAAGAATGGTGTGGTGGGGAATGCCTCGGCGTACGTAGAGATAATTCCTCGGCCGCGGCCACCCAAGCAGTCGTTCCGCCCATCGCAGTCAGCACAGCGTCGTCCGCGACAGTTTTGGAGAGATACGTCTCAACGTTTTGTCCTAGTCCAGAAATCACAACATACCCGAGGGCTGGGTTCCCATCGTAGCGGGCACCCATTGTGCGAATGAACGCGAGCCAGTTCGTTTGAAAGTAGGGTCCCACGGGATCGGCATGGAGAGATCGGAGCGGTCCTGCAAGCTATATTTGATCGCGCCAGCATCGTACAACCATTGCGGAGAATTCACTCCAGCCCCAACCGACAACCCGATCGTCTTGCCGTACTGGGCGCCCAAACCCAGGATCGTGTCAATCGCACTCCAATCATAAGTTGCGGATCCCGTCTGCACATCGCGCCAGGCCGGTCTGAGGCGCATGCCGTCCAGGTTGGCGTTGAACCACGACGGGCTATTAGCCGGCTTCGCCACACCTGTGCTGAAGAGTCGGATAATGCCTGCCGGGAAAGGCTTTGCTAAGGCAAGCGACGTCACGCTTAGGAGAGCGACTACGATCAAAGTTCGGAGAATCTGTGTTGTTAGAGGCGGTTGTTTCATTTGCGATTTTGTAAGTAAGACCGCTGTAATGGCAGTAGATGGCGCGCCAAATTCAACCGAAATTGGACAGCCCGTCTCTAGGGAAAATCCTCATGAATCGACAGGGCTAGAATCTTATTGACCAGCTTGTTCGCGATCAGAGACGCTCAACTGAAAACCCCATGAAAATCCCCATCAAAATACATCTC
>JBBSFW010000276.1:0-4776 GCA_038254805.1 Terriglobales bacterium
CGAAGGCCGGGGATCTGATTACCAGGCAGGCCTTTGGAGATTGCCAGTTGCATGTGGAATGGGCCTCGCCCGATCCGCCTCAGGGCACGGACCAGGAGCCAGGCAATAGCGGCATCTACATGATGTCGCTCTATGAGATTCAAGTGCTGGAGTCATATCGGAATAAGACCTACGCGGATGGACAAGCTGCCGCGATTTACTGCCAATACCCACCGCTAGTGAATGCCAGCCTGCCCCCGGGCCAGTGGCAAACGTACGACATCGTCTTCCATGGGGCACGCTTTGGAGGAGACGGGAGCCTGCTGCGCGCTGCGAGTCTCACAGTTCTGCACAATGGCGTGCTGGTCCAGGACCATGTGACGCCCACAGGTCCAACGGATTACATGAAGCGACCGCCCTACAAACCGCACGCGGAGAAGCTGCCGCTGCTATTGCAAGATCACGGCCAGCCGGTGCGGTACCGGAACATTTGGATACGGGAACTGGGCGAAGCGTAAGTGTAAAGAGAACGGAGCTTGGTTGGCTTAGAGCGGGGTTACTGGCGGAGAGGGGGGATTCGAACCCACGACCGCCTGTGCGGTTCGGTAACTTGCAGATTCTACATTGCTCACAATGCCAAACTTGCCACCGTTGCCGTAGACCATCGCACGCTATTGCACGCTGGCCACAGCAGATCTTGGCAGAGGCAGGGCGGACGGTGCCGCTGGCAGATGGATCGGTCAACTGTGTAGTCAGTGCAGCGAGCCATGGCGGACGGACCATCGCGTCTGGTGAAATCGTGGACATCTTGGGAAAAAATATCGGCCCGGCGCAAAACCTTTTTGCATCCGTCTCCGCCGGGCATATTGATACGGCGCTGGCCGGTGTTCAGCTTCGGTTTAATGGCGTGCCGGCACCGCTGCTCGCTATCGGTTTCCATCAGATGCGAGCGGTCGTGCCCTACGAAGCAGGTCCCATTGATCTCGCCACGAGGGAGTCAGCAACTATTCAAATCCTGAACGGTTCAAGTACTGCCTGGCCCTTTGTGGCACCTGTGACTGCTGTTGCGCCATCTATCTTTACCGTTGACGGAAGGCCGACCGGGCAGGTGCTAATGACAAATGAAGATGGTACATTGAACTCAAAACAAAATCCCGCGCGCCAGGGATCGATCGTGACGATCTACGCCACGGGGCTGAATAACACGCAACCCGCGCTACCGACCGGAACAATAGCAACGGGAGTGGCTCCCTTAACATTCCAAGCAGGACTCCAACTCGGCTCCGCAGGTTTCGGGCAAGGTGAGATAACGTATGCCGGGGCGTCCGGGGTTTGTGGCCGGGCTGACCCAGATCAATTTCCGCATACCGGCTTCGATTTTCCACGGATTCGCGCCCCTGTACCTTACCATATCCGTTTTTTTTATCAGCCAAGTGGTGGGTATTTCTACTTGCAATGGATCCGCGGCGAGCAGGAAATGATGCGCGTGCCGAACACGGAATACCGGTCCCAAGTGTGCGTATACACGGTGCTCGCATGTATAATGTCACCGAGTTCCGTAATTATGAGATGCTTCCTATTCTTGCTTGGCGCGCCTCTGCTATCTTTTGCGCAGTTCTCGAATCTTGCTACTTCCGCTACCGGCGACCGTGTCTTCTTCGTGACACCGCTCCGGCAGCCCGGGCTTAATCAGTTTCCGCACGACAAGCTGTTTCTGCTCGACCTAGTCCTGCCGCCCCCGCCGCCCCCGCCGCCCATCACCATCCGGCAAAAATCGCTATCCGTTCGAGATACCGTTGCGGGTGGACTCCCCATCCAGGGTCCCGTCCCCTCGACGCTTTCCCTGGCTTTTCAACGCCCGTGGACGGGTGGTCCCTTCTACCACAACGGTTTCGCTCCGACAAATGTCACGGCGAGCGCTGATGGACGCTACGTCGCGTTCACCACGTTCGCTGGCTGTGTCGGCGGCAGTTCCTGCTTCTTTCGGGAACTCGCGTCCGGATCGGTGCTGGACGTCGCCAGCGGAAACTCCATATTCGATGGGTTGAAAGTCTGGGTAAGCAGAAATGGCCGCTACGTTCTCAGTCAGCCGACCTCCGGGGCACCATCTAATTCTCCATCCACGGTCACCGTGCTTGATCGAACTACAAATGAGACCCGCAGGGTTCCCGCCGGATCGGTAGTTGCACTGTCCTCGAAAGGCGACGTGCTTCTGTACAACAATGGCCTGGAGTTGGTCCCATGGAATGGTCCGCCGCGTATCTTTCAGATCACCGGCGCGAAGGCGATGGACGACGCGGCTACGACAATCCTGTTCACGAACCCCTACGACAACCTCGATCAGGCCCGCCTATTCGTATACGACATCGCGAGCGGGCGGCAATGGCAACTCGGCCCCGACGATCGCGCGAGCTACAGCCCGACTCTCTCGGATGACGGTCAATGGGTGCTCTACCTCACAAAGCTCGGCGATACACCACAACTAATGCTGAGCCATCCTGATGGCAGCAATTGGAAGCAACTTACGGCCGAGGCATACGGTATCAGTTCAGGTGTATCGTCCGGCGATGCCCATGTTGCCTGGGCGGCTACCAAAGACGGCCGATTGCTGAGAATCGCGACTGACAATCTCCATACAGACCAGGTGCTCGCACCGCCAGTGTTCACCGACAGCTCCTGGAACGTGGTGCCTGGATCGTTACTTCGCCTCAACGGTTATCGCCTCAGCACCAATGTTCACATAGAAGGTACCCCAGTCCCCAGCATCGCCGTTACGGACAGTGAAGTTGACGTTCAGGTCCCGTGGGATCTTCCGCAGCCGCCAAACGACTATGGCTCCTTCGATCTGAATATCTCATCGACCCGCGATGACTCGCCCCTCGAAGCCGTGACTCAGGAATATTCAGCGTATTGGTCAGCCTACTACCCTCAGGGTTGGATGGCCGCTATTCACCAGGACTGGAGTTCGCTCGTGTCATCCGACAATCCTGCTCACCCCGGCGAGATCGTACACATTTACGCAACCGGTCTTGGGCCCACCACATGCACGGTCGCGAACGATGAGCCCGCACCGGTCAATCACCTTTGTACGCCGACCAAGGCCATTGACTGGACATGGTGGTGGACCAGTACCGACGCCATCACAGCCGATGTGCCGTTCGCGGGACTGGCTCCTGGTCTAATAGGGCTTTACCAGATCGAAGCCCGAGTCCCGACTAATCCGCCCGCCGCACGTCTGAAATTAATCGCAGACCGCAATGGTAATTTCGCTGTTGCGGATATTCCATTAAGGCAGCAGTGATCAACATGATGACACCGCTCCGGCAGTCGGGCTTGAGCGTCGTCAACTACAACTGAATCGCCGCGCGGCAAAGGCCTTGGCCGGCATCGGAGATAACTGCTGCGGGTCCACGATGATCAGGACGCCGCGCTCCCGGCGCGCAATTCCAGCTTTTTCTTGAGTCCTTTACCTGGCCGAGCGGCCGATAAAAGGGGTAGGAGCCACATCCAACCAAAAACCTCCGTTAAGGAATTTGGGGTGTTTCGGTTTCTGATTTTCGGGTATTTTTCGACCCCCTGATCGGGGCCCGACTGCGGAGTTGCTTTCTCGACAAATGGCTTAACCTGCTCGACTACAGCGAATCTTTCTGTGAGGGGCGAGGATCAGTCAGTTTCCGATCACGCCATCTACTAAGTACAATACCGCTTAGACTAAATTCAGAAAAAAGATCCCTTAACGACCATGCGCAAAACAATTTTGCTCTCTTGCTTTATGATCTTCGCTGTGGGCGCCAGGTGTAAGGCGGAATTTAATTGTCCGCTAGAGTTGCGCGCGAAAGTGTTCATGTTCCGCGACGAGTCGCGGCTAGCCGCCTTAGTGCGCTTCGGACGGGAGAATCAAATATCGTTAGGAGTCGAATCATTGGCTGACAATCCTCTACATCTCACTTCTTTGAATCCAACCGGGAACACTGTTAAGTCAACAATCTTGCAAATCTTAGGCGCGTCGGGCTCTTATCATTTATCTTGCGTGAACGGAGTGGTGATTGTCCGCGATGATCGCATTCCTAGTCCGAAATGGCTCGATCGCAGATTGCCATCGTTTCAAATTCCAAAAGCAACGTTAGCGACGGCAAACATCGGCCTTTGGATGCAAGTTGAAAAGTTCCTAGATCCTAGTCAACGCGGTTTTGGCGGCGACGGTCCTCCGGGTGATCCAGAGGATCAGATTGGACCATACAACATCAAAGGCGCGACGATCCGCAGGCTCTTGTGTGTCATCGCCGGATCTTCTAAAGGCGCAGCATGGGTCACTGCTGACGGCCGCGACAACCAGGTTTTGGGCACAGCGGGTGTAAATCGTCTATGGACGTTTGTACTATACGCAACTGGACCTACATAACGGTGCCCTATTGCTTTCCCTCGACCCAAACGCCTTTTCACGCTCAGATCCGAAGACGCGCGAGGACAGCCCATGGCGTAAACCTGGATGGCGTCAGACGTCGAAATATGCCATGCCTTGACTTTCAGATAGCCGCAATCTTAACCAACTGCTTCAACGCATTCGCACGAGTGCCGGAAAACACCCTGTCCTTTTGCCTTCTTGGCAACTCGCGAAGTGCGGGAGCAATCCGGACATCCAGAAAGTATTCGCTGTACCTAGTACAACGTTTCATTAAATAGTATCCATCATATCTTCAGACGCAGCGAAGGCTTTCCAGCGATGAACGACCGGTTCCTCATTGATTTCGGCAACTCCTTGCAGGATGCGGTCCTTTAACTCCTGCCTGGATCGAA
>JBBSFW010000277.1:0-4775 GCA_038254805.1 Terriglobales bacterium
AGGCACGCTGTGACATAAGCGCGAATCGCCGCCTTGCCCTCAAGTACGGCCTGTCCCGGGAAAATGAGCACCGCATCATCGCTCCAAAAGGAGACGATCTTCTCGATATCTTTCCCAGCGGTGGCAAGGTTGGCCCACTCAGCGTCCCGACGCAACAACTTCGCCTCCTCCGTCGCAGGATCGAAATTTCGCTGCGAGCAGCTAACAAGAACGAACACGAAAACGACTAAGGGCAAACCATGTGACAATGACATAGAAAAATTCCTCGGCGGTCCGTCTCGGAATTATATGATGGCGATAACGAAAGTCGTCTTGCCGGTGTCGTTGTCGAACACCTCAAGAGTCACCCGCAGGTTCTTGTCGGGGTCGGGCGGACTTACCATGCCGATTACCGCTCGGATCTGGATACGGTTGCTTTCCCGGGGAATATCATCAGCATTGAGGTCGAAGGACATCATCTTGCCTGGCTGGATGAGCTGGCGGTCAAATTGTCCAAGGACGTTGCCCTCGCTATCGAGAAATGTCACGCCGGTGATCGTTATGGGTCTGGTTCCAGTGTTGGCGGCCGTGACGCGAGCGGTCTGGCCAAAGGTGATGCCGACGGGGTTTCCCCACCACGTCTGCGCGGCCAATTCCGCGCAAGCCGAGACCGACAATATGGCTGCAAGCGCGAGCGCCGACAGGCGCTTCGTGAGGCTGGTCTGTGTTTTGATTTGCATAGTTCCTTTCATTTGGTTTTTGGATACGCTTTCCAGGTTGTGACATTTGTCCGGCGCGTCTGTCTTTTTTTCGCGCCGGCATAAATGTGTTCCTATCTCCTAAAGCGGAAGTCCCGCTCGAAACCCACCACGATTGCGCGAGATATTTTTAGAAAAGCCGCCATGCTGTACAAGTCCCTTGATCGTGTTAGAATTAGCAGCGTCAAGCAGTCTAAATCACGGGCGCCCTTTCAGTAACCGGCTTGAAGCGCCTTTTGTCGCGAGGTGAGTCAACATTTAGCCGCGTTATTGACTTATGTAGTGTCCCGAAAAGGTCACCTTGAGCTTGGCTACGCCGATTGCGTTCCCGCCGTCGCGCTTGTAGACTAACTCCACCGTCGAGCCGGGATCAGCATAGATAGGCCCGGGCGTAACGACCGAATATTGCAAGGGACCACTAGGGAAAGAAGCGAAAAAGTGCGCCGCGACAAGATTGTTCGCGGTCGTTATGAAATCAGCCTCAAAAAAATCACCGGTGATGCCCACGCTAGCAACTCCCCCGACATTGTCGATGACGAGGAGGAGGCCGGCCGCCACTGTAAACGAGGTAGTGCCTTCGAACTGACCCTCTGCCAAGTCTATCTCCAAGTACTTCTGGAAAACGAACTGCGCCGTAAGCGTCTGCATTGTGAGCACAGGCTCACGGGCAGAACTGGCGACCTGAACGGTATTGCTCGACGGGTTGATGCCGACACTCGAGCTTGCCGAAAGATTAACAGTCGGCGTATTAACGACGTTGACGTTTGGTGTATTCACCACGTTGACGTCTTTAGAGCGGCTGCCTTGCGTGTAGCTAGTCTGCGGCACTGCGATAGCGAGAGCTATTAGCGCGATGAGCTTCATTGTCGTGTTTCGTGTTTTCATAATTTTTCCTTCCGTGTTTGTGACATCTGTCCGGCGCGTCTTCTTTTAGCGCCGGCATAAATGTGCTTCTACCTCCTAAAGCGGAAATCCCGCACAAAACCCACCACGACTGCGCGAGATTGTTTTGAGCAATCGCCGTCCATCCGTTCCAGCTACCATATTTTTTGAAACCGCGGATTGTCCAGATGACGGATAAGAGGGAAGAAGTGACAGAATCCCAGTCTACCCCGCCGCCGCGCTGTGCGGGAATCGGAAATTGTAGGGGACACTGGTAGTATCCCACGGGAAGCCAGCGACGTCCCGTACAGAGCAATCTCGTTTCATCCGCGATATCTGCGGTCTAGCTTCAGCTCTACTGATTATTAACGACTAGCTGCGGGGCAGGTTTGCTCGCGGAAAGCTGCGCACTCACTTTCGCCGCCTGGTCTTTCAGATTTGCAGTGAGGGCTTTAATGTCCTCCTGCCCCCGGGGAAAGACGCTACAACAACGTCGCCCCCGGGACGAGGATCACCGCCGAAGCGGCTAATGTCTGAAGTTTGCCCACGGGCGGTCCAAGATGAAATTTGGAACCAGTGGCTCGACGTTGGCATTCGCGTTACCGGGCACGATGTCGTAATTGGTCGTGTTGAGGGTGGCATCGTTTCGGACGACCAGGTTGCCGACCCCATTTACTTCGATTCCGCGGTCGTTGCTTATCGCCGTGTTGCCGTCGATGCGGTTGGACCTGCTAGTGACGTGAATGCCGGCCCCGTTGCCCGCGCCTTGGCCATTACCCTCGCAGGTATTGCCCTCCACTCGGCAGCGATTATCAACCTCGATTCCATCGCCCGTATTCGCCGAGGCTGTGCAGCCGGTCACTGCACTACCGGTGGCCGCGATAATTCCATCGCCGGTGTTGCCGCTCGCATGGCAGTTGCTGACCGTGCTGGACGCGCCGGTGGATATCCCGACTATGCCATTGCCCTCTGCCGTGGAACTGGTAATAAACGCCCGTGCTGGTGCTGCAATCCCACCGCCCGTATTAGTGTTGGCGTTACAATCGATCACGGTCAGATAATTCACTCCGCCTGTCGTGATGCCAGCTCCTGTGTTGCCAAACGCGAGGCAGGATTTGATCGTGCAGGCGGTCCCAAGCCCGAATCCGTGACCGCCGTTGACGCTGCTGACGCACCCGGTGACAAGCACGTTATTGCTGACCGCAATGCCGATACCGGTGTTTTGGGCTGCGACGCAGTTGGTAACCTGGCTGCCGCTATTGATCACAAGGCCGTTCCCGCCGTTGGCATCAGTGCGCAAGTCTTCGATCCGAGCCAAGCCACCGTTATTTCCGTCCAGCCCGTGGCTACCCCAGCCGCTGATCGAACCATTACGAATGACAAGATGGAGACTGCTGTTCGTGACCCAAACACCATTGAGCGACCCGCCGACGCCTAAAACGGCAAAACCGCCGAGGTCGAGCGTGACATTGTTGGCAGCGATTTTGATCCCGTTTTTACCGGAAACACCAATGACGTTGGCCGCCAGACAATATGAGCCCGGCGTGCTGATGACAAACACTGAACTGGCGTCGCCCGGAGTGTTGACACTGTTGACTTCAATGGGATCGCACGCTCGCGCAGTGATGGGCAGTAGCGATGTGAAGGCGAGCAGAACAGCGGAAATAGTGAGCATTAATGGTGTGGTTCGTGTTTTCATAATTTTTCTTTCTTGGGTTGTGACATCTGTCCGGCGCGTCTTTTATTTCGCGCCGGCATGAATGTGTTTCTATCTCCTAAAGCGGAAGCCGCGGCCCAAACCCACCATCTCGGCAGGGAAATTCTTTTGTGCATGCAGTGCAACGACTAGCAAGGAGCCGTCGCAAGCGTTAAAATAATGCGTTCTCGACCGGCACGATCCATCGCATTAAGATGGAGCGCGTATGGCGGCGGCCTCATCAGCGCAACAACAGATCACGCAGCTTCTGGTGGACTGGAGCAGCGGAGACACGGCCGCGTTCGATAAGCTGATTCCGCTGGTGCAGCCCGAGCTGCATCGCCTGGCCCACTATTATATGAGCCGGGAAGGAGAGGGGCAGATCTTGCAGACCACCGCGCTGGTCAACGAGGCGTATCTTCAGTTTGTGGACAAGACACATCCGCGCTGGCAAAATCGGCCACACTTTTTCGCCGTCGCCGCGCAGCTAATGCGGCGCATCATGGTCGATCACGCGCGCCAGCGCCATGCGCTGAAACGCGGCGGCGCTGCACAGAAAGTGACGCTGGACGAGACAGCCTTGGTAACCGAGACGCGGGCGGCGGAATTGCTCGCGCTGGATGAAGCGCTGGAAAATCTCGCCGGCTTCGATCCGCGCATGAGCAAGATCGTCGAGATGCGCTATTTCGGCGGACTGAGTAACGAGGAGATCGCGGAGGTGCTGAAGATACATCCCAACACCGTGATGCGAGACTGGAGTGCAGCGAAAGCATGGCTTTACGCCGCGCTGAGCGAAGAATGTTAATGGAACCTGGGCGCTGGGTTCGAATCACTGACATCTATCATGCGACCATCGCGCGTCCGCCGGAAGAGCGCGCCTCCTTTCTCGGCGAAGAATGCCACGGCGACGAGGGCTTGCGCAAACAAGTTGAGGCGATGGTCAAGTCACACGAAAGCTGGGGTGATTTTATCGAGTCGCCGGCCTTTGCCGCCGCTCCCGAACTTCTGATCGACGAGTCGGCCGGCGACTTGGTCGGTCAGTTCATTAGTCACTATCGCATTGAGTCCCTGCTCGGCGTCGGCGGGATGGGCGAAGTGTATCTGGCGCGAGATGAACTACTCGGGCGCAAAGTCGCGCTCAAGCTTCTCCCGGAACATTTGACGGCGAACGAGACGCAGCTGAGCCGATTCAAAACCGAGGCGCGCGCTGCCTCGACCTTAAATCATCCAAACATTCTTACCGTTCACGAGATCGGCGCGGAGGGAACCCGGCAATTCATCGCGACCGAGTTCATAGAAGGTATAACTATGCGCTCTTTGCTCGCGCGTGGGCGAATGAATCTGCACGACGCGCTGGAAATTGCCGTGCAAGTGGCCTCGGCGCTGGCGGCCGCGCATGAGACCGGCGTGGTGCATCGCGACATCAAACCGGAGAACATCATGTTGCGACCGGATGGCTA
>JBBSFW010000278.1:0-4763 GCA_038254805.1 Terriglobales bacterium
ACCAGCGGGGCAAGGTGACCACCTATGAGTATGAAGGCTCGGCCGCGGCGCCGCTGCCGCGCCGCGGCCTGGTCAGCAAAGTCACCTTTCCGCTCGTCTCAGGCGAGAGCGAGAGAAAGTACCGCTCTTTCACTTACACCCGTGTGGGCGACATCGAGCGCGCGGAGAATGAGCTGCATCAGCCTACTGTGCATGTCTACGATGAGTATCGGCGGACGAAGGAAGTAAAGACACCGCGACCCGACCCGAACAATACCACGGCCCAGGGCGCCGCACCTAACGACTGGAATACCACCGTCTTCGACTACACTCCGGCCGCCGGGATCGATGCGAAGACGCGCACGACCCGCGCCCCGACCACAATCACCACGCCCGAAAACCTGATCACAAACATTGTTTATGATCCAAATCTCCTGCTGGTTTCAAACTCGCGCCGAGCTTTGCATCGGAAAGGGTTCAGTCTTTCGCGGGCTCGGTGATGTTTCGCTTCAGGGCTTTGCCAGGCCCTTGCGTGTTCATGCGGTGGAATTATTGGCGAACACGGACGCGGCTTGAGCTACCCTGGACGCTTCGCGACGTGCTGACGTCCGAGAAGGACGAGCGCGATGCCGCCAAGGACAGCGATGGAGCCAAAGAGCAGTCGAAGCGTAATCGACTCACCGAGAAAAATGATTCCCCCGATTGCGGCTAGGACGGGCACGCTCAACTGAACACTTGCCGCGCTCGTCCCTTTTAGTCCGGGCAAAACCGTATACCAAACCGCGTAGCCTACTCCGGAGGCGAGAGCGCCGGACAAGACCGCGCAGACAATTCCGGGACGGTCGAGCCGCATCCATGGGATGAAGGCGAGGCTAAGCGCAGTAGCCATAGGCACTGCGCGAATGAAATTGCCGGCCGTCGCTCCCGCGGGATCACGGCCGGTCGTCCCGCGCAAAGAGTAGACGCCCCATGCAAGGCCGGCGATCAGCATTAAGATCGAGCCGCCAAGTGCCGGAGCGGAGATCCCGGGCAGTACCAGAACCACGAGTCCTGTTAACGCCAAGACGAGACCAGCGCATTCTTGGAGCCGCAGCTGTTCTCCCTTTCGGAGACTCCAAAGGATCATGGTGGCCTGCACCGCACCGAATAAGAGAAGCGCCCCAGTGCCGGCCGAGAGACTGAGATAGGCGAAGGAAAAGGCGGCTGCGTAGGCAAAGAGCGCCAAAGCCGAAAGCCAGCTACCACCGCCGCGCGGTGTTCCTTTGCGCAAAGTCACTATCAAGGTGAGGGCAATCGCCCCCGAGGCGATGCGGATGAGCGTAAAGGTTGCCGCGTCGATGCTGGTCTGCTTGAGCGCCGATCGGCAGAGAAGCGAATTGGCTGCGAACGCAGTCATCGCGAGGAGCGTGAGAAGGAAAATCCGTAACCGGGTCACAGGATGATTCGATTAGGTGACGAAAGGTCGGAGTTATCCAGTCCATTTTACGTCGTTGAGCGCGGGACGGGCTAGGAAGGTGGCGGCCGGCACATTCGACATTAACCTGCCGCTCACCGGGACCACAGGAGTGGAATGCCGAACGGGTGATGCAAATGGAAATCACACCATCGTATTCACCTTTTCGAATCCGCTCACCAGCGTCGGCGGAGCGGCAGTGACAGCAGACACCGGCAGTGTAAGCAGCGGTGCGATCGGCAGCGATGCGCATCAGTATGTGGTCAACTTAACCGGGGTAACAGACGGCCAGAATGTGACGATTACCATAACCAACCTCACAGACTCGTTAGGCAACACCGGCAGCTCCGCGGGTGTTGCAGCAGGCTTCCTGATCGGCGATGCGAACGGTGATCGGGTAGACAACTCCGGGGATGCCATCTTCACACGCAATCGCTCCGGCCAAAATACGGACGCGCCGAATTGCCGCGCCGATTTCAACCTTGATGGCGCCGTAAACAGTGGCGATGCCATTACGGTCCGCTCTCGCTCCGGCAATTCGCTTCCGTAGCCCTGCTCTGCGTGGCTTCGGAGAGCGCTATCCTTAGTTAGTTATCTGTCGTTAGGTATTCCCGTGACACCGAAGTTGCAGTCGCTCGGGTATGCCTCTTCATCAACGGAACAAACTTTCGGCGAAGCCCAGAAGTTTTCTGAAGATGCGGTTGAGCGGGCGCGGCTTATGATCCCCACCTGAAACTTTATACCATCGCACTCATCATTTTCGTCGCGTTGTTGCCCCGGCTGGCTTGGGCGCGCGAGACACCAGAACAGCAGCGAATCGATTTTTTGATCCACACGATCGAGACGTCGAAGGGGACCGTGTTCATCCGAAACGGCTCGGAATACGATGGGGGAGCGGCGGCCAAGCATCTGCGAATGAAGCTGGGATACGCGGGAGAGCGCGTGAAGACGCCGGAAGAGTTTGTGAAGTATTGCGCGTCGGAATCTTCGCTGACGCATCATAAATACGCGGTGCGAACCGCAGACGGAACGAAGCACGATGCCGCAGAGTATTTCGCGGAGCTCCTGCGTGGATTCGATCAGGAAAAGCGGTAATGGTCCGCGACTAGCTATGGATCAGCGCAATATGAGGCTGACCTGTATTTACCCTGCCGCTAGCCTGACCGCGACGCTGATCCTGGGATTGTTCTCAGGCGGCTGCGCGCTGAGCGAGGGGAAGAAGGTGACGCACGAAGTGACGCCGCTCTATTCGGCCGCGTCGCCGGAATTCCGTCAGGCGACCGGATCGCTCCTGGGAGGGAGTTTCGTGGCGGGCAACAAAATCACGACGCTGGTCAATGGGCGCGGAATTTTCCCGCCAATGCTGAGCGCGATTCAGTCGGCGCGGCGCACGATCGATTTCGAAACGTATGTGATGTGGGATGGCGTGATCGCAAAGCAGTTCACGGAGGCACTGGCGGAACGCGCGCAGGCTGGCGTGAAAGTGAACGTGATCCTTGATGCGCAGGGGACCCTCTCGATGGGCGTGGCCAATCTAAGCCGCCTGCGCGCGGCGGGCGTGCAGGTGGTGAAGTACCACTCGCTGATCTGGCTCGATCCACGGCGGTATAACAATCGCAGCCACCGCAAACTGCTGATTGTCGATGGCAAGGTGGGCTTTGTCGGCGGCGTCGGGATTGCAGATGTCTGGCTGGGCGATGGCCAATCGCCGAAAGAATGGCGGGACAATCACTACATGGTGACCGGGCCAGTGGTGGCGCAGCTACAGGCGGCCTTTATGGACAACTGGCTGAAAACGCGTGGTGAAGTGTTGCATGGGGTGGACTATTTTCCCCCGCTGGCCCCGACGGGACCGGATACGGCGCAGGCGTTTAAGAGCTCACCGCGACAAGGCGATATGGGCATCCACTTGATGTACATGCTCGCGATCGCTTCTGCACAACGCAGCTTATTGATCGAGAACGCTTACTTCCTCCCTGACGATTTGATCCGAAAGGCGCTGACGGACGCAGCCAAGCGGGGCGCGAAGGTCACGATCATCGTGCCGGGGAAGCATATCGATCAAAAGGCAGTGCGCGCCGCTTCTCGCAAGCACTGGCCGGAGCTATTGAAGGCTGGGGTGCGGATGTATGAGTATCAGCCGGCCATGACGCACGTGAAGCAGTTAATCGTGGACGGGATCTTTGTCTCGGTGGGATCGGGTAATTTCGACCTTCGTTCGGTGCGCTTGAATGATGAAGCGAACATGAATGTCCTAAGCCGCAGCTTCGCGTCGAAACAGACGAGCCTCTTCGAAGCGGACAAGCGGCGTTCGCGCGAGATCGCGCTCGACGATACCGGCAAGCTCAGCTTTCTAAATCCGCTCCAGCAGGCGGCAAGTATTGTAGCGCCTCAGCTTTAACGTGCCGACGCTCGACGCGATGTGATCGCGTCGCACTGGCCAGCTCGTAGAGGGCGTGAAAGAAGTTTGCGCAAGCGAGTGGTCGCATTCGCCTTCGGATAAAATTCGTTAGTCGGTTTGCTGCAGACCACGGCGCAGACCGAGCAGTCCCACGACAAAAGGCCGGGAACAACGGCCTTCGTTTATGACAACGGGGAGTTACCGTCACTCTTTTTCAGGAGAGTGACAAAGAATTAACCTCTCGAGGCCTCGATCCAGTCTTCCAGACTGCCGGGAGACAAAAGCGAAGGTTACACCAGCGAGGCGTCCGAAGTTTTCCTCAAAAATTATTTGGAATAAATTTCCTACTAAGGTATCGCAGGGAGGTAACCAGAAGCGCTGGTATGTTCCAGCCGCCACTCTTCGCGGAGGGCTCCGGTCCACCCAAATTGGGCGGATTTATGGTTTTGTTAGACAACAAAACACATACCCACACATGAAAATCAAAACACTAAAAAGCGCCATCGCTCTCACTGTCATCGCCGCCTTCTCTGCTTCCAGCCTCATGGCAGGCGACATGAAGAAAGACATGATGATGCATGACGGCGCGATGATGAAAGACGGCAAGATGATGATGATGAAGGACGGCAAAACCATGGAGATGAAAAAAACCATGACGATGTCGGACGGCACCAAAGTGATGAAGGACGGCAAGGTGATGATGAAGAACGGCAAGACCATGATGATGAAGGACGGGCAGATGGTCATGATGGATGGCAAAATGATGATGATGAAGGACGGCAAGATGATGGAGATGACCGAGAAGTAGCCTGGGTTGTTGCTGCTCTCCTTCGTCAGCTGCGAAAGCCGGCGCGTATGCGCCGGCTTTTTGCTGCCTCAGATCCAAGGGATAATCCTGGAGCGTTTCGTGTTGGCGGGAAGCGTAGCAAA
>JBBSFW010000279.1:0-4753 GCA_038254805.1 Terriglobales bacterium
GATTGCACGCATAGAAGAACTCCGTGATGTCGTCCCAAATGGCGACCATCTTTTTCGAGTAGTCGAAAAGTTGGGCCAGACGCGTATAGTACAGATTGAAGGTACTCAAATTCACCGTGGTGCTGACGCCGCCCGGCACGATGGTTTCAGGATGCGGATACTTGCCGCCCAAAACCACGTAAGCCTCGCGCGCCACGCGCGTCATGTGTAATGCTTCGCCATACAGCTTCCCAACCAGCGGGTTGAGATCCGTCATTATGGCACCCATGGTGTGGTAGCCATGCAACGCAGCGCCGGGCGCGTCAGCCTTCACAGCTTTCTCCCAGATCTCCGGGTTGGTGCTTTTCACGACCTGCTCGGAATAGTCGGGACCGGCCAATAAGAATAGATGGAGCGGATGGTCGTACAGAAATTCCATTGACAACATCATGTTGCGGACCAACACGCCCAAGGGAGGAGGCTGAATGTTGAAGGCCATCTCCATAGCGAGCGCGGAACAAGTGGAGTGCACACCGCCGCAAACACCGCAAGCGCGGCTGGTGATGAAAATGGCATCGCGGGGGTCGCGACCGATCATGATGATCTCGTAGCCGCGAAACAAAGTGGCCATGGAGTTCACATCCACGATTTTGCGCTCTTTCAGATCCGCCACGGCGTGGAACGCAAGCGCGCCCGCCACACGGGTGACGGGGTCGAAATCTACGTTCTTGATATGCCCATTGCGCGCTAGCAGCTCCTTTATTTTGTCGTGCGTCAGGGGTTTCCTGGCATCCGGGGCGGAGATGGGTGTCTCGGTCGTATACGGATCGGGAATTCCGCCTTTTAGGAATGGGTTACCTTGAGCGTCGAATTCGACCGGCAGATTACGAAAGCACATTAGAGAGTGATCCTTGTCAATTCTTGTCTTCTTCGCGGAAAACGGTCACGAGGCCATCGTAAACCGGCTTAGAGGCATCCGGACGTTTGAGACTCCAGTACTTGGAGTCGTCCCCCTTCCGCCCGGGGGGGTGCGTTCCGAGATGCTGCCACTGCTCGTAAAAAAAGTGAATGCCGCGATGCAGCCAGCCAGGGTTCGGGATATCACCCCAGCCACTGGGCACCTCGCCTTTCCAACTCCAGCGCACTTCATGATTGTTGAACTCTTGCGTGATGCGGCGCAGCCGGCGTATGACGGAGCCGTAGGCGCGAGAAGCATTGCTCGACACGATGGTACCGGGCGGCTTTACATAGAACGGAGCGAAGCGATCCGGAAACCCGGGCATGGTGCACCCAATACAGATTCCGCCGGTATTCATGCATCCGCCCATGTGATTAATCGCGCCGCGCGAAGTAATGTTGCACTGCACCACGGGGCCCCAACAGCCAATCTCGACGAGACATTCGTGGTCTCCATAATCCTTGGCGAAGGTTCCTTCTTCGTAAAATCCCGCGCGCACGCAACGTTGGTGGACCGTTTCGCTGAAGAGCCACGCCGGCCGGCCCAGTTCGTCGAATTCTGGCAAAGGCGCGATGCCCTGTAAGAACAAGAGAACCATAGCGACGGTTTCGGTGAAATTGTCGCCCACGGGTGAACATCCCGGGATATTAATGACGGGCAGGCCGAACGCGCTGCGGTAATCGCGTCCAAGAAAATCCATGAGCGACATGGAGCCGGTGGGATTGCCCGCGGCCGCGGGAATTCCGCCCCAGGTGGCGCAAGTGCCGATCGCGATTACCGCTGCCGCGCCGGGCGCCAGGCGTTTCAGCCACTCCGCGGTAGGAATCGGACGGCTGTGCTCATCTCCATTGGCGTCTTTCCCGAGTTTCTCCGCGCCCATGGCGGAGAAGTATCCGCCGGTGGCCGCGGCAATACGCTCATCTGCAATCGAGCCTTCATAAATAACGACATAGGGCGCGCCGAGTTCGCCCCTCTCGGCCATTTCGTAACTGTGAATGAACTCTTCGCCAGCCTCGAGCGATAAAACGGTGTGATGCAGAACTACTTTCGGCATGCCGGCCACAGTCCCGCTAAGCAAGTTTTCGACGCTGGGGTTGGTTGCCCCAACCACCGCGATCGAGCATCCGTCACAACTCATGCCGGCCAGCCAGAAAGCGTGAACCAGTTTGAGGGGACCTAAAGGATGGCGTTCAGTTTCAGGTTGAGGCTCAATTTCTGGAATGTGTGTTGCGATCGACTCTCTGGTCAATTCAGCTACGTCAGGCATTGCTCCTCCCCAGGGCTTGAGCGACTTGCTGCAGATTACCGTCCGCTGCTGTAAAGTGTACTGCGGTCTGCATGAGGCCATCGGATAGCGCCGATAACCCTCCATTAAGTTTCGTGAGCTGGGGCGGCAGGGCGGCCGTTTCCACTTCAATGGCTCTGACACCCATGGCGATTTTGTCCAAGGTGCAAGCAATACTGTTTAGCGCGTGCCGTATCAGCGTAAGGGCGATCGCGAGGGCGATTAGAAGAACGGTCAGTTCGGCGCCCGTCAGAATCGTTAGCGTAAATGTGCTCATCTTAGAGCCTCACTTTCGAGAGCCGGTCGTCGATGGACGTAGCGCCGCTCACCAACGCTTGTGCGGTGTTGAGGATCTGGCTCCCGACGGATTCGGTGGTCTTCAAACCTTCGATAGCTTTCGTGTTATTTAGGATTCCGACCGCCGCGGGTAGCGTCCTTGCGGAGTTGCGGGCGATGCGATTCGCCGCCCTGATCACACCGAACAAAATGGGCAGCACGGCCAATGTGAGGACATAGGCGAGCGCCAAAAATATACCCCACGCAACCAGAACGCGATCTTCGATGTCCATAATTGTCCGATTAACCTCCGATTACTTCCGCACAGTCAGCTTCTCCGCCAGCCGGCCCAGGCGTGCATCGGCGCTTCGCAGACCTTCGAGCAGAGCCGACAGCCCGCCCGCGGTGGTGGCCAATACTGTATTGATGGTGCCGAGCGAGTTGGCAAGTGGCTTGGTCTGAACTTCAACCTGGCCCAGACCGCCTTCAATTTTTGCGAGATTATTTTTCGTGATAATCAATGCGCGGGCGATAGCGATCAGTCCCGCCGCGAGCGCGACGACAAGTACGGCAAGATAAAGCATGGTCAACCAAAACAGCAAGTGGTAGGCGTCCATGAATTTACCCCAGGGTTCGCGCCACTGCGCCAAGCTTTTCGTCGATGTTGCGTGCCGCTTTCACAATCTCGCCGGCTCCCGCCAGAATCTGTCCCGCAACTGCATTAGTCTCTTGTAACATCCAGATCGACACAGTATTTGCAGCGATGTTCTTGCCCGCCAGCCAGATATTCTTGGCGTGCTTATCGATGCTGCGAGCAGTCACTATGATCAGAATTAGCAGAACAGCGACGATCAGAATAACCGCGACACCCGCGATCAGGGAGTACGTCCACAGAGTCGTAGAATCCACAGTGCCTCCTGGCTGCTTCCATTAGTACTCCAAACCGCAACCTTTTGCAACCTATGACTGCAAGGAATAAAATCGTAGATGCGGTAGGCGTGCAGGGCAGAGGATTCGTGTATGATCTCGGGAATGAAGTGGTTCCTGAACGTTTTACCGATCTTGGCACTCGTCGCCATCGCCGACGGTGAGAAGCAGACTTCCTTTCCCGAACATCTATCCACAGATCGAGCTGGCCGACTCGTCGTGACTGCCATCGAAGCTCTGGGCGGCTGGGACCACTGGAAATCGAAACGGAATGTGCAATATGAGCGCGACAGCACTCGCTTTGAGGCCGATGGCAAGGCCACGCGAGAGGTGCAGTTTCATAAGCTGACGTTGCCTCCGGAGGTCCAGGTCCGGCAGGAGAGCGTACGGGATGGCCGGACGGTGATTACGGCTTTCGACGGAGCGAAGGCCTGGGTGATGGAGGACGGTAAGCCGATCACCGATGAGAAGCGCTTGAGCGGGGCTCGCAACTCATCCTTTGGAACACAGTATATGCTCTGTGTTCCCTTTAAACTGGCGGACCCTGGCGCCCTTCTGGAATACCTGGGAACTGTCAAATTGAGTAATGGCACGTTCGACAGAGTCAAGGTAACTTACAGGCCTGGAGCCGGCGACGACCCCAGCCATGTTTGGACTTACTATTTCAATCAGAAGACCCATTTTATGGAACGCCTGGACTGGAGCAACGCGGAGAACACCAGTCATAGCATCAGCGAATATTCCGATTTCCGCAAGATTGACGGTCTGTGGTGGCCCATGCGCCGGATCAACTACGAGAAGGACACGCGGGGCGACAGAGGGCGAAAGACTTCGGAGCTGGTGTATAAGAATGTCGGGTTCAATAACGCTTTCGGGCCGGAGACGTTCACCAAACCAGGTTCGGCACCATCACTGCGATAGCGTTCAAACTGTCCCGGCCGAATTGCCACCTATTCGTCTGCCCGCCTGCTCTGAACCGCCACTGCGAGCACGATAATGACGGCCTTAATCATCATCTCGATATTGGAGTCCACATTGTTCAGACGCAGCATGTTTGTGAGAACCCCAATCGCAAGGGTTCCGATGATGGTTCCCCCTATGGAGCCTCTCCCGCCCGCCAACCGGGCTCCGCCGATGACCACGGCGGCAATAGCATCCAATTCATAAGCAACTCCCGCATTGGGATTGCCCTGGTGATTTTGGGCCGCATAAAGCACCCCCGCGAAGCCGGAGCACAAGCCGGACAGCGCGTAGACCCAGATCTTGATGCGACGAATGGGCAGCCCGGCATACTTTGCGGCTTTCTCGTTATCCCCAATTGCACGAAC
>JBBSFW010000280.1:0-4662 GCA_038254805.1 Terriglobales bacterium
AAGGTCATGAGGTTGAAACTCTGCCCCAACAGCTTCAACACGATAAAAGTGACCAGGATGGTCACCGGAATCACCAGGCCGGCAACGATGGAAGTGCCCCAATCGTGCAAAAATACGACCAGAATGATCGACGCCAAAAGCAAGCCTAGCAAAATGGCGTCCCGCACGCTCTTGATGGACTCGCCTACGATGATGGACTGATCGTAAAACGGTTCCAGAGACACGCCGGGCGGCAATTCCTGCCGGATCTTGTCAACCTCCGCGTGGACTTCCTGTGCCACGCGCAAGGTATTGCTGTCCGGCTGGCGGTTAATATTCAGCAATACCGACGGCTGCCCGTTCGCCCTGACCACGGTATACAGCGGTTTCACTCCCTGCGTTACCGTAGCGACGTCTCCCACGCGCACCGGCAACCCTCCAGGTGTCGTCTTCACCACGATGCTCGCGATTTCTTCCGGAGTGCGTACCTGTCCGCTTACTAGCGTCAAATAAAGTTGGTGGCTGCGCTCTAGAAGACCGGGGGAATCCACCATGTTGGTGCGACGCACCGCATCCAGAACATCGGTCACGGTTATCGACGTTGCCATCAGCTTGGCCGGATCGGGCACAACATAGAACTCGGGCTGCTGTCCGCCCTGCACTACGACCGTGGAAACGCCGTCCAGCCGGTTCAGCCGCGGCTTGAGCTCATAGGTCGCCATCTCCCACAGTCGGGTTTGCGGCATCTTTTGTGCGATCAGCGCATAACCTAATATGGGAAAGGCTGCAAAGGTCAGGCGATTGCTGCGAATCTCCGCAGTCGCCGGTAAGGATGCCCGCACTCGCCCCACGGCCGAATCCACCAACTGCAAGGTCTGGAACATATCTACGTTCCAGTTAAAGAACAGATCAACTTCCGCCGACCCCCGGCTGGTAATCGACTGCACGCGTTGCAATCCCTGTACGCTATTGACCGCCTCTTCGACCGGGCGCGTAATCGTCACCAGCATCTGGTCAATCGGCATCACGCCATTGTCAATGCCGATAACGATGCGCGGGAAATTTACCTCGGGAAATACTGAGATCGGGATGGTGAAAGCTAAATACCCGCCCAGCAGGGCCAGGGTGATAATCAGGAACAGGATGGATTTCGAATGATAGGCGAACCAATACCTTGGTGCTTCCTTGTTCTCATTGAGCGGGGTTCCAGACTTGGCTGTTGAGCCCATGAAAATTACTTTTCGACTCGCCGTTCATTGTCTCAGAAATTTCCGGTTAGAGTTTGCAGATGGGCAACCGCCAAGCGGAAGCGGACTTCGCCATCGTCATATGCGTTTTGGGCGGTGGTTGAAGTATTCTGTGCGTCCACCACTTCTAGTACCGTTGCTTCACCAGCCTGATAACGCAGAGTTGTGAGGTACAGACTTTCGGCCGCCAGCTCCGCCGACCGCGCCAGAGATTCCAATTCAGAACGCGCGGTCTGCGCTTCACTGTAAAAACTCCGAATGTTCCCTAATAGCTGCCGCTGGGAAAAACTCAATTCCACTCGTGCCAGTCGTCGCCGTAAATCGGCCTGTTTCACTTTGCTATGCGTGGCTCCCCAATTCCAGACCGGCAGCGTCAAAGAAGCTGTGGCTGCGTAGCCCAGGTTTTTGAATGATGGTGATCCGGCGAATTCCGCGGATGGCGGGATCGCAGGACTGCGCGTCGCAAACTGGGCAGCATCGATGCCATAGAAATAATCCAATGACAATGCCGGCAAGTATCCTGCTCGAGCCACCGTAACCTCGTTATTGGCTGCTTGCAGAGCTGCCATAGCCGCGCGAAGGTCTGGGTTCTTGCGGCTTGCGAGTGTCGCGATTTCCTGGAAGCCCGGCAGAGGCTCAGGCAGTCGCAGGTCATCGACCACGCTGAAATTTTCATTGAAATTCGGGAACAGAAGTACGGCCAGGTCCAGCCGAGCCTTTTGCATTCCGAGTTGCGATTCCTGAAGATCCCGTTTTCCCTGCTGGTACTGGATCTCTGCCTTCACTACGTCCGAGTGTGCCACTTCGCCGCCTTGTTCCAGTTGCTGCGTAATTTTGAAGAAACGCTCCCCTTCATTCGCAGCTCTCTGTGCAGTGGCATATTTGCGTTGCGACACGACCAACGTGTAGTAACTCTGGACCACTGTTACGACCAGGCCTCGCGCGGCCACCTCGGCCCGCGCTTTGGCAGCTGCCTCCGCCGCTCGGGTGCGCCGAAGATCAGCAAAATTAGCTGCGGAGACCGCCTCATGCGCATTCCCCTGCGCCAGGTATTCATGCACTCCGTTGTTAGCGATAAAGCGTCCCGTGGGCGTGCCGTTGCCTTGGGTGTAAAGGTACTGCGTGTTGTAGTTCACGCTTGGCAGGAGCGCGGCTCGCGCCTGTACTTTGTCCTGATGCGCAACTCCGGCCTCGGTTATCGCCGCTTGTAACTGAGGACTGTTGTTCTTCGCCAGTCGTAATGCGTCCTGAAGAGTGATTGTGGGCGGTGCGGCTGTCTGGGACGAAGCAGCATTCTCCTGAGGCATGGCGGTGCCGTTGGAAAGCACCACTGTTGTTTGCGCGGTGGCCGCCAGAGCTATCGCTATCAACCAAGCGCACAGAACAAATAACCGGAACATCCTCAGATGTAATACGCCTTTAGTCGTCGCCATAATCACCGCCCCTGGTCCTTGTTTATTTAAATCGAAGTTTATTCAAATCGAAGTTTATTCAAATCGCAGCCCCTGTATCGGGTCTAATTGCGAGGCTTTCCACGCGGGATAAAATCCGAACACAATCCCAATCAAGGGAGAGAATAGACCACCAACTAGCAGTGTTTCCGTCGTAAGCTTGGCAGGAAACAAAAACACACTGTCAACTATGTAAGAGAATGCGATTCCCACCGCCACTCCCAATACCGCACCGATAGCACTCAGCACCATTGCCTCGCCCAAAAATTGTGCTTGCACATCGCGTTCGGTCGCTCCCACTGCCATTCGTACGCCAATTTCCCGGGTACGCTGGGTCACCGATACCAACATGATATTCATGATCCCGATCCCACCTACCAGGAGGGCCAAAAATGCAGTGCTGCCCAGTAGCATAGTCAAGATCCGGCTCGCCGCCAGTTGGGCTTGCAGTAGTTCTTCAGGACTGCGCACGTTGAAATCTGGGTCTTCAGACGCAGCTATGTGATGACGCTCGCGCAGTAGTTGCTCAATTTCCTTGAGAGCCTCGGGCATGGCGGAACGCGATATCGCGGACACGAAAATGTCATCCAGCCAAAACGTACCGGTGATTCGCTTTTGTACCGTCGTAAAAGGCATCACCACAAAATCATCCTGGTCCTGACCGTTAGCGGAAAATCCCTTGGCTTCAAATACGCCAACTACCTTGCAGGGCAGACCTTTGATGCGAATTACCTTGTCAATGGGATCGGTCGCCCCGAATAGGTAATCTACGACGGTCTCTCCCAGTACGCACACCAGCGCATTGTTCTGAACGTCACTTTCCGAAAAAAAATTGCCGAGGCGAATGTTCCACCTTCGAACCTGCAGGAACTCCGGCATAACGCCACGATATCGGGTTGACCAGTTCTGGCCTTCGTAAATCACCTGGATAGTGCCATCAACGTTGGGGACAGAAGCTTTGATCAGAGGAACTTGATCCAGAATGGCCTGCGCATCACCTAACACCAGCGTTTTAGTCCCTCGTGCCCCGGCTCGAACCCCATTGCGGGCCCGGCTGCCAGCTTCGATCCAAATGAAATTGTCGCCGAGCGCCTGAAGTTGATCTTGAATGCGACTACTTCCAGCCTTGCCGATAGCCACCACACAAATAAACGCGGCTACGCCCACAACGATTCCCAGCACAGTGAGCAGACTTCGCATCCAGTTGCGGGATAGGGCGTGCAGCGCCTCGCGGCAGATATTCCAGAAAGTCATCGCGGAAATCGAGTAGCAAAAAAAGCTTTGTCCTAAACGGCGAAACGTCCGAAAGATAGACGCGTCAGCCAAGCTCATGGACGCGCCTGAAAGATCATTACTCTGGCCGGAGCCTTGTCCTTGGCGGACACGGCAACATACAGCCGATTCAGTTCGGGAACATAAGTCGCAATCTTCGCTACCGGCCCGGTAGGAACCTTGCCCACGACTTGATAGTGGTCCGGGTCCTGTTGCGAATACACATTTACAAATCCCTCGCCGGCCGCAACGAAGATCCTTTTGTGCGTCGCGTCGTATCTCATATCATCGGCCCTGCCTGACGCCGGAAGGCTGGCAACGGCATGGCCGGACTCAGTGTCGAACACAATCATCTTCGGCGGCTTGCGCGTAGCAATAAACAGTCGATGGCTGGCCTCGTCAAATGCCATAGACACGTTCTGCTCGGCATCCGGCACGTTCCAGGTGGTGAGCAATTCTTTCTTTTCGCGATCGTATACGCCGATTTGACTCTTGCCGGTAATGTTTAAGAATAGACGCGGACCCGATTGCTCAATCGCCATCGCCTCGATGTGATCATTGTCAACCTTAATGTCACCGATGTGCTGAAGGCTGTCGGTATCAATGATGCTGATGAGCGAGTAATCGGTCTTGGGTTTCGCATCCCTACCGCCGTTGGTCACGTAAAGCTTCTTTGCCTTGGCGTCATAGACCATCGAGTCGGCATCTATTAG
>JBBSFW010000281.1:0-4639 GCA_038254805.1 Terriglobales bacterium
CGGCCAAGCTGCCCTCAGACACATTTCTGTGGGCGGCAGTAGGTTCGATCGCCATTTCGGCGATCTTACAGATAATGGGGCAAGACCGCAAAGCCACGTTTGTGGGCCACTGGGCTCCCACGCGGTTGACCTTAGGCCTGTACAACAAGCTGGTCAAGTTGCAGGGGTCCGACGGGGCGTAACTAAGGTTCGGGACGGGCGGTAGGATGGAAGTCCCGCCGCACCGTCCCTGGTAGTCCAATGTTATCTGCGGCGCGGAGCGGCCCGTCTTACGGGTGCCTTTCGTGCGGGTGCCTCACCCTTTCCGGTCCAGCCGTGCAGCTTGTCTTTGTCGACCTTGAAATTGACCATGAAGGGGTTCGCTGTGTAGCTCTCGGGGACTCCCTCAAACGTCAGGACGGTGCCGGGCTCGACTTTGCCCCCCAGCGGCGGATCGAACTTCAGCGTCGCGTCCGCGGTCGTCCCATCTTCCAGCGCCAGAACCACTATTTTGGGACGCGTCTCGGGTTCAAGCCGAACTACCTTGCCGGACAGCGTGGGGAGCAAAGCGTCCTTCATGCTGGAATTGAAGTAGGTTGCTCCGTCCGCCGCTGCTAGCTGCGCCTTGATGCCTTTCCACAGTTTGAGTTGCGGGTTCTTGGCCTCTTCTTCCTGTTCCTGCTTGGCTTTAGCGGTCGCTATGGAAGCACCGCTGACGATCGCAAATCCCGGAGGCGGAGTGGCGCTTGCTTTGGCCTGCTGCATCAATTGATCGAGACCATCCTTGCTGCCGTGATAGGAAGTATAAGCCCGCGTAACGTAATCCTGCACCTGTTTACGACCTGCGGCATTGAGAGCGCCCGTGCCCTCGTACGAGGCAGCGCGCGCCAGATAATACAAACCCTCCGACTGTTTGGCTGGATTCTTCTCAGTGAGGATCACGGTTCCCAGCCAGTAAGCAACGTCGCCGCTGTTCGGATTGCTCGCCAGGGTCTGCTTAAACTGGGTCTCAGCATCTTCATTCTTCTTCTGCTGCATGGCATCCCAGCCGAGCGTGGTATGGGCCACGGCTTCCACACCAGTTCTGGCGGTCTTCCAATCCGCGTCACTGGTTGCAGCAGGCTTTTTGTCTGCCGCGAACTGCTTATCCAGCCCGCCGTTCAAAATGCTGTTCGCTGCCTTATCAGCCTGATCGTACGCGTCTGCCGTCAAAGTCTGGCCGCTGGCGCCGAGTTGCGGGGTCAACAGGGTGATGTAATAAAGCGCCGTGAAATCGCTGGAATCTAACGCCAGCAAATCCTTGGCGGCGTTGATCGCTTCCTGAGTCTTGCCCGCTTTGACATAGTTGTTGAGATACAGCGTGCGGCGTTCTTTGTCGAAGTTGGTCTCTTTGTACTTCTCCTTCCACTCATTCAGCTTTTGAATAGCCGCGTTGGCATCGGTGGATTTCAGGATAGAGTCGTACAAATCGTACTCCGCCCTGTCTTTCCACTGCCTTTCCGCTCCCGCTGCAGCGGCCGGTTTTCCGGCAGCCGCGGTCTGCGCCAGTGCATGCGTCGGCGCAAGTGCAATTGAGCCTGCCAGCGCCAAAGTGAATACGATCCTTGAAGGTGTACCTAACACGTTCCCCGCCTCCCCAAAATGTCTTAATCTCAAACCAGATCCGGGCAATTGCCGCTAGCCGTCACAATTGCGGAGTATAGCCGAATCGGCAGCTTTCCACAACGTTAGATGCCTGTCAGCGGCATCCTGTTCCTCTTTACCAGTGCAACAGTTCTATTTTAGTCCTAGTTCCAGAACCCGCTATGCGTGTCCCACGGTGTCTTCATAATAGCGCTCATACTGCGGGATGATCAGCCCGGTTGAAAATCTTTCCACGGCAGTATTCCGTGCGGCTTGCGACATGCGGGAAAACGCGGCCCCATCCGTGAGCAGAGTCGTTACCCTGGCAGCCTGCGCTTCGGTATCGCCTACATTTTCCAGGAATCCGTCCTCCCCGTCCGTGACCAGTTCTGCGACGCCCCCCACCCGCGTGGCTACCGGAACCAGGCCGCAAGCCATGCCTTCCAGGGCCGCCAGGCCAAAAGATTCCATTTCGCTCGGGAGTAGCAGTACGTGCATTTGGGGAATCAGTCGCTCCACGTGATCCTGCTTGCCCAGGAACGTGACATCCGCCTCCACCCGAAGTTCTCTCGCCAGTCGCTGCGCCGGGGCGCGTTCCGGTCCGTCACCGACCATATAAAGATGTACCAGTACTTCCCGCCGAACGGCTGCCAGGATACGGATGCAATCCAGGACGCGCTTGACGGGACGAAAATTGGAAATGTGAATCAGCCGCATTTCGTTGTCCCGGGTGGGGAGCGGCTTATAGAGATCCACGTTCACGAAGTTGTGAATCACCCGGATCTCATTCTGCACGCCGAAGGTTGCAACGGTCTGCTGGCGAAGGTTTTCGCTAATGCTGGTAATCCCATCGGACTGCTCAATCGAGAACTTGGTGATCGGAAAATAGGAGCGGTCCAGCCCCACCAGGGTAATGTCCGTCCCGTGCAGCGTCGTCATAAACGGCAGGTTCAGGCGGGATTGCGTCATCTGCTTGGCCAGCAGCGCCGAGATGGAATGCGGGATGGCATAGTGGACATGTAGCAGATCCAGACGATACTCTTCGGCCACTTCGGCCATCCGCGACGCGAGTGCCAGGCAGTACGGCGGGTATTGGAACAGAGGGTAGTTGGACACCTCCACTTCGTGATAGTGGATGCGGGGAGTGCCGGGGTCCAGACGGATCGGATTGGCGTAGGTGATGAAGTGGACCTCGTGACCGCGATTGGCCAGTTCCAAGCCGAGTTCGGTTGCCACGATGCCGCTGCCGCCGTAGGTCGGGTAGCAGGTGATTCCGATTCGCATGGTTTGGTTGATTCGGCCCAGGGGGCTGGAGTTGCGGGAATTTCCAAAAACAGGTGGGCGAGTGATCGAACTGAGAAATGTGAGCAAGACTTTTGCGGGCAAGCGGCAGGTAACTGCCCTGGAGCGTGTATCGCTGTCGATTGCGCGTGGTGAGATGGTCTCCATTGTGGGACCTTCCGGCTCAGGTAAATCCACGCTGTTGAATCTGATGGGCGGCTTGGATCACCCCAGCACGGGCGAGATCGAGATCGACGGGAGCATTCTGAGCGGGCTTTCCGACGATGCTTTGACCCGGGTGCGACGCGACAAGATTGGTTTTATTTTCCAGTTTTTCAATCTGCTCCCCACGCTGTCCTGCCTGGAGAACGTGTCGATCCCCTTGCATCTGCGCGGCTGGCCCAGAAAAAAGACGTTGGAGCGTGCCAAAGAACTGCTCGACGTGGTGCAACTCAGCGCGCGTCTGGAACATCTGCCGGACGAGCTTTCCGGAGGCGAGCGGCAGCGCGTAGCGATCGCCCGCGCCCTGGCCGTCTATCCTCCGATTCTGCTGGCGGACGAGCCCACCGGCAACCTCGACACCCACACGGGAGGCGAAATTCTGGCGCTCATCCGCGACCTGCATACCCGCCTGGGATCGACCGTGCTGATTGTGACGCACGACCTCAGCGTTGCAGAGAGTTGCGCGCGCGTAATTGCGCTGCGCGACGGCCACGTAGTGGCAGACCGCCAGGGCACCGGGCGTGCAACATCAAAGTAGTAGAAGACCGAGCCGCGACCGCAAGGAAGCGGTCCTTGAGGCATTCCATTACTTTCGGGCTCCGTCGACCGCCGCCACAATCCCAGGTGGGAGGCTGAACGCGCGCCAACAGCGCAATCGCGACACAAGGCAGCCCGACACGGCGCACCGATGGCTGTGATAGCCTTACCCCAATGAGTGAACTCACTCGCCGCGGAGCACTCCAGGTGTTGCCACTGCGACACTGCTTCCCGCCACTCTGAACGCCCAGCGCGCCTCTTCTTCGGTCTGTTTCACCAGTGCCATGGAGATGGCTAGGCTGATTCGCACCAAGAAGCTGTCCGCACAAGAGGCCCTCAATGATCATCTTAAGCAGATCGAGCGTATAAACCCGAAAGTGAACGCAATCGTCACCCTCGTCGCCGAGCAGGCTCATGCCGCTGCAGCCAAGGCCGACGAGATGCAGTCGCGCAAAGAGCCACTCGGGCCCCTCCATGGTCTGCAGGTCGCTCACAAAGACTTGCTGGAGACCCGTGGCATCCGCACCACCTTTGGATCGATTCTCTTCAAAGACTACATCCCTTCCGAAGATGATCTTGTGGTGCAGCGGATGCAGCGGGCGGGGGCCATTACCATCGGCAAGACCAACACGCCGGAATTTGGCGCGGGATCTCAAACGTTCAATAAGGTGTTCGGTGCGACGTTGAATCCCTACGATCTCACCAAGACTTGTGGCGGTTCCTCCGGCGGAGCTGCGGTCGCACTGGCATGCGGGCTTGTGCCGGTTGCCAGCGGCTCTGATATGGGAGGCTCACTGCGTAATCCTGCCGCCTTCTGCAATGTGGTTGGCTTCCGGCCGTCGGTAGGTCGCGTGCCGAACCCCAAGGCTGCCTTGGCGTGGTCAACGCTGAGCACCTCGGGATGCCTGGGGCGTTCCGTGGCCGACCTGGCTTACGTCTTGAGCACCATCGCCGGGCCCGATTCCCGTGCGCCCCTTTCCATCCACGAACCCGGAGA
>JBBSFW010000282.1:0-4637 GCA_038254805.1 Terriglobales bacterium
AGGCGAACTCCAGCAGCTCTCGGTACCCGTGGTCGACCGCTCCCTGATCGAATCGCTCTTTCAGGTCGGACGCCGCCGCGCCATCCAGCTCATGCACCGCTTCGGCGGCTACCAGTCCGGCCGCACCTTCCTGCTGGATCGGAATGCCCTGCTCCGGTCTCTCGAAGCGCTCGCAGCGGGAGACGAATTCTCGACCGAGGTTCGTCGCAAGCAACGGCTCTCCTCCGAACTGGACCAACTCCGCAAGGTTGTGGCTGCTGCCCGCATCTCCGTTCCAGCCGCCCCCGGTGTCTACGATACCCGCCTCACTTTCCTGCCCTCCGGCGTGCTCTTCGAACCCGGCCGGCTCACTGTGGAGTTTGGCTCGCCGGAGGAGCTTTTGGAGCGCCTGTTTGCCCTGTCTCAGGCCCTGGTGAACGATTTGGAAATGTTTAGAGCAGCATTCATAAGTTCCCCCGATCGATGACTATTACCTGAAAGGCTGGTCGCATTGTTCATTTATAGACTTCTTGTAAAGTAGCTGCATAGCGGGGTAGAATAGTAGGCTATGGTCATAACAGTTGCATCACACAAAGGAGGGGTCGGCAAAAGCACTACCGCCGTCCATTTAGCTGCACATTTACAGCGCACGGCCCCGACATTGCTGATCGACGGAGATGAAAACCGATCCGTGATGCAGTGGGCAAAGGCAGGGAAGTTGCCATTCACGGTTATCGATGAACGGCAAGCCGCCATGCACGTCCGAAACTTCGATCACGTTGTTATTGATACAAAAGCCCGAGCTGATGAAGACGATCTGAAGAGTATTGTGAGTGGATGTCATCTCCTAGTGGTGCCCTGCACGCCGGATCTGCTTTCTCTCGGAGCCATGACGAAGACTTTGGAGACGCTACTGCGGATTGGAGCGAAGCGGTACCGTGTCCTTCTGACAATCATTCCGCCAAAGCCCAATCGCCAGGGGGAGGAAGCTCGAGAGTTGCTCTTAGCTAGGCAAGTCCCGGTCTTTGATACGGGCGTTCGCCGGACCGTAGCTTTTCAGCAGGCGGTGGCCGAGGGTGTGACCGTTGGTGTAGTTGATCGCGCAGGTCTGTCCAGTCAAGACTATGAGAAAGTAGGCGAGGAGATGGTTAGATTAGTAGATTGCTACCTGGGTAGACGGGTAGTTGCGTAGCATGTCTAAACGACCTTCGATGTTTTCAGGCCTTAATCTTCCACCGATTGAAGTAGCGTCGACTCCCGATGCTCCGGGGCCGATAGCGCATGGCGGTGCAACACGGCGTGGCAACCCAGCGTACCGCCAGTTTTCCGCATACGTGCCGGATGCTCTTTATAGAAAGTTTAAGTCGAAGTTAGCACTCGAGAATCGAGACCTATCAGAGGTCATGGAGGAGTTGATTGTTAAGTGGGTGGATTGACCCGGCGATTGTCCCTGGACAAGATTGTGCCTGGATATCGTCCCACCTCGGCACGGGGCAGGGAAGCGCGGCTGGCGCTCTCGGCTCCGTCCAGCGCCGCCTGTCGCAGTGACGTGCCGGAATCGCAGTGACGTGCCGGAATCGCGGCCCCGGGCAGCAGGGGCAGAGTGGCGCGACAAGATTCTTTCCAAGAAGCTTCATCGCCTAACAGGGTGGGTAATCCTCATGCGCTCTTCGATACGCTTCTTGCACCTGTGAGGGCTGAGTAGCGACATTCGGCGGTGAAGTTCTTTCAGCTCAGCTGGGCTCAGTGGCTTGTCAAATTCGGATGCGTCCGGCCGGTACGCCATATCGAGCATAGGACAGCATGTTGGCCCTTTTCTTCGCCATCCCGGAGCGTAGCACAAAGAAACTAATGCACTACATTTTTGAAGCGTAGTTTGGGGAGCGAAGCGTAGTTTGGGGAGCGATTCAGACTCTTCGAAGGGAATGATGGCTCCGCTTGATGCGAGTACCCATGGTTTTGGGCGACTGAGCCGGTTAAATACCTTACTAAAGACGTAGTTTGGAGAGCGAGCGTACTTTGGGGAGCGGCTAGGCGTAGTTAAGGAACCGGGAGCGTACTTTGGGGAGCAGTGTGACGTACTTTGAGGTGCGCCACAACGTACTTTGGGGAGCAGTGTGAACGTACTTTGAGGTGCGCCACAACGTACTTTGGGGAGCGAAGAGACCTGGTAAAAACGCTGATAACTCTTTAATTGTCAGTTGCTTACTGAGAGGCTAAATTCCTGTATACAAGAACAAACAGATTGTAACTACTAAATAAACAACAGTAACAAGAAAAACATTTCACTGCGGCTGTGTTTTAGCAGTAGAATCTGTAAAGACCCAGTGAACACCACCCTTGAACAGAGCGCAGCACAGACTGACCTCACACCTCTCAATCGGATTCGTGTTGAAACTGCACTTTCTCGGTTTCCAATCCATCGTCTGGCGAAAAAAGGTAGCATCTCGATTGATCTCTTACGAATCAGCGACGCCGGCGAAGCTGATTTTAAATGGGAAGTTACGTACAACGTCAAACACGGTCAGCCGGGCCCCCTTGCTTATAAAGTCGATACACTGGTTGTCAATCGCCGGATCGATGAAGTCAAACGGCCTATACCGGAACTCATCAAGCTAGGATCTCTAAGCGAGATTTGCAGGATTTTGGGGTCTTCTGATTCAGGCCCCAACATAAGTGACCTGAGAAAAGCGTTTTTACAAAACGCCAGCGTTTTTATTAATGCCAAGATCCGATACACCCCAAAAAATAAGAGCACACGTGAACGTTGGGCTGAAATCGGTTATACTCGCTACTCCGTCATTTTCACAGGTGAGGAATTGCCTGACGGCAGCAAAGCTGATGCTGTCTATCTCGTACTTAACCCTCCTTACCGCGATTTCCTGAACCGTGTCGAGTTCAGACCACTAGACTATGATTATTTGGCGCAACTTCCGCCAGGGCCCCAGCGTTTCTATGAACTAGCAAGCTTCCAGGTGTTCGGGGCAATTGCTAGCGGACGTGCGCGGGCAAGACTGCTTTATTCCGAGTATTGCCTCTACGCACCCCAAACACGGTATTGCGACTGGGAACACGTTAGGAAGCAGATGTATAAGGTACATGTGCCGCATTTGAAATCCGGGTACATTGTAAAAGTTGACTATCAGCAAACGCATGATCGTGATGGAAATGCGGATTGGGAAATGCTGTATACACCCGGGCCGAAAGCCATGGCTGAATATCAAAGTTTTACCAATCGGCAAGTTCGGCAGCAGTCGCCAGCATTGCCACGAAGCATTTTAGATTCGAACGCGCAACAACCAGTACAGACAACGCTGGAACTGACCGATGATGACCACCAACTACTGATTGAACTCATACACCGTGGCATCACCGACAAAAAGGCCCGTGAGCTTATTGCTGAACAGGTTCCAGGCCAGGAAATCATGAATCAAATCGAATGGACCGACTCGATCATCGCGAAGGCGCCTGCCGGCAAATTCCACAACCCCCCCGGGCTGTACGTCGCCACCATTCGTGACAACGTCACGCCTCCAGCTACTTTCCTAAGTAGCCGCAAGCGCTGGCTACAGCAAGAAGCGCAGCAGGCCAAAAACGCGGAGATGGCCCGGCACGCGCAACGGGAGCTTACATATGCCGAATATCAGAGCCAAGTGATCGACAGCTACATCACCGAGCTGCCGCGGCCGGAATACCAGCAGATGCTGCTAGAAGCGCGCCGGCAGCTCAAGCGCACGTACGCGACCATGACTGAGCCGCAACTCGAGGAACTTGCAACCAATTGGGTGCGTGCCAACGTGAAGAACAGCGGGAGCGTGCGGGTGTTGGGATTTGAGGAGTTTTGCGCAGCGAACTCGTGAGCGGCACGGGTGCAGGGGACGCGGCAAGACCGTGCTGATCAGCCTAGCCCCGCACCAAACAAGCGCATAAGCTCTTCGTAGCACGGAGAACATTCCATGATGTGGGAGTAGGCGGTTCCGTTGCAAGCTCCGGGACCCTCGGCTACAGTATGGCGACACCGCGCACTACTCGTGATCCTCTATTCCTCGGCAGCCTGACGTTATCGTTGTCGCGGTGCGTTGGTATTTGACATACCCGCTCAGCTATCGCCAGATCTGCGAGATGCTCCAGGACCGTGGGGTCTTCGTTGCACCGAGCACGGTCATGCGCTGGGTGGTCCGCTACTCACCGGAGTTCGAGAAACGTTGGCGCAGATTCGAGAAACCCGTGGGCCTGAGCTGGCGCGTGGACGAGACCTATATCAAGGTTGCCGGCGCGTAGACCTATTGGTATAGGGCCGTCGATCAAAATGGCAAAACGGTGGATTTCTTCCTGAGCAGGCGCCGGGACGTAAGCGCTGCGAAAACCCTGTTCCGCCATGCTTTGCTGAAGCACGGCGATCCGCTTTCGATCACTCTGGACGCGTATGCGGCCTCGCATCGTGCTGTGAAGGAGCTGAAGGACAGTGGAGAAATCTTTTACCGGAAGATGCGAGTGCGATCCTGCGCTTACCTGAACAACATGATTGAACAAGACCATCGCCGCATAAAGAGTCGAGTGCAGCCGATGCTCGGCTTCCAGTCGTTTGACAACGCACGCGTGGTGATTGCTGGCATCGAGTTTGCGCAGAAGATCAAGAAGCAACAATACGACCTACG
>JBBSFW010000283.1:0-4539 GCA_038254805.1 Terriglobales bacterium
AAGCGAGAAGGCCTGGCAAGGAACACTCTTACCAGCATCCAACCCATTAAGCCCGCCACTGCCTGCACCCGTACTACTGCCGCGATCATTTCTGCTAGAACCAGTGCCACAGTTTGTCAGACAGGCGGATGCCGTAAGTGCAATCACCAGCATTAGTTTTTTGAGACACATAAATTGTCCTTTTAAAAAAAACTTTGATGCCGCCAATGGCCTGACGACTCCGGACTACTAACGGCCCTCGGTTTTAGTGGCGCTGCTTTTTGGATTATTGGTGCACGCGAAACCGTACTGAGTAGAAAGGGGAGGCGGAATCGGCGATTCACCTAAGAATCAGTCGGGAGTTCACCCTAGTGACGAGGCTGGAGTGCCATGGTAAGTCGGGAAAGGGTGGCAGGGCGTTGTCTTGAGTGTTCAAGACTGAAACCACACAATGGGACTCACCAAGTAAGCAGCATATACCCCGGCTTTCCGGCAGTTGGATCGGCGGCCGCGGTAAGTCCGCCGTCGCCTCCGTCGTTTACTGAAGTTGCGAAGCCGACTGGAGTGTAACCTTTGCCGCATAGGTCACCCGACACGTCGCAAGCCCCAGAGATACCCGCATGATTGATACTCCCAGTTGTACCGGCACTGCCACCAGCTCCTCCGGTTCCGTGGACGCCCGAAGAAGCGCCTCCTCCACCCGCGCCTCCGCCTGCGGAAAGGAGGACAGTACTTGAGGCAGAGATTCGACTGTCACTGCCCCCACTTCCAGCAGTGCCCGTCGTTGAACCGTTAGCACCAGCTGCCCCTCCCGTGCCAATGGTAATCGTAAGATTCGTGCCGGGGGTCACAGCAATCACCCCAGCTTCGTACGCGCCAGCACCTCCATCGCCACCATAAGTAGGCGTACTGTTATCTCCTCCCCCACCTCCGCCACCTGCACCGTAGGCGTCCACCCGCAACTTTGTCACACCCGCAGGCACTAGGAGATTTCCGTTTGACTTGAACTCCCGTACACCGTTCACTCCACCGGCGGGCGCTGCCAGCGTGATCCACACCGCACCGCCGCTGCCGTTGGCGGCGAACACTTGTCCGTTGGCAGCAGTCGTCGAACCGATCTGCGCTGACGTGACAGACTTCGATGGAATCGGAAAGGCTTGTCCTGAAGCAAAGGTGATCAGCCCTTTGTTGCTCACGGACAATCCGGTGGCAACAATAGGATTGATCCCGGCACCGAACATCAAGCTTAGCTTGCTGGAGGCTGACGCTGTGTTGTTGGCGACCGGTTCTGCGCGCCAGCGGAACGTTTGCGGTATCACCGCGCCGATGGTGGAATTGACCACTGACGCAATAAAGTTAATCCCAAAGGACGAGCTGCCTGCTGCAGTGGTTGCCGTGCCTGATGCCGGTAGGTTCAGCGGCCCGCGAATAAACGCGCCACCTTTGACGTCCAGTTTGGACGCAGGTGCAGTGGTGCCTGTGCCAATGCCAACATTGGTTCCGTCATCAACCAGTTGCGAGGACCCGACCGCGCAAGGGCTTTTAAACTTCGCCACTTGGTTTGCCAGAGCGGTTCCATCGTTGGTCACGCCCGTACAAGGTGTCGCCGCTACGACTGTATTGTTGCTCGATTGCGAGGTAACGGAGCTTTTGCTCACCACCGTTGCTGCCGCTGTCTGCATCCTCGCGGAAGCCGACCGCATCTTCGTGTAAGAGCATGACTAATGACCGGAGCAGCTAAATTCGGAAGAATCTGCCGCACCTGCGGCAGCAAGAATAACCACGTGGATGCGAAACGCTGTGAAGCCTGTGGCACCGATCTTGATGCTTCGGAGGAGACGACCGCCGCACGCTTCGTTGATGATGATCCTGCATTGCGCCATGTCGATCTGAACAATCGCATCGAACTGGGCCGGTTTGACCGCTTGGAGCAAGCCGAACTCGCCTGTGGGCTGCTGCGTACTAATGGCATCGCTTGCGAACTGGGTAGCATGGTGATTCCCGGGTTGCCGACAGACTTGATTCTCTGGGTGCACACGGGAGATGCTGAACTGGCATGGGCGTTGTTGGCCGATGTGGAGCGGGAAGCATCCAAAAGAGACCCCGACGCCGCTTGAACCCACCCAAGAGGGTTTGGGCCTGCGCGGTTCGGGGCACTCTGTAGCCTGTCCATAGCGCTTTTGATCAGATGGCCGACCGGAATCCAATTGCTGAGTTGCCCGGCACTCTTAAGAGCCGGCTCCGCAGAAGCGCTCGCCCAAAGTGGGTGCAGCCGATGCTGGCAACACTTGTCCCAGAACCTTTTTCGCGCAAAGGATGGTTGTTCGAGCCTAAGTTTGACGGAGAGCGCTGCCTCGCATTGCGATCCGGAGCCGATATCCAGCTCTTCTCGCGCAATAAGAAACAACTCAATGAGAGATATCCTGAGTTGGTTACCGCGTTCCGAAATGAAAAGTCACAACGTTTGGCCGTGGACGGCGAGATCGTCACATTAGATGGTGACATTACCAGCTTCGCCAAGCTTCAGCCACGCATGCAGGTCCGGCATCCATCTGAGGAACTCCGTCGCAGAGTTCCGGTTTGGATGTATGTCTTCGATTTGTTGCACCTCAACGGCTACGACACGCGCCGGCTTCCCCTGCATCGTCGGAAAGAGCTACTGCGTAAAGCGCTCAAGTTTGCAGATCCAGTACGTTTTACCGAACACCGTGACGCTAAGGGGAAACGATATTACCGGGAGGCTTGTCGAAAGGGCTGGGAAGGGATCGTCGCCAAAAACTCAGATAGCCTGTACGTCTCGGCGAGGTCCCGCGATTGGCTTAAGTTTAAATGCACCCGAGAGCAGGAATTCGTTGTCGGCGGATTCACTGACCCAAAAGGGCACCGTGTAGGGTTCGGGGCGTTGTTGGTGGGCTACTACGAGGCTGGGAAGTTGGTGTATGCAGGCAAGGTCGGCACGGGCTTCGACGACGAGACTTTACAGCGGTTGGGGAATCAACTCGCACGACTTGAAACCAGGACCAGTCCATTTGCGGTCGGCGATCCGCCGCACCGTAGTGCACACTGGGTCAAACCGAAACTTGTGGCCCAGATCGGCTTTACCGAGTGGACTGCTGAAGGCAAGCTGCGGCATCCACGATTTTTGGGACTCCGACCGGACAAGAGGCCAGACGAGGTCGTGCGGGAGACCTAAAGCATTTCTAGAGAATTCGCCGCGCCGTGGCGTAGGTGCCTTGTTTCTTCGGCTGCTACTTTACTGCCAAGGTCGTACTAGAGTGTCTGACGCTGGACGGGTCCCCGTTTAGGCGCGCCGTCGGAAGCCCAATTCATTCCCAAGGACGAATTGTTACTGGCGTATCCAGTCACTAGCATTCATGAACTCGAAGATTGCAGAGTGAACCACTCGCCGACGGGCGCGCTAATGAACTGCCGAAGAAAAAATTATGTCTCCCGCCGACCGACTTCCTTCAGTACAACAGGCGGCAACGGTGAAAGCTGAGTTTAAATATCGACAACAAATCGCGGGGCGGATTTCTGTTTGTCTGATGTGCATGATCTTGGCCGCGCTGTCGCTCGCCCAAGAGAATACGGCAGCAGACAATCCGCGGGCTCGGGTCGCTCGGATCAGCTACTTGAAAGGCAAGGTTTCTTTCTTGCCGGCGGGCCAGGATCAATGGAGCGAGGCAACGCGCAATTTTGTGGTAACAACGGGCGATCGTCTGTACGCCGACAAAGAGGCCAGGGCAGAACTCGAAGTGGGACCGTACACCGTCCGCCTCTGGGAAGCTACAGATCTGACAGTAACCAATTTGAATGACCACATCATGCAACTCGGACTAGAGCAAGGCACGATTCGAGTAAGCGTCTATCGATAACGGCGTTCAGCCGCGCCGATCATCAGGAATACACGGCCAAGTCAAACCGAGAGGCAGACTCCTTCTCCCGCACCGAATGTAAGAAGCGCAACAAGAGCCGGCGGTCCCACGCCGATAGTTCCCAGAAAACTGATTATCAGAGCCAAGCCCCCGCCGCTAATGGTGCCTTTCACGCGAAGACGAGAGGCCATGTTGGAACATCCGGGGCGACCGCTCGAACCGCTGCAGCTCGAGCATTTGCGGATGGGAACACCGGTGGGACCGGTGCGGGATAAAGAATCTCCTCCGCATCCGGGGCCAATTATTGTTCCAAGGCCACTCCCCCACAGATTGTAGTAGCGGAGGGGCCACGCGATCCCGACCGCCCACGAAGTATCCTACCGAACTGGGCTGCGGATCATATTAAATTATTCGTCCAAAGGGCCGCAGACACGAATCGAGCGTCGAACGTCGAATCGTTCCAGTGACCAAATTGTTTTACTCTTCGTTTTTTGCGGGTGCTACCCCACCCAAGGATTCTTTTGTTTTTGTCACCGGCTCGTTAATGTTGCTCAGTGGCACAATAAATCGCGGACATGACAATTTCTTGCCATTATCTTCAAGCAATCGTTTGCCGAGCGTCGGTAAATCTCCACGGATGTAGTTTTCAACAGTTTCCACTGGTTTAGCCGGAACTTGCGCGCTT
>JBBSFW010000284.1:0-4519 GCA_038254805.1 Terriglobales bacterium
CGCCGCACTGGGACGACGTGCTCCGCCTCATCGGGTCCCTCCAATGTAAGTCATTGACTCCACTCTTCTTGGGGACGGAAAAGCGGCTGGGCGGTAACCGTCAGCAACACGGCAAGCGGAACGAGACTCGTCGCCCTTTGCTTCAGGTCGATCTCGTGAACGCGCTGGACAGCACGCGACGGATCTTACTTTCGAACAGGTTCTGATTTTCGGAAATTTTTGCGTCGAGAGAAACGGCAAAAAATATGATGGCAAGACGAAAAACGGTACTGAGTAAGCAATGGTCGCGGTCTCGCATGGCTGAGTACCATTTTAGGCTCTTGCGCCTCGGCGCGCTCATGCCATTCTCGGACCGCCTCGTGACAAAAACCGCTTACTCTATGGGGGCGCCAGAAGCGCGAACCTCGGCACTCTGCGCGGACTGAAACGCATCTTGCGCCCCATTGGCTCCTATAAACTGGTCTGCAATCCACGCGAGCGGCGGCATCAGGAGCACAAGGCTGACTAGAACTATCAACCTTCTGCCAAATACAGCCTGACCTGACAAACCCTCGAAGGCTGCAATGGAACCAGCCATCACGAAATACGTGATCGGATTGAGCAGTACGATCATTCGCAGGGCGCGAAAGTTGGAATAAACTTTGTCCGACGTCAGAAGCAGCAGTGGTTGGCGGGCGTCATAGCCGGCCGGGAGCCCATATTGCGATGCGGTCGCCGACTGGTAAGGTATCCAGGCAAACATACCGTCCAGATCCCAGGCCTCAGAGAATGATCGGGCGCGTTGAGTCATCTTGCGGCCGCTGTCATAGAAGACCAGGGCGGGATCCGCGGGCCACGAGAAAAACGCCAGTGAAGCCGCGGTCATGGCGTAGAAAAACAAGGTGAAGGTCGTGCCGGTAAACAGCAGCAAACTTGACTGGAAGAAAATGTTGGCGAGAATCGCCCAGTACTGAAGAGATGGAATCAGCAGGCACGGTACCGTGGTGAGCTCCGTGATGATCGTCGTCCAGCACATCAAGCGCGCCAGAAGCAATGGAGGAAGCTTCGAATTGAGCGCGATATACCACGGCTGCTGCAGCCGATTGACAGCCCAGTTTTCGAAAAACACGCCAGAATGCCAGTCTCCATCGATGGCCTTATTCAGTCCCGCACCAAAGTAGGTTATCGCGAGTTGCCACTGAATGAAGTTAGGCCCACCCTGCTTGTAGAGGCCCGCTAGAAAGAGCAACAGTCCGCAAAACGTCTTATTGTTGCCGTAATACGCTTTTGATGAAACGACCGCTAACAGTATCGTTGAACCCAACACCAGCGAAGCTAATCGAACCCGTCTGTTGAAGATGATTGCAATGGCCGAGATAATAAATACTGTTTGAAGTGTGCGCTGAAAGAGCACTGGAGGAATCGTATCCAGCCCGGGTATAAAGGGAAGCCATGGATCCGGCAGGATGCGTACATGGTTCACCAGCAGCAGAACCATTGCAAGCACTTTTACCATAATAGTCAGGTTCAGCGGGAGATCTGTACCGCGACATCGGAGCGGGTTCCATGATGGCTTGGATACCGGCCGGGGGCTGATTGAGTCCCGTTCTATCATCGCGTTTGAACTGCGGGAGGCCAGTGCCAGTCCCGAAGTTCTTTGCCATTGACGCGATACCTCATCACGATCATTGCTTTCTCGCCGAATGCAGACCGCTTCTCCTCTACCTGCTGCAACATGTCGATGACGTGCTGGGGTGAGCGATTATCGAAGCCCTGCTGGTTCCTGCGATAGCGTTGACGAAACTCGGCTGCGGTCAGCTCCCGGCCGTTCACTGTAGACTTCGCTATGTAATCGGTCTGGGTGTCGAACGGAGCCCAGCAGAAATACCGCGTTGGGACAAACCGGGCATAGGCAATCGCCCCGAGTTGGAAAATGAACAGGAGTATGGGTACTACGGTCCGCATCCTCTATCCGGGTTTCTCATCTAACGTGGCAAGACTCAGCCTTTTTACCAATACAGCTTCAGGGCGAGCTGAATTTGACGGGATGTCCGCTGGAACAGCAATGGAGCTCCGGCCGAGGTGATGGTTCCGGCTGCCGGGTTGCCGATCTGAGCATTGGGATTGTTAAACTGCGGTGTATTCAGCACATTGAAGGCTTCTGCGCGGAACTGAAGATGTCTTCCCGCTTGCTCACTGAAATAGAATTCCTTAAACAAAGACAAGTCAAACTGCCTGGTGCCTGGTCCAAACAGAATGTTCCTTCCAGAGTTCCCGAAGGTATAGTTCCCTGGAGAGACGAAATCGGCAGGGTTGTACCATCGCTGAATGCTGCGATTCTCAACCGTCCCGGGACCAATCCGGTTTGGCCACTGAACAGCGCTGCCGGAATTCAGAAGGCTGCTAACCATGACAGGCGTAAACGGCGAGCCCGCTGCGAACGTGTCGATACCGTTGAGCCGCCAACCTCCAACCACGTTCTGCACGACGCCGTGCGCCCCGGTTGCAAAGCGCTTGCCGCGACCGAAGGGCAGTTCGTAGGACCAGCTCAACACCAGATTGTGGCGGATGTCGAAATCCGAATTCGCCCTGTAAAGGCGCAGATTCGCCGGGTTCTGGATTCACACTCCGTTTGAGTTCCCGCTCGAATTGTCGATGCTGTGCGCATAGGCGTATGCGCCCTGAAAATCCAGCCCGGCAAAATGGCGATTGAGATAGGTCACCTGCAGCGAATTGAAAGAGGAATTGGCGCACGTGCAGTTGACGGTGCCATCTGCCAGGTTCGGATAGGGCCGCCGGCTTGCGACAGACCCAGGCCCAGGCGTTGGATAATTGATGTTCGGATTGATCAGAATGTGCACGCCGTTCTGCCCGACGTAAGCCAGCGAAAGCGTGGAATGGTTTGAGAGTTGCCGCTGTATGTTCAAATTCCATTCGTTGGCGGACGGATTCGGGTACGCCCGTTGGAACACATTAAAAGCAGTGCCGGCCGAGGGGAATAAATTCGGACGGTTTGCGGTGAAACCCGCCGAGATGGGCACAGCAGCAGCGTAACCCGTTTTACCCGCGGCGTTGCTCACAATCAGCGATCCATTGAAGGGCGCGTTCTTCGCCTGCGGGTTGGAGTTGTAAGTCTGGTAGGCGTAAAAGATACCGAATCCGGCGCGGATTACAGTTGACGGAGTGAGACTATAAGCGAACCCGGCACGCGGCCCCAAATTCCTGAAGTGGCCATCTGTTACGGTGTCGGCGGGATAACCAGGAGTGCCCAGCGCTACCACGCTTCCGCCATTCTTCGGATCGAACACCCCCAAGCGGTTGTGGCGCTCCTTCCACGGTGTCACCATTTCATCCCGCAGCCCCAGGTTTAGCGTCAGCTTAGAGGTCACACGCCAGTTATCCTGCACGTACACCACGGGACGATAGCGGGTGAGGGTGAAGAACTTGGTAATGTCGATTTGCGAGCTGATCGGACGCCCGTATAAAAAGTCGGCAAGACCGTAACCCGTGTAGGACCCGTTGAAACTGTAGGACCCGACCGGCTTCGGAGGAGTAAAGAATGCGAAGGTGGTCGTCATCCAGTTAAAGCCAAACTTCAGCTCGTGCTTACCGTGTACCCAGCTCAAGGCTTGAGCGACTTCATAGAGGTTGTTGACTTTTTGGAGACTGCCATTACTATCTCCAAAAGAAGCCATTCCGGAGATGTTGATTGTGGTCATACCGGGACCGCCGAGATTCGCATTCCGAATACCGAGCTGCTCCGCGATATTTCCAAGTTTAGTGTCTTCAACGAGGATGTTTTCGACCAGGCGGGAAAAGCCGGCGCGCAACTCATAGTATTTCGTCGGGCCGATTGAGCGGCCATATCCGAGTACTACTTGGGTACCCGGTGCCAGGGTTACGCCAGGATATCCGGGTCCACCGCCAATTGCCGGCGCCGGAAGGAAACCAGGATTCGTGGTAGTCGGGTCTTCCCTGCTGTAGCGCCCGAAAATCGAAGAGTTAGTCGTGCGGTAGTCTATCCGTACATCGCCCTGATTGATTGTGTTGAGCAGAGGCCCGTTGTAGAGGAAGTTATTGACCTGCCCGGCTCCGGAAATATTGGGTAGCGGATAAAGATTGACGATCTTCGCGGACACCGGGTCAATTTGCGTCACCCGATTGTTCGGCAGCGGCACGGTAGTGCCGGGAGCACGAATGACCGTCTTCGGCAGAAGCTCGGAAAAATCGCCTGTCCGCATGGCCGCAGTCGGCACCGTCGAGATGTAAGTCTGCGCCTGGCTTACGCGCTTTCCTTCGTAGTCGGCAAAGAAGAACAGCCGGTTCTTGCCGTTAAACAGATGGGGGATGAAGACTGGGCCTCCGAGGTTGGCACCGAACTCATTCATCCGAAATGGCGGGATCGGAGCGCGGGCTGAGTCGAAGAAATTTTTGGCATCAAAAGCGGAATTGCGCAGGAACTCGTAAGCAGCTCCATGTATGTCATTTGTGCCGGACCGGAAAGTCACGTTGACCACCGATGGACCGCCGCCGTAGGCAG
>JBBSFW010000285.1:0-4502 GCA_038254805.1 Terriglobales bacterium
AGAAGGCGGAGAAGATGGCCGCCGCGGCAGTTGACGTAGTAGGCACCATTGGCGCCGACGGCAAGACGTTTACCTCCGACAGCGACCATAAGAGCTGGGCGATCGCGAATCCCGAGGCGGTAAAAGGCCACGAAGGTCACCACGTGAAGCTTAACGGCCATGTCTATGCCGACAAGGGCCAAGTCCACGTCATGTCCGTCGCTATGATGATGTAATTTCCGGCGGTGGTTTCACTGTTTCTGAACCAAGGCTGTTGCAGCCCGGGAAACCGGCTGTTACGGAAGACCGGCTCGTCAGAGCCGGTCTTTTTTTGCGGGGACGATGCGCAAGAGGAACGAGTTTGTTTGGTTTGGATTTTCGCCCAGGCCGCAGCCCCCCCGGGAATGTCTTCTCGAACGTTGAAGCCAGCCCGTCTTATCTCCTGTCCAGCTCGAGCAGAGTCCGCAACAGGACGTTAGCGCCATTCTCGATATCCTGGGGCCGCGAGAACTCTTTGGGTGAATGGCTGATGCCGCCGATGCTGGGAATAAAAATCATCCCCACCGGCCCGAGATTGGCGATCTCCTGCGCATCATGGCCGGCGCCGCTGGGCATCACTCGAGTAGTAAGCCCAAGCGCTGCCGCGGTCTTGCCGATCAGGGTGCGAAATTCGGGATCGGTGGGAGCAGGATGGTTGATGATCGGCTCGGAGAAACTGAACCGTGTCTGGTTGCGCATCCCCAGGGCGTCGGCCTCGGCGCGAACGCGCTCGAAGATGCCCATAAATTTCTTTTCGTCCAGATCGCGCAGCTCCAATCCCAGCGTCACCTTGCCGGGAATCACGTTGAAAGCGCCGGGCTCGGCCTTGATCCAACCCACGGTGCCGACCTGCCGGCCGGGAATGCTGGTGACGATCTGGTTGACCTTGTCGATGAAGCGCGCCGCCGAAAGCAGCGCATCATGGCGCTGGTCCATCGGAGTAGTGCCGGCATGGTTGGCCAGGCCTTCAATCGTGACCACCGAGTGCATGATCCCGACGATGCCCTCCACCACGCCAATATCGATCTTCTCCCGCTCCAGCACGCCGCCCTGCTCGATGTGGAGCTCAACATATCCGGCGATGCTGCCGGGCTGGCGGCGCACCGCTGCCAATCCCCCAGGATCGCCGCCGAGCGTCTGAATGCCCGCGCGAATCGTCTTGCCACTCTGGGAGATAAGGCCAAGTTCCCGATCATCCACCCCGCGGCCCAGGGCCTGGCTGCCGACGGTGACTCCCTCTTCATTCTCAAAGATGATGACCTCCAGCGTGTGCCGCAGCGTGATCTTCTGTTCCGCCAGGGTCTGCGCCACTTCGATGGCTGAAAGCGACCCCACGTCGCCATCATAGTTGCCGCCCATCGGCACTGAATCAATGTGCGAGCCGATGAGCAACGGCTTGAGCGCAGAATCGCTTCCCGGGCGGGTTCCAACGATGTTTCCCGCAGCATCGATATGGACATCAAGCCCGGCATCCTTCATCAGCCCGATGGCGTAGGCGCGGCCCTGCAAATCAGCATCGGAATAAGCGATACGGCTCACCCCACCCTGTGGGTTCGCTCCGTAGGTTGAAAGCTTGGCCAGGTGATCGTTTATGCGCTTGCCGTTCAGTCGGGCTGCGGGGGTGGGCTGTGCGGACGCCACCACGCAGTAGAGGGCGGTGCCCAGGCAGAGCATTGCAAATCGACTTGCTAGGGTTCTCATGGGCCACGAGTATACGCTGGAGGTGGATGAGGCTTGCAGGTCATTCTGCTTAGCCCGTCACTGTGTCATTGATTCTATACTTATGCGTCATCCCAACTGCGGCAGCCGTATTCGCAATGTATTACCCTGGATGCTACTCACGCGGCGTTACAATGTGCGAAATGATCCTGCGTCTCACAGTTGTCGTCCTCATTGGTTCGTTGGGTTTCGCCCAGTCAGCGGGTACGGGTAAGCCCGCCGCCTCCGATGCCGTTACTACCCTGACATCCAAGGCGAACAGCGGCGAGGCTGATGCACAAGTAAAACTTGGCGACGCCTATCTTCGCGGAGAAGGCATAGCGCAAAGCGACTCCGAGGCCGTCCGATGGTTCCACACCGCAGCCGAACGTGGCAATGCGGAAGCACAGTACGCTCTGGGTTCGCTGTACGCCATCGGTAAAGGAGTGGCGCGGGACGACACTGCGGCTGCGAACTGGTTCCTCAAGGCTGCTGAAAACGGAAGCGCGAAGGCGCAATACAACATGGGTGTCCGCAATGCGTACGGACGCGGTGTCGCCCAGGACGACGCACAGGCTGCAAAGTGGTTCCGCAAATCCGCTGAACAGGGGTTTGTTCTTGGTCAATTTGGACTTGCCGCCGGATACGCCAATGGACTCGGACTCCCGCTCGACAAGGCCGAAGCTCTCAAGTGGTATTTGAAGGCGGCTGATCAGGGTATGCCCGAGGCACAACTTCAGGTCGGCCTCATCTCTTACAAGGGTGATAGCATTCCAGTGAACTGGCAGGAAGCCAAATTGTGGTTCGAGAAAGCTGCCGCAAAGAATAATCCGGATGCAGAGTTTAACCTTGGGCTCATGTTCGAAAATGGGACTGGAGTGGAGCGAGACGCCACGAAGGCTGCTGATTACTACCGGCGTGCTGTTGAGCACGGCTCCGCGACCGCGCTTAGCAATCTGGCATCGTTATACCAAAACGGCAACGGAGTTCCGAAAGACTCGGCTAAATCAATTAAGCTCTACACAATGGCTGCCGAGAAAGGCGCCCCCACTGCGCAAAATTACCTTTCCGGCGCCTACCTCACAGGAAATGGAGTCCCCAAAGACATCACACAGGCCACGAAATGGATGCGGCTTGCTGCAACCAGTGGTCTGGCCGAAGCGCAATGCAACCTTGCCATCCTTTATCAAACCGGAAATGGGGTTCAGCAGAGTTTTGCAGAGGCCCTGAATTGGTACACGAAAGCAGCGGATCAAGGCTACCCCAAGGCTCAGCACAATCTCGGAGCTCTTTATGGCAACGGCCAAGGCACACCAGTCGATTTCGTTACGGCATACAAGTGGTTGTCTCTAGCACTCGGCAGCGGCTACAAGGACAGTCAACAGGCGCTTGATTGGCTCAAACCAAAAATGACTTCAGGACAGATCAGCGATGCTGAACGTCAGGTTACGGAATGGCAAATGGTTCACAAGCAACACAATGCCCTGTGACTCAATTTTCCGAAGACCGCCGTACGCGGGTGAACGAGATTGCTGCCATTCAATTGACCTTCTTCTTACAAGAAGATTCAGCCAAAAGACTAGTCTGGTAGCGCTACCGGGAATCGAACCCGGGTTTTAAGGTTGAGAACCTCACGTCCTAACCCCTAGACGATAGCGCCACATATGCGGGAACGGCATGCGGGAAAACCTTGAATCTGCCGTGTAAAAAAGTATAGCAAAAGCAGGCTTTCTTAGATTCGCCCTCCTCCCAGAGAACCTCTTCTCCGCTTTTTTGCACCGTTTCTGCTGCATTAGCCCCTAGATATAGTGCCGAATTTTCCCGCTTGACAACCGCTTTGGGACCGGAGCACACTGCCTCTCATGGGCGAATAAAAAGCGAAAGTCCCCGGCCGCCTACTTCGGGGAGTCGGAGGCCTTTGACCCCTCCGGGTCACGGGCTTCCGAGGGGATTGGCGGGGCTTTCGCGTTCGTCCTTTTTATTTTTGGAACCGCCTATGTCACCGGCACCCAATTCGGCGCTGTTGCGCACCCAGATCGAGGCTGCGCTGGCCGGCCGCTTCCCTTCCGCGCTGACCTTTCGTCCCCGGCCCGCTCCCGAGGTTTTTTCCACCGGATTTGCCCAGCTCGATGCCGCCACCGGAGGGATTCCCCGGGGAGGGCTTACCGAAATCTGCGGCCCGGCATCGTGCGGACGCACCAGCCTGTTGCTGGCCCTGCTGGCCGAGGTCACCCGCCGCCAGGAGGTGTGCGCGCTGGTCGATGGCAGCGACACGTTTGACCCGGCCGCGGCCGCCGCCGCCGGCGTCGATCTGCGGCGGGTGTTGTGGGTGCGCTGCTCTGCGGGATTTATGTCGCCCGCGGATGGAGGCCGCCTGGTTGCGCCGGCGGGATCGCTTCATCTTGCTGGATCGGATGGATCCTGCCCGACGGGTCAACCTGCCGCATCCGGGGGAAGCTCTCGACCCCGGTCATCTCCATTGTCGCGATGGGCGGGGAATGCGGAGACTCGCCGCACCCATTCGGGTACGAGTATGGCTGGGGTTGGGAAACCTGGGATCGCTAAACCTGGAATTGCGAAACCTAGTCTGGGGAAATCTGGTTCCGCGCAAAACCCACAATCCATTTTGGCATCCACTTCCGCACAACACCTCATTCCACGCCCCGCCATCCCTGAAACCGGTCTGACAAAAAAGAGCGCGGTGGAGCAGGCCATGCAGGTGACCGACCTGTTGTTGCAAAGCGGGGGATTTGGATTGGTGGCCGTGGATTTTTGCGACATTGCTC
>JBBSFW010000286.1:0-4502 GCA_038254805.1 Terriglobales bacterium
CTCCGACAGATGGGCTTTATCGGCGGAGAAGGCACGGGGCTCACCTATCCTGGTCCCGGTGCCATCGATTACTCCGGCGTGAAGGATCTGACGCCATAACAACGCAAAGGGAGAACAAAAAACCATGAATAAATCAGAGAATGTTTCAGATGCACAAGTCTCGCGGCGCAACTTCCTCCGAGGAAGTGGAGTGGTCGGCGCGGGATTGCTACTGTCTCAAATCGGACTGCTGCACCCGACGGAGGTAGAAGCTGCAAATAAACTGTCGGCTGAGGCGGAACCGGAGCGGGTTCAGGACATACTGGATATCCTGGCGACCAACGAGGCATTCGGGGTAACGCTTGTCGGGACGGTGCTGGATAGTGCGAAGAGCGGCACCTACAGCAAACCTATTCCGGACAAGGTGCAAAAATCTCTAAGAGGTGTGCGGGCGCAGGAGCAATTCCACCTAGATTTCCTGAAAGGTGCAGGCGCGCGCCTGCGAACCGATACCTTCTACCTGGCAGACCCCAACATCCTGATGGATCCCCACACCCTCTTCACTGACTTGGTCGAATTGGAAGACGCAGCCATCGCCGCAGTGATGGCATCGTTCAAAACCTTTGCCCGCGAGCGACGGTTTGATCTTCTCAAACAAAACTTCCAGTTCGCGGCTGAGGAATCGGAGCATCGGCTGCTGGCGAACAACGCGCTCGGAGTTCGTCCGGCGAATAACCAGGTATTCGCGCCGGCGATGTTTCCGACCGTTGCGCAGTTTTACGAAAAGCTAAAGCACAAAGGGATAATCGAAGGCAGCGGGAAGAAGATCGTTTACCCCGGGCCGGGCGAAATCGATCCAAGCAACGTTATCTATCGAACACCAGGCGGGCCGGCGGTGGAGTGCACGCCCAAATAGCTGTAGTCGGAAATGATTTCTGAGTGAACCAACTACTCTCCAACAAGCCTAAAGGATAAGCGCTATGGGCGCGCATCACAGAAGTAGAAACGATCACGAAGAAAGAAAAAGCGTTGAGCACGACGGGATCGATCGGCGCGACTTTCTGAGCTGTATGGCGTGGGCGGGCACAGGGCTGCTCTGGACCATCGCTGGCGGCGTGCCTGTTTCCCGTCTCTTTGCTCAGGGGAATAGTCCAGCAGATGCGGGCTCGTTCAGTTTTTTCCAGATCAGCGATAGCCACATCGGGTTCAACAAGCCTGCCAACACGGACGTGACCGCGACGCTCAAGGCCGCCGTCGACAAGATTAACGCGGCGCAGGCGACACAGCCGGCCGACTTGATCCTGCACACAGGCGACGTGAGCCATATCTCGAAGCCGGCTCAGTTTGACACGGCGGAACAGGTGATCAAGGGCGCGAAGGTGGATCAAGTGTTCTATGTGCCGGGCGAGCACGATACTTCCATCGATGGCGGTGCTTTGTACCGGGAGCATTTCGGCAAGGGAACACGGGGCGGCGGTTGGGTATAGCTTCGACCACAAGGGCGTGCATTTCATGGGTCTCAATAACGTCGTGATGCTGGATGCATTAGGAGACCTTGGACCGCAACAACTTGACTGGATGAAGAACGATGTGTCTGGACTCTCCTCTTCGACACCGATTGTTCTGTTCGCGCACATTCCTCTCTGGATGGTCTATCCTCAGTGGGGCTGGGGGACAGACGATGGAGCCCAGGCGCTCTCGTTGCTGAAGCGATTTGGCTCGGTCACGGTTTTGAACGGGCACATCCACCAGGTCATGCAGAAAGTGGAGGGCAATGTGAGTTTCCACACGGCGCTGTCCACGGCATTTACACAACCGGCACCGGGTACGGCCCCTCATGCGGGACCAAAGGAGGTGCCGGCTGGACAACTGCAGAGTGTCTTAGGAGTAACCAGAGTGAACTACGTGGCGCGAGAAGGTCCCCTAGCTATCGTTGACTCCTCGCTGGCGGAGGGAGTGTTATGAGGCGCGTCATCTTTGTGCTGGCGGGCCTCGCAGTGTTAGTCCTGCTGTCGCTTATTCTCGGCCTGGCGCATCCGTTCGGTAATCCGCGGGCGACTACTACGGTGGCGACGGACGCGCCGTCCACGCTGCTGCTGGAACACGCTTTGATGCCAGCCGATGTGAAATCGGTCCTGCGGGCGAAATGCGCTGACTGCCATTCTACGCAAACACATTGGCCGTGGTATGGGCGCCTCGCGCCGGCGTCGTGGTTGATGGAGAAGGATATTACGGAAGCGCAGGAACAGATGAACCTTTCACAATGGGAGTCCCTACCGGATAAAGATATCCTCACGTTGCGCGCGGAAATCGCGGGCGTGACCCGGGCGCACGTGATGCCTCCACTGCAGTACCGGGTGGCCCACCGTGATGTGGCGGTGACAGATGATGACGCAAAAGTGTTAAGGGAATGGGCACGCGGAGATGTGCCGCAGGAGCGCGGTGAGGCGGAAAAGAATCCGGCAGATGCAGGGCCTGGAGATGCGGGACGCGGGAGGCGGGTCTTCGCCTCTAGCTGCGTAGGTTGTCACTCGCTGGAATACCACCAGGAGGGCCCCAAGCTGGCCGGTGTGTTTGGCCGGACGAGCGGGACAGCACCTGGATTTCTCTATTCCGCCGCGCTGAAGAAGGCGGCGGTGAAATGGGATGAGCAGTCACTGGACAAGTGGCTGGCAAAATCGGAGGCGGTGGCGCCGATGAACAATATGTACTTCCATGTCGTGAAGGCCGAGCAACGGCGCGATCTGATTGCTTACTTGAAGGCTTCAGGCAATTAAGGCCAGCGGTAGCTGATCTTATTCTCGTCAGGCGCTTCCTTTAGCAAAGGAGATTGTGAAGTTCGCGTTCAGCACGATAAAGCTTATTTTGGGGCTAGCGGCATTCGTAATTAGCATGCTTCTTCTATTAGAGAATTATATAGTCATTACGACGAAAGTGGGAGGCAAAAGAGGAAGGTATCGGATGTTGGCCCTGCACTTCTGCACACTGCTGGGAGCAGTTGGAGCGTACATTTCAGTACTGGTTTATGTCTCCGAAGGGTTGTTACTTTGGGTTATTTACACAACAGCAAGTGGTGTAATACTTGTCGCGAGGTACTACCTGCGTAAGTATGCGATTCGCAATCTATACCAAGATGATGGGCTGAGGAGCGGGTTAGAAATGTTTGGAATGTTGTTCCAACGAATAACCCTAAGGAGAAATTAGTGACGTCTATTGGAAGGCAGAGCAATGGCGCGATCTGGTTGCTTACTTGAAGGCTTGTAGCAAGCAAGGATTCGGATGCAAAAAACAACGCTCAGAAAGGAGATCTTCTGGTACAAAAACCGACATGGTGCAACCAGCAGCGCTCTCTCGCAAAATCTTGAAACGGAGATCGCGGTCATCGGCGGCGGCATGGCAGGACTTATGTGCGCCCTGCGCTTGCAGGAACTCGGTAAAAAAGTAGTGTTGCTCGAGAAAGATTTTTGCGGAGGAGGTGCGTCCGGAAAAAGTTCCGGTTTCAGTTCGCCCGATTCCGAACTCGAACTGACGGACCTGGTCGAAAACACGGCGAAGAAACGGGAAAAACGCTCTGGGAATTTGCAAGGCGGAGTTGAAGCGGGCTGAAGTGATACCATCGCGCTCTGGAGCGCCGATAGCGATCGCCGCAGTCTTTTTGCAGAAGTGAAGAGCGCGGTCAACGCGACATCTTGTGAGCCATGTGCGCGTCTCCCGCTAAAAGCAACCCGCGAACTGGCGCGTGCGCACCTGAAGAGAGGCAATTAACAAGGGAGCTTCTCGCTCGATCTCTTCCGCGATCGCCAGCGACACTGCGTTGCAGGCAAGCAGGCAAGTCGCTGACAGGCCAAGGAATGTAGAACAAGCAAAAGAATCCGACCGGGCTGAGATTCCCCAATTGACCGAAAAGCGCCGAGCGGGCATCCAAAGCGGGCTCCCGCTGAGGATCACACGGTAGAAGGGCCTCGACCAAGACGGGCATTTCTCGCAAAAACGAACTCTAGCCCTTTCTGGTTGAACACGAGGAGTTCGTTCTTTTCCAAATCACCATCGAGGTGTTTGAGCTCCACGAGTACGTCTGGAGTGACTATGACTGCGTCGCTTTCGTGCAGAAAACGTGAAGCGGACTGTTGTCCGTCCAAGGTTCTACTTCTGCCCAAGACTCGACGCCGTGTCCACGACGGCTTTAGCGAGCGTGTCGTACGGGATGCTGCGGTCGGAAGTGAAATTGTAAGTGTGCCGAAGATGCCAAGTGGCAGTCGAGGTTGGTTGGAGGCGAGGGGAGTCGAACCCCTGTCCTCGAAGCTGTCTACGCAAGCTTCTACATGTTTAGCCGGTGATTTATTTTTAGGAGCCGAAGGCTGCGCCGGCACACTCCGTCTCCCGAGCCACCACGAAATTCCTTCACCGGCCGGCGCGGTCACTCCGCCGTCCGATTAGCCTGCTGTCCATGTTTGGCGCCGTAGCAGGCGTCCAGCTCCAAACATCACGGTCAATTAAGCCGCGAGAGCGAGATCTTGGTGATC
>JBBSFW010000287.1:0-4502 GCA_038254805.1 Terriglobales bacterium
CAACCAGCGCGAAAACCAGTTCCGCAGCGGTTACCTGAGTCAAGCGGATATCCAGCATAAGTAAATTGTGTTAACGGGATAATTCGGTGGCTGCACGCCCACGAAATCGCTTTCAATCAGAACGTTGTCGGGACCGACTTCACGCTTGATGATGTCCAGCACCTTGAGGGCAACTAATTCGGTCCTTTCAATTCGTGTCCCGGTCGGGGCGCGGAGACGCAGTTGAATTTGACCCGAGTCAGTCGTTGGGAAAATCTCCAGATGCATGCTCGGGAGCAGGAAGAACAGAAGCACGGCAGCTATTGCGGCATAGCCCCCGAACACGACCCAGCGGAAGCGAAGAGCCCCGCGAAGAACCGAAGCGTAGCGCTCATGCCAGGGCTTCTTCTTTTCTTCTTTTTGGCTGGCTTCCTTCATCATCCAGGTCGCCAGGACGGGCACAAGCGTGGTCGAGAGGAGATACGAGGAAATCATGGCGAAACCGACGGCTAGAGAAAGGGGCACGAATAGTTGCCGTCCGACTCCCACCATGAAAAACGAGGGAACGAATACAGAGAGCACACAGAGCATCGCGAGCAGGCGCGGGATTGCGGTTTTCCGGCAGGCCTCGACAACGGCCTGGGCACGCGACATACCCGACTTTCGCGCTTCGTCAAGAATCGAATGGATGTTTTCGATTTCGACGGTGGCTTCATCGACGAGCACACCAACCGCAAGAGCCAGCCCGCCCAAAGTCATGATGTTGATCGTTTGGCCCGATGCCCAAAGGAAAACAACGGCGGAAAGCAACGCGAACGGAATCGTAGTTACTACGATCAGCGAACTGCGCCAGTCTCTCAAAAACAGGAGCACCATGACTCCGGTCAGGATTGCGCCCAGCGCCCCCTCTGTTACGAGGTTCCGAATGGCGTTCACCACAAATTTCGACTGATCGAATTCCAGGCGAATCTCGACGTCGTCGGGGGCCACCGATTTCATGCGCGGAAGCGCCGCACGAACCCGCTTGATAACGTCCAGCGTGGACGCGTCCGAACGCTTCGTGACCGGGATGTAAACTGTGCGTTTGCCGTTGACATGAGCATACCCGACCACGATGTCGGTCCCGCTTTCGATTGTCGCGATGTCCCGTAGATACACGGTGGTGCCACTTCCCAAGCGAATGGGCGTGTCCAGAAGATCATCGAGCTTCCCGCCTAGTGTGGCGTTGGACGAAGCCATGCGCATCAGATCGCCCGTGCCAACCGTACCCGATGGCATGATGACACTACCCCGGCCGACCGCGCTGATGGCTTCCTCCGGTGAAACGTTATATGAATTTAGCCGGTCCGGGTTGAGATTGACCACAATGGTCCGCTGATTACCCCCGAAAGGCGGCGGCGCGGAAACACCTTCCAACACTGCAAAAACAGGACGAACTTGATTGAGAGCGATGTTTTGCATATCGCCCACGCTGCGCGTCGGGCTCGAAAAAATAAGTTGGCCAACAGGAACGCTTCCCGCGTCGTAACGCACGATAAACGGCGCGACAGTCCCAGTCGGCATGAAGGCGTGTGCGCGGTTAACATATCCGACCACTTGCGCCATGGCTTGGCTCATATCCGTTCCTGGATGAAACACGAGTTTCATGAGGGCAACGCCTTGGATGTTCTTGCTCTCCAAATGTTCGATCCCAGTGATGTAGAGGAAGTGATATTCGAGATAGTAGGTTAGAAAGCCTTCCATCTGCTGCGGGTCCATGCCGCCATACGGCTGGGCAACGAAAATAGCGGGTGCGCCGAGGTTCGGGAAGATGTCCACCTTCATTCGCTGCAAAGCGAGAACCGCGCAGAGTGCGATGGAGATGACGGCTACGATGATCGAAATCGGTCGCCGTAATGCTGCCAGTACAAGCCACATGTGATCTACCTGCCCGCCCTTTGCAAGAACTCCGTAATGTCGCCCTGCGCCGCAGCGACGCCAAGGAGCGCACGCCACACCCCCAACCGCGCGAGAGAATCGTCAATTTCAGCCTGAGTCAGCAGCCGCTGCGCTTCCGCTACTTCCGTGATGTTTCCGAGACCCGCCTTGTAGCGCGCGGTCGCCTGCTGTTCGGTAGCACGTGCCGCCTCAAGCTGGATGGGTGTGTTTTGAGCGACCCGGCGCGATCCGTTGAGGACCGCACGGGCCTTCGCAACATCGGCATTCACATCTTGAACGACCTGATCATATCGCGCCGATTGCGCGCGTTCGTTTGCGGCCTCGATGGACTTTCGCGCGCGAATTGAAAAGAAATCAAGAGCGGGGAACGAGACGCTTAGGCCCACCGCCCAATTCTGGATATTCGGTCCGAGCCCGCTACCCGACCCACCAGTACTTCCATCCGGCTGGACGCCGGTGCCCCGTGCATACGCCGCGCTCTGTAGATTGAATTTGGGGAAGTACGTCCGATCGAGAACCCGTTCGCGGGCTTTGACTTCATTGACAACAGCGCTTTGGACATTCACAAGCGGATGCTCGGTCCTAGCCGTGGCGGGTGGCTCCTCGCTGGAGGGCGGCTGTAACAGGGGTCCGGGATCGGGCGCAATATTTAATGGTTCGCTTGCCAGGAATTGGGCCAGCGCCGCGCGACTGACGTCTACTGCCTGCTCCGCTTGGATTAACTGCGTTTGTGAGAGCGCCAACTCTGCCTTGGTTCTCGAAGCATCGGCGCCTGGCCGCAGTTCGTTCTTCACCAGAGTTTCGATTACCCGAGCGAAGGTGCTGGCCCGGTCCACTCCAGCCTGGGCCGCGATAACGGTTTGCTGCGCGGCAACAATGGTCAGAAACGCATCCGCCGCTGCTGTAGCCACCTGCAATTTCGTGACGTTCACTTCGGCTGCGGTGCGATCCCGGCCGGCAATGGCTACATCTACATTCGCGCGACGCAGACCAAAGTCGAAAGGTTCCCAGGAGACCAGCGCACCTGCCGCGGAACCCCAAACACTGTTTAGCGAATTTGTACCCAGCACCGGACCCGAGATGGATGGAATCACGGATTGCGGCAATAGTAGACCAAACACGTTGTTGTGCGTCGCGCGATTCACCTCACCCAAGAAGTCGGCTCGTGGAAGATAGCTCGTCCTGGCCAGGTTGATGGCCGCGGCGGCAGCCGACACTTGTTCCATGGAGCTGCGGACGGCAGGGTACTTTGCCAACGCTTCTCGCACGGCGCTTTGGATAGTGAGCGGGGCCTGCTGAGCAATCGCGGCGATCGGCGTGGCAAGCGACAGCAACAGTAGTGTTGTTCGAGTATTCATCGGCTACATTAGAGCGGACGCGTTGCTCATTGATGTTCGTTGCGAATAATACCGTCGCTCCCGCTGCGCCCTTTGTCCAGGCTTTCAATCAGCTCGCTCACTCGTCGAACGATGTCTTGACGCGCGACTCCGTAATTCTCGCTCACCGACGGCATGCCGTTCCATTCGGAGAGCTTGCCTGCCGCCGCAGATTTAGAAACGGGCAGCTCACAGCCGAGAGTTACGACGCGCTTTGCCCTGCGGACGTCCTCATCAGTAATTTTCTTGGGTTTCGAGGTATCGACCTCCAGCCCATCGGCGGCTAGTCCTTCTCTTATCTTTTGCGCTACCTTCTCGTCCGGTACGATGCCGCGAGCGATGGCCCGATACTCAAGGCCCCTCTCGCTCGCTAGATGATTGAAATGGGCCGCGGCAATGACGCTCTTGGCACTCCCGTGCTCACAAACGAAGACCACTGTTCGTGCCGTAACCTCCTGGTTCTGAGCAAGCTGGTTTTGAGCTAGAACTGAAAAAGCGGTAAAGATGAGCAGGCTTCGTGTGGCTGCGATTCCGCTCCGCATCAATGTGCGCCCTTGCTCCTCGAATTCCCCTTGCCTAGCTCACCCAGCGCCGCTTTGAAACCAGTGGCCAGTTTCTCCGCTGGACCCGTTCCCCAGTAATGCAGGAAGAAGATCGCCGGTTGGCCGCTCGTCATGTGATTGTGAATGGCGACTACGTTCAATCCATTTGAGCGAAGTGCTTTCAGCACCGGAGTTACCTCCTGTGATAGCATTGCTACATCACCCGCGATTTCCGCGTTCGCATCGCTGCCAAAGAATGCCGCCCAGGTATTCAGGCCCATGCGAGCATTGATTGTTGCCCCCATTTCTTTCAGATTGAGGTCATCCCGGCCAATCGTTATTTTGTAGACCGGCCCGCTCTGCTCTCCTTCATGACCTACAATTCCGGCGATCTTGGCCGTGTCGATTTGTCCAGTTGAAACGCTCGCCTGTCCGCCGGCGACGGAGCTCTGATGTTGTGGCGATCCATGGCCTATAAGGTCCACGGCGGGTTTCGCCATCCGCGCAAGATCGGCGGCCTTCCCGTGACCATGCACGTGCATGTAAAAGATTCGTGGACTCTCAAAGAAAAAATGATTGTGAAGAGCGGTTACCTCCAGGCCGTTCTCGAGCAGCGCGGACATAACCGGATTCACCTCGTCTTCCAGTAGTACGAGATCGCCCATCA
>JBBSFW010000288.1:0-4499 GCA_038254805.1 Terriglobales bacterium
TCTTTTTCCAATGCTGCTGGACCTCCCTAAACACCGCAACTATTTGTTAGAAACGCTGTTTCAATATTATGAATTACAAGGAGACGTAATCATGGAAGCCGCGCTGGTTGGCGATGTGCGCGAATTGTGCAAAGCAATTTCGACGGAGCAAAACCCTAACCGAATGAAGGTTCTGTTGGACCAGCTGCTTCGTGTATTGGACGAGCGCGAGGAGCGCGCCGCATTACTCTAAGAGCAGTTGCCAGGACACAAACATCCCGCAAGTGTCGCATCGCGCGAACCTAGCTGCCCAGCATCCGATCCAGATTGAATGCGGCGCTGATCAATGCCAGATGTGTAAACGCCTGCGGGAAATTGCCCAGCGCCTCGCCCTGGGGCCCGGTTTGTTCCGCGTAAAGCCCGAGATGATTGGCATACCCCAGCACGCGTTCAAACAGCAATCTGGCCTGATCCAACTTTTCAGGATATGCCTGACCCGCTCGCGTGAGCGCCTCCACCAGCCAAAAAGAACACATGTTGAAAGTGCCTTCCTCGCCCGGCAGTCCGTCAATGCGGGGTTGCGGCGGATAACGATGAACCAGGCTGTCGCTGACCAGTCCTCCACGCCGGGGATTTTCCAGGATGGCATTTATGGTGCTGAGCATTCGCGGATCGGTCGGGGCCATGAAGAAGACCAACGGCATGATCAGAAGTGACGCATCCAGGTCTTCACTGCCGTAATACTGGGTAAACGCGCGGCGTTTTGCGTCCCAACCTCGGGTCATCACCTCTTCATAGATTCGGTCCCGCTCGCGCAGCCACTTAGCCCGGTCAGCGGGAAGCGCCCGCTTGTCAGCCAGCCGCAGCCCGCGATCGAGAGCTACCCAGTTCATCACTTTCGAGTAGACGAAATGTTCCTGGCGATTGCGCATCTCCCAAATGCCGGCGTCCGGACGCTGCCAGTTTTCGCAAATCCACTCCAAACGATCACGAATCTTTACCCACACGTCGTATGCCGTGGGGCTGACGTACTTGTTGGATAGGTAAAATGCATCCATCAGCTCGCCATAGATATCCCCCTGAAACTGTGAAACCGCATCATTACCGATGCGCACCGGACCGGACCCTCGATAACCTTCCCAGTGGTCCAACGTCTGCTCGGGAAGCTTGTTGTCACCCTTGATCGTGAAGACAACTGCGCCTGGCTCTTTCGGACGGACGTGTTTGGACGCGTAATCTTCGATCCAGCCCATAAACGCGGCCGCCTCGCCCCGGAATCCGAGGCGCAGGAACGCATAAACCGTAAAGGCGGCATCGCGGATCCAGGTGTACCGGTAATCCCAGTTGCGAGCGCCTCCGATGACTTCAGGCAAACTCGTGGTGGGAGCTGCAACAATCGCCCCGGTAGGGTCAAAGGTAAGAAGCTTCAGCACCAGGGCTGATCTGTGCACTTGGTCCCGCCAACGTCCGTGGTAAGTGCAGGCGGAGAGCCAACTCTGCCAGAATTTCACAGTCCCATGCAGCAGTTCCTCCACCTCCTTTTCGGACGGCGGGCGCGGTACGCCGCCCTCGTCGCAGTCGTCCCTCAGAATGAAAACCTGGGATTTTCCTTCCTCCAGCACGAACTCGGCAGATACCCCGCCTCGGCCATCATTGCTGAGCGGCACCGCAGTTGAAAGCGCTAACGTCAAGCTGCCCGACTTGAATGTGGCTCCGTTGGCGTGTATCAGCGTGTCGTGCGATTGCCGTCCATAGTCGAAAGCCGGATGGCAAGCGACTGAAATGCGCACCGCTCCTTTGACGCAGCGAATGCGCCGGTATACATGACGATACTCAGGCGAGTCGGAAGGCAGCCCCACCGGCATGAAGTCTTCCAGTTCGGCGATTCCATCCACCAGCAGGAAGCGCGTTACCAGGACGTTCGTGGAGGGCCAATAAAACTGCTTGTGCCGCGCGCCATCAGCCTTGGCGGAAATTTGGAATTGGCCTCCCTTTTTGTCATCCAGGATCGCCCCAAAAATGCTGGGCGAATCAAAATGCGGATAGCAGTACCAGTCGATCGAGCCGTTCATGCCTATCAGGGCAACCGTGCGCATGTTGCCGATGATTCCGTAGTTCTCGATCGGCTGATAGGACATCGTTCTATTCCTCCACTGTGATCTGAAAAGTGGCAGCTCTAACCGCTCTGCGCGGCGACTTCTGGTGGATTTACGTTCACACCACAAACCGCGTTAACTATATTCGCCAACAGAAAAAAGCGGAGCCGCGGCTCCCCTTGAATTGCTACCCGGACGCCCCCCGTCGGAAAGGCAAGGAGGCCTGCCCCTGTCCCCCTTCGAGGTTTGCGATAATCTGAATACTTTAACCTAGCGGAGGCGGCAGCTGGATTGCGCTTTCGAGTTGCCATGATGATGATGCTGCTCAGATTTTCCCTCCGTAGCTGCCACTACTTTGCCTTATAGTTCGAGCATGAAGAAATGCGCTCTGACAGGTGCGCTGATTTTGTGTTCTGTCCTTGCTTCTGGGAAGGAACCGGCCGGGCTTGTGCCGCGTGCTGTTCTGTTCGGCAATCCGGAACGTATGTCGCCGAAGATTTCTCCTGATGGAAGCATGCTGGCCTGGATTGCTCCCGCGAACGGCGTGCTGAACATCTGGGTGCATAAGCTCAAAGACGACCAGAATAGCGCGCATATCGTGACTTCGGATTCGAAGCGTGGAATCCGGGAGTTCCTCTGGCGCGGCGACAGCCATCACATTATCTATTTTCAGGATACCAATGGCGATGAAAACTGGAATCTTTTTCAGGTCCCGGTGGCCGCAGATAACAAGGCAGTGCAGAACTTAACCCCAGGAGCATTCCAGGCCAAGGTGATTGCTCATCTGCCACAGTATCCGAATCAGATGGTGATCGCCTGGAACCAGCGTGATACCCGCTTTCACGATGCTTACCTGTTGGACCTGAACAGCGGGAAGCGCACGCTGGTGGCCGAGAATCCGGGAGACGTTGAGTATTACATCGCCGACAACAGGCTGCGGGTACGGGCAGCTCTGAGTCGGCTGAAGGACGGCAGCGCCGAAATCCGGGTACGCGATGACGAGCGATCACCCTGGCGCCGTCTGGCAGGATGGACCGCAGACGACGTCGATGGCGAGTTGCTCGCCTTCAGCGCAAGCGACCGGGCGGTGTGGTACACATCCAGCGCCGGATCAGATCTTAGCCGGCTGCTGGAAACCGGCCTCGCCACCGGCAGGACACGGGTGCTGGCGTCGGACAAGACCAAGCACTTTGATACCGGCAAGATCATGGTGCATCCATCCAAACGCACCCTGGAAGCAGTGCAATTTAATCGAGAGCGGAATGATTGGGAGGCGCAGGATCGCGATACTGCTACAGACTTCGCCGCCCTTCGGGCAATCCGTCGCGGCGATTTCGAAGTCCTAAGCAGCGACCGAGCCGGCCGGTATTGGACCGTAAACTACGTGGTGGATGACGGGCCGGCTTCGTTCTATTTGTATGATCGTGAAAAACGTAGGGCAAAACTGCTGTTCTTGGACCGTCCTGAATTACAGCGATACCAGCTGGCCAAGATGCGCCCGGTTACTTTCAAAGCGCGAGACGGGCTGTTGTTGCATGCGTATCTGACCTTGCCGGTCCTTCCGCCGGAAAAGCAACGACGCTTGCCCCTGATTGTGTATCCGCATGGAGGACCCTATATGCGGAATGACTGGGAGTTCAATGAAAACGCTCAGCTGTTCGCGAACCGTGGATATGCCGTCTTGCAGATTAATTACCGTGGATCGACCGGTTACGGTAAAAAATTCTTGCAGGCATCATTCCGCGAAAGAGGAGGAAAAATGAGCGCCGACCTGATCGACGGAAAAAATTGGGCCGTCGAGCAGGGCTACGCCGACAGCAGGCGCGCGTGCATGTACGGCGTGAGCTACGGCGGATATGCAGTGCTCGTGGCACTGGCCTTTACGCCAGATGAGTTCATATGTGGTGTGGAAGCTTATGGTGCTTCCAACTTGGTAAGTCTGCTCCAATCATTTCCTCCATGGTGGTCTTTGTATCGGTTGCAGTGGCAGCGCCGGGTCGCAAGCCTGGAGGAGGAGGAATTTCTGAAATCTCGGTCGGCTCTCTTCAAGGTGCAGCAGATCAAGTCGCCATTGCTCATCGGACAGGGAGTGAATGATCCGCGCGTAGCCAGGTCAGAAAGCGACCAGATCGTCACCGCCCTCCGGAAGAATGGCAAGCAAGTCTCATATCTGGTCTTCCCCAACGAAGGACATGGATTTGAGAGGCCAGAAAACCGGCTGAAATGGGTGGTCGCAACAGAAGTATTCCTGAAGACCTATCTCGGGGGGCGAGCCGAGGCGCCCACCGCCGAAGAAGATTGGAAGCTGCTTGAGCATTGAGTAAAAGAATTGGCAATTGCTCGCAAAGCACAAACTAGGCGCTCTCACAAAGAAGCGGAAGTCCGTGGTTCTGTTCGCATAGGTCACGGTTGCTGAAATCGCAA
>JBBSFW010000289.1:0-4492 GCA_038254805.1 Terriglobales bacterium
AGTGGAGGGAAGATATTGCACGCCTCCGTAGTCGTCGCCGACTTTCTCTTTCCCAACTACGATGGGATAATTCACTCCCATTTTCTGAGCGAACTCGGCAATCTCTTTGGGACTGGCGTCGTCCATCGCGACCCCGAGCACTTGAAATCCCTGGGGGCCGTACTTCTTCTGAAAATCCACGAACCATGGCATTTCAATCTTGCAGGGCTCGCACCAGGTCGCCCAAAAATTAAGCAACACCGCTTTGCCACGATAGTCGGAGAGCTTCAGAATTTTTCCATCCAGCGAACTTAGAGCAAACTCGGGAGCAGGCTGGCCTACCAACTTGCCACCTGCCGCCTGTGGGCCGGAATTATGCCGGGACTTCTGGATGCCAAAGATGAGCATCACTGAAATGACCAGCGCCGCAACAATCAGGATGATGGGGTCGCGCTTCACAGGGCTCCTCTATAAGACAAAGTGCTGTAAGAATGAAAAATAATTTGCCAATAGTGTGAACTTGCCGAACACCAATAGAAGCCCAAGCGCAATCAGCAGGCCTCCGCTCGCAACTTCGATGGCGTGCATATGGCGGCGAAAGCGCCCATAGAACTTCAGGAACCGCTCGATCCCCAGCGAGGTCAGCAGGAAGGGCACCGCCAGCCCCAGCGAGTAGATGGTTAAGAGATAAATTCCCTTGGTCACGGAATCCTGCGCCGCGGCGAAACCGAGTATCACCCCGAGAATTGGCCCTACGCATGGAGTCCAGCCGAATGCAAAAGCAAATCCAATCACAAAGGCGCCCCAGACCGTGCTGCCGCCTTTCACATTGTGCAGACGCTTGTCGGCATAGAGGGCCTTGATACGGAGAATGCCGGCCAGATGAAGGCCGAACAGAATGATGACCACGCCCGCGATTTCAGCCAGTGTTGACTTGTATCGCGCCGCCGCCTGTCCGATCCCGGTTGAAATCGCTCCCAGCGTGATGAACACGATGCTGAACCCGAGAATGAACGCGAGCGAATTCAGCATGACTTTGCGCAGCAGCGAAGCGTCCTGGCCTTTGAGTTCCTCGACGCCGACGCCTGAGATCAGCGAGACGTATCCCGGCACTAGCGGCAACACGCAAGGCGAGAGGAAAGAAACAACGCCAGCAACAAAGGCGGCGATCGGAAGCGGCAGACCGGCCATTCAACAGTATTGTACAGGCCTTATCAAAGTGAGGCGGGGGGGAGAGGGGGCCGCCCGCGCGATATCGGTTGATTTGTGGGTTGAGTTAATGCCTTGCCTTGGGGGTGACCTGGGCTGGGGCTTCGGCTACGATCTTGCGAATCAGTTCTACCGGCAGCGTGGCGGTGAGCACCGCGCGCTCGTTATGTTGGGCGATTTTCAGGCTTTCCAGCGCTTTCTTTATCTCCGGATCGGGCGTCTGGCCCGACACGGAACTTTCCGCGGTCTGAAAGAGGGCCAGAAAAGTATTGAGTTGCGAGGTCAGTTGCTCGGCCGCCGGTTCGTCCCTGGTAAACGCTTCGGCGCGAAAGTGTACAGCGCCCAAGTACCGCACGGAAGCAACAACCGTGGCGGGACTGGAGAGTGGAAGGGAAAGCTGGGCCGGCATTTGCGCCGGCGAAGGGTCCACGCGAAAAATTGCCCACAGCAGGCTGGTAAGCGGGACGTGTTTGTAGAATTGCCGCAACAGAGCCGGCCCTGCGAAAGGCGATGCCAGCTTGCGCGAGCGGTTGATGATTCCGCGAATCACATCCGGGTCATTGTGATTCGAAGCTGCCACGGTATCTACGCCCAGAATGGCCACGCGCACCGTGCGGTCTTGCAGCGGGATGTTATAGATGTCGATAGCCCGGTAGGTCCCGACAGAAGTCGCCAGCTTTTTCAAGTACGCGCGAAGTTTGTCGCCGTCTATCTTGGCAACGAACACTTCCGAGAAGCGAGTTTCGTTACCAGTTGCCGGGCCAGCGTAATGAACGGCGAAGGCGGCTTTCTGCAGATCGCGCTCAAATTGAAATCCCGTGGCTTGAATAAATTGCTCGTACTCGGGTTCGTGCGGCACTTCAGGCAAATGATTGGCGATTTCTGCCCGCCGCATCCACTGCAAGTCGACATAGACGAAGCCGTCGGCGCCGGGCAGAAGGCGTGCGGCTTCGGGGGGTGCATGTTTTCGCAGCTCGACAACGGCGGCCACTGCGGCCACAAAAAGCAAAAATCCAAAAACAATGGGAAGGCGGCGCTTAATTCGCATGCCAGACGCGGAGATCATATCAGAGCGGGGAGCGGGAGTAGCGACGCCTGGGTTCGTGGCGAATACGGAATGGCGATTCAGGGCTTGGCTCTGAGGTGCATTCGGCCGGCGCTTCGCGGATGGCGTGGGGAAGAGTTAGACTTACCTTTTTTCGGCGGAGGCCGCGCATGTTTCGTTGGTTACTCGCATTTTTCTGTTTCTTCTTTGCGGTTCCGCTGTTTGCTCAGAGTAAGCATCCCTTTACCTTTGAAGACATGATGGCCCTGAAGCGGGTGGAGGAACCGGTTCCCTCGCCAGATGGGAAATGGGTGCTGTTTGCGGCGGTGGATGTCGATCTGAAGGCGAACACCAAGACTCCGCATGTGTGGGTGGCGCCGCTGAGTGGAAATAATAATAGTAGTGGCGCCCCTCGCAGAACAGCAGATTCCTCCACTTCGCAGGATGAATCGCCTTCGGCGAATCATCCTGCTCCGGCCGGAATGACTGTGAGTAAAGATGGAATGACAGGGAGTGGAGAGAGAGAAGTTATTTCCGATCAGGATGCTGACCGGCCGCGCTGGGCCCCGGACGGGAAGCGATTTGCGTTTGTTTCAACCAAAGAAGGCGGATCGCAAATCTGGATTGCGGATTTTGATGGCGCGACCGGAAATGTGAGGGCGAAACACAGGCTTACGAACATAGCGACCGAGGCTGGCGGCGAACTATGGTCTCCGGACGGGAAGAACATTCTGTTCAAGTCGGACGTTTATCCCGACTGCGATGGGGCGCCGGCTGAGGAATCAGCTTGCAATGCTAAGAAGCTCGAAGAGGCAAAGAACTCGAAGGTCAAGGCGCAGATATTTACTCACCTGCTTTACCGGCATTGGAATGCGTACAAGGAGGGCAAGCGAACACATTTGTTTGTGGTCAAAGCTCCGGCGGGCGAGGGCGCCCGCCCCACACGGTCGAGCGAAGCTCGACAAAGCGCGGGCAATACACAGGAAGTCAACACCCCCGCCCTACCCAAAACCGGGGTAGGGTGGGGCGCCCTCGAGAGTGTTGCCCGCGACCTCACACCCGGCGATTACGATGCGCCAGTGTTCTCTCTGGGCGGGCAAGACAACTATGCTTTCTCGCCAGATGCACAGGAGATTTGTTACGTCTCAAATCACGAAGCGATGCCGGCGGCTTCCACCAACAATGATCTGTTCACCGTGCGGGTGAATTTTCCGGACAATGCGACCTCCACCCAGGTTCTGGCGCAGACCAAGAACATCACCGCCGACAACAAGGCGGCGGATGTGACACCGCTCTATTCGCCGGATGGCAAGTACATCGCATATCGCGCGCAGGCGCGTCCGGGATACGAGAGCGACCGCTGGCGGTTGATGTTGTATGACCGGAAGACCGGAGAGAAGAGGGACCTGACTCAGAGCTTTGATCATTGGGTCGGAAGCTTCGCGTGGGCGCCCGACTCAAAAGCGATTTATTTCAGCGCCGAGCACGAGCGACACAGCCTCATCTACGTTGTAGGGACAACTCCGATTTCCGTAGGCGATAGGAACAAAGTCGAGTATCTCAGGCGTTCCCTGGTGGGGGGATACGACGATGATCTAACAATCACGCCCGATGGGAAGACATTGGTCTTCACCCGCATGTCGATTACCGCACCGAATGAAATTTACGCGAGCCCTGCTGCCGGTGATGGTTGTCCAACCAAAACGGGTTTTGTGGATTCGGGCAAATGGGACTGCTTCTTGAATAAGGATTGGCCTGTCACGCGCATCAACCAGCCGCTCCTGTCGCAGATCAGCATGTCGGAAGTTGAGCCGTTCTGGTTCGACGGCGCGAGCAACGACAAGATCGAAGGCTTCCTAGTCAAGCCGCCGAACTTTGATCCCAACAAGAAATATCCGGTGAAGTTTCTCATCCATGGCGGGCCGGCGGGAGCGTGGGGAGACGATTGGAGCTATCGCTGGAACCCCGAGCTGTTCGCCGCCCCAACTTCATCAGGCCCTGGATACGTGGTCATCATGATCAACTTCCACGGCTCGACCGGATACGGGCAGAAGTTCATTGACGCGATCAACGGCGACTGGGGCGGGGCTCCGTTTGAAGACCTGATGAAGGGCCTTGACTACGCGGAGGAGCATTACCCTTTCATAGATAAGAGCCGGGAGTGCGCGCTGGGCGCCAGCTACGGCGGATACATGGCCAACTGGATGCTGGGCCACACCAACCGCTTCAAGTGCATCGTGTCGCACGACGGCATGTTCA
>JBBSFW010000290.1:0-4491 GCA_038254805.1 Terriglobales bacterium
GTGAGTGGCAGCTGACTGAAATATAAGATTGCAATTTTGTTATCCGTGCCGGCCCCGGTCGTGATCGCGATAGAAACGTTCACGATGAGCGTGATCGCGAAATGCTTCGGTGCCTCCTGCCCGGGTTGTTGAGAGGGCCCCGGCCAAATTGCCTGCGTTAAGGCAGGTTTCGAGGTCAGCGCCGCGAATGAACTGGTGAAGGAAACCCGCGTCGAAGCTGTCGCCGGCGCCCACCGGATCGACCACATCTACCTTCAGTGCTGGACTGGAATGCTGCTCCGCGCCGCGGCGTGCCAGCGCGCCTTTTGCTCCTAGTTTCACCACCAGCACCGGAACTAGCTTGGCCAATGTCTCGACAGCGTCCTCAAGATTATTTTGGGCGGTGATTCGCATTGCCTCGCTGGCATTGGGAATAAAAACATCAACGTGGCGTAGGGCTTGCACAAGGTCATTTTCCCAGAGGTCGGCAGGATCATCGTTGCAGTCAAGAGAGGTGGTCAAACCTGCGCCCTTCAGTCGCTTCAGCAGCTCTGGAACGCGTGGCCGCAAGTTTCTTTGCAAATAAAAAGAAGAAAGATGGAAGTGGCGTGATGACGAGAGATATCCAAAATCGAGATCTTCAAGGCGCAGGTCAGACATCGAGCCAGGATAAGTGAGGATGTTGCGCCAGCCATCACGCTGCAGAATCACGGTAAGTCCGGTCTTAGCCGAAGCTTTCTTCAGGGCTTTGGACACATCAACCCCGGCCAGGCGGAGGCGGCGGAGTGCGGTTTGACCGAATTGATCGTCTCCGACGCACGAAACGAATCCAACGCGATTGCCTAAAGCTGCAAGATTGTGGGCGACGATGGCCGAGGAACTTCCCAGCGTAATCGACATCTCGCTGGCGAGCAGTTCTCGTTCCGGACTCAACTTCTCTGGCAGACCATAGAGGATCAGATCCAAATTAAGTTCGCCGGCAATGGTTACGTCGAAATTGGCCAATCCAGATTGCCTCTCCTGGAACGTCAGTTACTAAAAATAAAGGCAGGGAAACAGGTTACTGCATTCCTGCCGTAGCGCGCTGCTTCCAGTTCTATCCAAAGTCACCGCACCGTCACACTGACGGAAGCGGTAGTGCGCCCAAATTGTTGCTCAGCCGCATTTACCGTAGGCTCGGCAAAGACGAGCTGGGAATCGAAGATTCAACAGTTTCGGCATTTGCAGACGAAAAGGCAGCAGCGCTATTCTACTTTTCGAGCTACATAACACTAGAGCAGGAGTAAGGCTGAGTACAGCACATCTTGAGTCCGAGTCCGGCGGAGTGCTCCGGACCTGAAAAGAAACCGAGAAATCATGAGAACGAATTGCCTTGTGGCTCTGTGCACCATTGCCGTTTTGTCTGCTCCTCCTATCTTCGCCAGCGACGTGACTCTCTCCTCGTTCGGATGGACCATCGCGGTGGATCCAGCGGGCACCCAGCTGAGCTTCCGTCACGAGAAGCTGGGTGTGGTTTTGGACAAGGTGGACCTCAAGGTTGCTGTGAACGGTGAGTTCGTGCGTTCCAAGGGCTGGCAGGCCCAGGTCAACGGGCACAACGGTCTGGTGATCAAGACACTCGATCCCAAAACGGCTTGGAATGTTGACATCAGGGAAAGCCAAGTTCGGATTTCCAGCACGTCGGATAATGCCATGCTCACCGCGCACGCTCCCGCACCAAGCGAACGCATACTCGCGCGCCTACTGGATCGCGAAGGCACGCCCGTGGACTGGGTAGGAACCGCAGAGGTCGCGCACACATACGGAGGTGGTTATACGCACAACGCTTCCTTTCTTCCGCGCCGCAATCCCGAGTGCATGTACTTCGCTCTCGGAGAGGTATCGGCATGGGGGCTGCACAGCCTGTTCGACCGGCCAACGGATATCGCCATTGATTTCCCGGAAGATGTTTCCTTCACTCGAAATTCCCAGGACCTTGACGTTCTCGACGTCAGAATTCCTGTGCCCGGCAGCACGTCGATCCGCCTGATCCCCGATTACTTCACCAAGACTCTTGGTACACCTTTTTACGTGCCCTACAACGATGCTTCCTACCCCAGCGCTCCCATGGTCTGGTCGAGTTGGACCAGCTACTACGAGGGCGTGCGCGAAGAAGACATCGTCCGCAACACCGATTGGATTGCAGACCATCTCCGGCCCTACGGTTTTCAATTCGTTCAGCTCGACGATGGCTACGATCGCGGTGCGCAGGGCGAGCACTATTGGATTTCGAACTGGGATGAGCGCAAGTTTCCTCATGGTCCGAAGTGGCTGGCGGATTACATTCGCTCCAAAGGCTTGCGCCCGGGCATCTGGCTGGTTCCGAACTCCTATGCCGGGGCCTTCCAGCAGCATCCCGACTGGTACGTGTATTACAAGAATGGCAAAGTGGTGCTGGACTACAACACGCCCGCCTTGGATTCCAGCAATCCCGCTGTCCTCGAATTTCTCAACAGGGAATTTTCCACCATGGCGGGTTGGGGTTACGACTATTTCAAAATTGACGGAGAACATGCCATTCCCAAGTACGTGCCCCAAGTGGATTTGAGCCGAATCTACAACCACTCCATAGACCCTGTTCAGGCATACCGCAATCGGCTTGAGGTAATTCGCAAAGCCATCGGCCACGACCGGTTCATAGAAGTGGACCTCGCGGGCACGCCCCTGAACGGCACTGGCTACGTCAATTCTTTTTTTAATGGTGACGATCTGTACGATAATTGGCAGGGCATGTACGCGCTGTTCAGTGCGATCAGTGCAAACTCATTTTTTAATCACATCCTGGCCTACAACATGCCGGGCGAGGGCATGTCTTTGGAGCCGTACATAAAGTCTGAGGACGCCGCTGGAAAGAAACACCCCAAGGTGATCGAAACTGTGCAGGATCGGGAGTCCCCAGTCGTCGGATACGGCACCACGCTGGCCGAAGCGCGCACGGTTGTGAGCTACGTGGCACTCTCGGGCGTGGCATATTCGCTCGCAAGCGCAATGCCTGACCTGCCGGAAGAGCGGGTCGAACTGTTGCACAAGACGCTGCCCACAGTTCCTATTTTCCCGATGGATTTATTCAGCCGCGGCACCGACATGACCTGGGACAAATTCAAGAATGTTACTCCCGACGACTACATTCACAACTACCCTGAGATCTTGGACCTGAAGGTTCAGGAGCCGGCAGGACGCTACGACGTCGTTGGTATGACCAATTGGCGCAGCTGGGGCGACTCGCGGCAGCTCTGGTTCGCGGAGAAATTAGGGTTGGATCCCGATGCAGCTTATGTTGCATTTGATTTCTGGAACCAGAAGATTTATGGCGTCTTTCGGAAAAGCATGACCGCAGAAGTCCTGCCGCATGACACACGAGTGTTCGCCCTCCATCGCATTGAGGGCCATCCCCAGCTGGTTGGGATTTCGCGACATATCAGCGGTGCGTACTCAGTGCTAGAAGTCAAGTGGGATAGCACGAGAAACGCCCTTGCGGGTTCCTCGCAGGGAATAGCCGGCGAGTTGTATACCGTGTGGATCTATGTTCCAAATGGGATGGAAATCGCGCAAGTTACAGCGTCGGCTGCCGCCGGCCCCACTCCGGTCAAACAGGTGCGAGAAGGAAATTCGCTCGCAATCACCTTTACTGGCCAGACCAAGCCCGTGAACTGGGAAGCCGTCTTCACTGGGGCAGGACGCTGATTCTCTTAGTGGCACGAGTTCAGTGGGTGACTGAGGTCGATCTTATCTCATCCCAGCTTCATTTATTTTCAACGACGCTCTGCACGCTACGAGCTCGTTCTGTTATCGAACTACTCACTTTATCGAGTATCAAGCGAGCGCATCACGCATTCGGTAGTCGCGCTCGTGAAAGGCTTGTCTTCACATTGGACTCCGTGATCCCGAGAACCTTAGCTATCTCGGTAATGCTGGGGTATTGCACATCGACTCCAGCGTCAACACTGTTCGGTACTTCTCCGATAGAGAATTCAGCGCTTTGCTTACATCCTCGCGGATTTCTTTTTTGCGCAGCCTCCGACGGAATTTCAAACCAACCCGCAAAGTCAACCCGCCCTCCTGGTTAACCTGGCTCGATGTTGATTCCACACAGAAGATTGCCTGGTCTGCAATCGCATTGTGAAAGGCTGCTTCATGACCGACGGGTGAGCGGAGCAGACCGAGTACACGCCACTTCCGCGGGAACGACGGTTACGCTTGATGAGTTCCTTTAATTTCCCGCTGGCGGTTGATTTTCGGGTGGCCACCGATTTCATGCTGCAACTTCCATTTGACTCCCCCTATAGTAATTACGTTTAATTACATATTATTTCATATCGTGTCGTTCCGGAACCAAAGATTGGGGGATTTGATGCCACGTTTCAGGGCTTTCGCAGGAGTTCTAGTCTTGGCCGGCGCGGCGGCGGCCGGCGCACAGACGCATCGATCTTCTCAAGAATCTGAGTGGATGCATGACGCGAGGATCGCTGCCTA
>JBBSFW010000291.1:0-4490 GCA_038254805.1 Terriglobales bacterium
AACTCTTAACCGGAAACTGGAAGAATTCGCGGACCACTGATCTTCCATTTCTTCCCCAAATACGTCCATACAGAGTTTGCTGTACTTCGAGCTTAGGTCGCGCGGAACCCAGAACCCAATCCCTCTCGCCCACTCGTCTTCCACTTGAGAACTCATCTGGGGCTCTCGCGGCCCGGGTTCAGTTTTTTTCGAGGGCCGGAGCTCTATTAGAGTTGGTGTCAATCGCGTCTTCTGCAGCGGATCGAATTCAGGATTGAGCAATGGGGTTTAAGCAGCAACGATCGAAGTACCTACCAATGGGAGCCATCTTGAGCACCGTCGGAAGGTTGCCGCGTGTCATCGTGGAAAGCAGACGTTGTCACTCGAGCTCGACCTCGTTTATCGCGGAACAAGTGGCGTTAGCGAGCATACGAGAAACTTGTTGATTCTGGTAACCTCTGGTGGTTGAAAAGCCTCTAATCAAGTGGAATGGGTCAAAACTAAACATTAAACTTAAGGAGAACAAGGTGAAGACAACAATGAAGCTGATGCTCATGCTGGTGCTGGCGTGTTCGCTGCCAGCGATGGCACAAACGGACACGTCCAGCGATTCTTCAATGAAGAAAGACCACATGGGCGGCAAGAAAATGTCTATGACTGGCTGCATCGCCGGAAAAGACGGCAAATACATGATGATGAACAAAGAGCATCCGGACGGTGTTCAGCTGATGAGCTCGGAAGATCTGAAGCCCCACGTCGGACATAAGGTCAAAGTGACAGGGATGATGGACAAGATGGATGCCATGTCCGGGGATTCCATGAAATCCGACGACGGCATGAAGCATGACGACATGGGCATGATGAAAGTCAATAGTATGAAGATGGTGTCTGAGCAATGCGATATGTCGAAGATGACGAAGTAAGTAATGGACTTCTCCGGGGAGCGCAGTTTCTCGATGAGAGCTGCGCTTTTTCCATTTTCAGCCTGAAACGCATGTCTACGCGAGGCGGTCGCTGAACGGCGAACTGCTTTTAGAGTAAAGCTGCTCTCTCGTCGCGCTCGTCCAATACACGAAGCAGTTCGTCCAACAGGACCTCCATGCGCTCAGTATTCTCCTCTTTCGAAACTGCTTTGCACAGTTCGCGCAGATCATTAGCAAGCACGGCTTCCATGATTCCTCTCCTTGTTACGCCGCTTTATCTCGTAAAAGGGCGGTCAAACTCATAAAGATTAAAACAGCGTTGTCGCCCAATAGTTGCGCAAGCCGCCGCGGAGGCTCGCAAATACCCAATTCTTGCTCCCACTTGAGGATTTCGCCTTCGTGCTCTGCCCCGCCTGGAAACGTCTGATATGTACCGGCTGGGAAAGGGCTGTCACAAAACGGCGCCTGTAAACATCATGCTTCACCGGCAATCTGCGGGAAGTACCGTATTAGGTTCCACGGCGCGGAAATGTCGCAGCCCGGAACGGAAAGATGAAGTGCGGCACTTGCACATTTGCAGTGACGCGGATAGGAGGCTAAATACGGCGGCTACTATGATTCGCGGGTCTATTCCCCCGGGCCGGCGCGGTCATTTCACACTTTCTCGCCAAATACCGCTGCCGCTGGGTTGAACTGATACCGTGGCACAGTAATCATTCCCGCTACTTTTTCAAAAGCTCCATTACGGTCACGCTCTCATGCCGGAAGGTGTACTTAATTTTCGCAGCAGAAACTGGAATAGCCGTTGGTTGCGGAACAATCGCCGTGGGAGTTACTTCGTCATTCTTTTCGAAAATGCTGTCGGCGTAGAGCGTGCGTGCCGTCGCCGTCGCTGCCGGGTGAAATCCAGCGATCGCGATGGCCGCTGGTATATCGTGAGTGAGGTTGCGGTTCACGCAAAACAGCGTCAGCTTGTCTCCGGCATCATTCAGGGCAGCCACCACGTCAAGATAGGGAACATCGGCGATGTTCGGCAGCCTCGACGTCCCCTCAGTTATGTTGTATGTGCCCGCATCCGCATGAACCTCCACCGGTCTGCTCGCATCGGCATTGGAATACATGGTGAACGCCCAATACGCAGGGACACCGAAAGCCCGTGCGCGCTTCTTCCAAATGCCGCCAAACTCCAAAATACCGGTCATGTCTGACACCGGCACGAAGTCAGCCACTCGCATCAGCATATTCAGAAATCCGGCCGTGTCGATCGCTCCTCCCATGTTGTCGAAGCGCGGCGCTCCACTGTTCTCGTTCGACCAGAAAAGCCACTCGGTAAAAGCTGTCTTGACTCCCTGCGCGCCGGGTGTGGACTGAATCTGGCTTCGCATGTCTCTCAGCCTGCGTTCCAGCTCGACGGGGAGCGCAAACGCGGCTGAGTTCTTGAAGTCCTGGCTGGCATTGCGTTTCACCGTGTGGTCGGTGGTCACGACAAAATGCGTCGAGAGGTAGTTGTAAGCCGAGGGATTCGTGAGTTGGGCAGCGTTCCAATCGTGAAACCCATCCGGATCGCCGCCGGTGCCGATCAGCTGTGCTTTGGGATCGGCCTTGCGAATTGCGTCGCTGGCTGCCTTCGTGCGCGCGGCGACGCGCGAGAGGGTTGGGTATCCAACCTGGAAGTTTCCCCATAACTCATTTCCCAACTCCCACAGCAAGCCTCCAGATCTGTCTCCCCAGCGGCTGTTCACATACTGGACCCACTCCGCAGCTTCTTGTGGAGTCCCCGTTCCCAGGTTCAATGCAATCTGCGGCTGCGCTCCAATGAGCTGGCAGAAGCGCAAGAACTCATCCGTTCCGAAGTAGTTATACTCGGGCATTCCCCACGAGAGGTTGAGCATGTTCACCCGTTTGTCGCGAGGGCCGATTCCGTCCCGCCAGTTGTAAGCGGAGGTGAAATTGCCACCAAACCGAACGATGGGAGTCTTCATCGCCTTGGCCATGGCAATCACCTCAGGATCCATGCCCTCGATGGCGTCAGCGGGCATGAGCGAAACCTGGTCAAGTAGCACTCGACCCTCGTCTGAGACGGCGATGACGAAATCGGCGGGCTCCAGCTCTCCAAGTTTGCCAGCCGGCAGATCGAGGGTGAATTCGTATTTCCTCCAGTCGTCGCCCGTGAGCTGGATGATGGATTTCGCAAAGGCGTTTTCCGCATGATTTCGCTCTCGCACAGAGACCTCGACTTCGCGCGGGCCGCTGGCGTACTTCGCATAGAGACTTCCGTTGTAGCGGAGGATACGATGAACGGGCAGATATACCTGCTGACGGATTCCCACCTGCTTCTCGGGAAGACCCATTAGGAATAAAGACCGATACGAGTTGGCCACATCATTCCACCGGGGTTCGTAGCGGTTCCCTTGCGCATAATCCAGGGGTTCCCACGGCAGCGGCAAGCCGAGTTCGGAGGCACGATCCAGTTCCGGACGCTCCTCGAGCATCTTCCTGATCGCTCCCGCGGACCAAAGATTGTCCTCGAGGCTGGGGTTGGTCAGAGCGTCGGCCCAGAGGCCGCCGTAAATGGAGTTACCGATGGGTTCCAGAAACGAGCCGAAAATGGTACGCGGAATCCGGTACGCAGCCACCTTTGAAGCGTCGATGGTTATCGTGGAGATAACTGGCGGTTTCGATGGTGATTGCGCCGTGGCCGGCCGTACCGCTGAGGAGCATAAGAAGAGAAACAATAAACCCAGGACAATGCGTACCCCCATACCAATGTCTCCTTACTGGATATTATGCGGCATCCTCCCGACCCCATGCGCGGGCTTTCCTTTTGGCGGCGTTAAAAACGGGCGTATTGACCTGTAGAGTCGGTTGGGCGAGACACAGCAAAGCGTCGGGGGTCTCGCTACTTTGAACTAAACGATATTCTTCGAGATCGGGGCTGGAGCCGCGCGGTTTGCCACGCGTACAGCCCGATGGCAATTAGACACTATCCACCGTCGACAACGAGTTGGTACGCCTGTCCTCCACTCATCGTTACCGTACCCTTTCCCAGCGGCGTGACGCCATCTTCCGCATATACGGTAATGCTCCCCTCCAAAGATCCCGACGATGGAGGTTGGAACAACTGGCGATCGGGACCATAACCACCCTGTAGCGTGTACTGCATGCCAGAGGAATCGGTAATTACCACTTTCTTCTGCAGCCAGCGGGCGAAAATCTGATTTTGATCCAAACTCTCGACAGCGCTAGCGCCGTAAAGAACGCCCAACAAGTTATTGCCTTGCGTGACAAAAGCAACGGCAACAATGTAGAGATCCTGTGGCGAGAGATGGTCGAATAATGTCTGCTCTGGTTTAAAGCTCACGCCTTAGAAAGACTGTATCGGAGGGACTGATCATTGAAATGCAAGCCCATCAAGTACCAATTCGTCTCGTTCACGACGAATTTCTTAACATCGTTGACTGCATGGTCCGATTTGAGCGCGACTCCTTGCAGCTGAAAATTCGGCGATGTGTTAGCGGTTGCGCGGTAGATAGTGTGAAAATCGTTCCAGTCCTTGAAATACAACACCCACGTTCCACTGTCTCTGAG
>JBBSFW010000292.1:0-4461 GCA_038254805.1 Terriglobales bacterium
GAGCCGTCCATCGCGGTGGTCAACTGATCCAATTGGCGACGCTGGACAAGAGTGAGACCCGATGTGAGTTGGTCGAAGATCATTGCCCCAGCACGTGCGAGGATCTCCCATGCCAGCTTTTCCGCAGTCGTGCCCACCACGGTGCACGTTGCGCAGTGGCTAACCTCGTAAATTGGGCGAATCCTGGCCCTGTAAGAACCGAGCTCGCAGCCGTCCGGGATTGCCACAAAAAGGGTGGACATTTGGGCGGTATGACCTTAACATTGCTACGGGGCATTCCCCTAAACCGTCCAAGCCTAAGGTATTGCCGACAGCGTTGAATTTCAGATATGGCGGCGCAAGCTTGGGCGGCTGGAACCCATTTTCAGGGCTGGATAGGACGTAAATGGCATACGGAAATTTGGAAGGCTTGATTGATGGGACCGTTCTTTTGCCGAAAGTCACCTACGGCGGGGAGGAAGCGGATTTTGTAGAAAGTCCGGACGAAGACGAAGGCGACGATGAAGATGCCCAGAATCGCCCTTTCGCTCAGAGCACTATCGACATGCTGGGATTCGATCCTGACAAGGAGGGCTGGTGGTAGTCAATGGGCTTCTGTTGCACCCTTCGACATAGGCTCGGGCTTGATGTGAATTTAAACTGCCCTCTGTGTGAATGTGGCTACTAAATCGGATTGGTGTTGCCCTGAGTGTTTTGCCGTCCTTGGCGGGCCGGCAATGACAAAGGAAGCGGCAATGACGAAATGGCTACAGCATGCGAACGGAAGGCATGCCGCAAAATGGGCGCCAAACCATGGAAGGCAGTGCGAAGCGTCAACCACCCCGTTTGTAAGCTGTCTGCTTCCCCCAGTCACTGCGGCCGGATCGAGTTCTGCCAGCAGTACGGTTGAAACAGGTCCAGTGCCGAGAGCCCTCGTCACGTGTCCGAAGTGCGGCGTTTCAGTTAGGAAGGATCGAGTTCAGAAGCACATTACCGAGGTGCACAAAAATCGGCCAGCTCTGAACGACTCCCCGGTCCGCGAGTTGCTGATACGCAACGGCAGAATCCTGTTCGTGAAGTTCAAATGGCCCGATCGGGGCGAATCGATAGGCGTTGTGCTATGCAGAATCGCGACCCACATACTCGCGGCGTTTCCGCACCGCACCGACAGCATCGAATACATCTGGTTAGAGAGGCCGAAAGATCACTCTCGCGTATTTTGGGACACTCTCTACAACGCACCTGTTGCGCAGCTCGCCTCCACACAAGCTGGGCCACCGGCGACGCCGGATTGAACAGTCTGTGACTGGGCGAGTCCGGAGGCGTATGCTGGCAGAGGACACGACTGCAGCTAAGGCCCTTTCTTCATTGGTGCATATGCCCCTACACAAGCATGGCTCCAGGAAGGCGATTAAACATTGGCGAGGCTCTGATAGCACTCCCCTAGGCCAGAATCCACGTATCGGCCAACCTGGGCTGTCGTGTTCGAAAGGCGGAAACAATGCAGGATAGCCAAGAGCGGAAGAGCCGTTCTGGGAACCCAAAGCAAATCGAAGCGCTGCCGGTAATTCGATGCAGGGTAGCCGGCATGGATATAGGGAGCGAACGACACTGGGTGTGCGCTCCGACGGTAGAGGGAAGCGGACGGGAAGTGGCGGATTTCGGTGCCACGACGCCTGAGTTGATCCGGATGGCGAAGTGGCTCAAGGAGCGTAACGTAGAGTCGGTGGCGATGGAGAGCACCGGAGTCTACTGGATTGCACCCCACGAGATATTAGAGGCAGAGAGCGTGGAGGTGATGCTGGTAGACACCCGTCAACTGGCGCGAGTGCCAGGCCGCGACAAGAAGACGGATCCGATAGATTGTGAATGGATTCAGAGGTTGCACAGTTGTGGGTTGCTGATGGGCTCATTTCGGCCACAGGAAGCCGTGTGCATGCTGCGGACCTTGGTACGGGACAAAGGAAACCTGGTGGCAGAGGCAGGCGATTGGTTGCGAAGGATGCAGAAGAGCCTGGACCAGATGAACGTGCGCGTGCACCGGGCGGTAGCAGACCTGCAAGGGACCACGGGAATGGCGATTGTGCAAGCCATCGTGGACGGGGAAAGGGATCCTCGGAAGCTGGCGAAACTGCGAGACCGGCGCTGCCACAAAAGCGAAGAGGCGATTGCCGAGCAGTTGAGCGGGCATTGGCGGGAGGATCACCTGTTCAGCTTGCGGCAGGCCTTGAAGATGTACCACAGCATCCAGGAGCGGATCCGCGACTATGACCAGGAGATTCTGGAAAAGTTGGCCACCATGGAGCGGGAGGAATGCCGCGGACAAGAAGCGCCGAAGGCGAAGAACCCGCAGAAAGCGAAAGCTATCCGGAGCCGGGGACAAGAGCCGATGCGCCAGGCTTTGTACCGGATGAGCGGAGTAGACCTGACAGGGATCGACGCAATCGGCGTGGCAACGGTCGAAGTGGTCCTCACTGAGTACGGGCCCGACTTGAGCCGTTTTCCCACCGAGAAACAATTCGTCTCGCATGTCACACTGGCGCCACACCGGCCAACGAGCGGAGGCAAGCCTGTGAAGAAGAAGAAGCGAAACAGCGCCAGCACTCGTGTGGCAGCCACGCTGCGAATGGCGGCCCTATCCCTGCGCAACAGCGACACAGCGTTAGGGGCCTACTATCGCACTATTGCGCGACGAACGAAAGGAGATGTAGCGGTATTTGCAACCGCCAGAAAATTGGCCACTCTGATTTACCGTCTCCTTCGGTGGGGGCAGCCGTACGTCGACGAGGGTGTCGAGGCTTACGAAAACCGATATCAACAGAATCGAATCAGATCTCTGACGGCCCGGGCCAAAGAACTTGGCTTTCAACTTACGCCAACAACCATGTGACTCTTCGTCCGGCGCCAGGGAAGTCACAGGCCAGGCGAGCGTCGCCGGTGCTGGAGCCGCCTGCGAGATAGACGGGACGAAATTACCGGGAAGAGTCGCACGATTTTGCCGTCTGGTGTGAGCAAGGTCGATGTGCGTTTCCCGCCAAAGTTTGAGCGCCCCGCATTACCAACAGTTTTGCGGCCTGTTGCGAGCAAAGTCGATGTGCGTTTCCTGCCAAGGTTTGGGCGGCCAGCAATACCAAAAATCTCGCCGCCTGTTGTGAGCAAGGTCGATGTGCGTTTCCCGCCGAAGTTTGCGCGCTCTGCAGTACCTGCAGGCAGCTCCCCCAAACATGGCCGGTCGACCCGTCGCCGACGTTTTTTTGTCCAAGGTGGACTTCCAGGACTTGGAAAGAGATAAAGGAGTCGTATTGGCCTAACGCGACAGCAAGTTCACGACCAAGGATCTGCGAACATATATTGGCACCATGACCGCAATGAAGAGATCAACAAGCCGGAGCCGAAATACGAGGCGGAATACAACCAGGGCGTAAAGGAGGTTGCCAAGATTGTTTCCGAGCAACTGGGGAACAAACCGGCGCAGGCTCTTGAATCGTATATCGCCCCGCAAGTCTGGGCAGGGTGGCATGTCTCTCGGGGGTAGGAGAGTAAAAAATGGCTTACGAACTTGGTCCGGGTAGCGGCTTCGCTCAAAAACCGGACCGCCCCGGCCAATGTCATCGTTCAGCGCCTCGCCAATGCCTCCTCGTCGGACCGGCTGGCGGGAGCTCTCACGGCACTCGGCCGCGTCGTGAAGACCATCTTCATTCTGCGGTACCTCTGCGATCCTGAACTCCGCCATCGCGTCCAATTGCAGTTGAACCGGGGTGAAGCGCGTCATGAGCTGGTGGGGCGCTGTCTGTTTTTCGCCAATCGCGGCGAATTCCGCAGCGGTGACGCCGACGAAATTATGAACAAGGCAAGCTGCCTCAGCTTGCTATCGAATGCGGTGCTCGTGTGGAACACGCTGCGGATTGCGGAGAACGTGAACCAATTGCGAGCGACGGGCCATGTAATCGCCGACCAGGACCTCGCCCGAGTATCGCCGCTCATGCACGCGCACGTGATCCCGAATGGTACGTATCGTTTCTCGGATGAGGAGGAGCCTGGGCGCGTCTATGCCACGGCGAGCTGATGAATCAGTATTTTTGCGTAGTAGTTTTGGCGGCAAGTTGACCTGGAGCTTCGGCGCTCGGCAGAAGTGACCCAGCAGCGCTCTTATAGAGTGACCCGGGGCTGGGAACAGGATTCGGATCGGTAATCGTCATCGACGCCGCAGGCGTGCGTAGACGATGGGAAAGCGCGGAGGCGAGGCGATATCATCCGCGCCGGAAGGCGCGTGCGGGGGAACGAGGGGTTGCCGTGTTGAGGGAACGCGGCTTTTTATCGAGCGGCCACGATGCGTTGGAGCTTAGCTCGCACGTGCTGAAAGTATTCTGGGCCGACTTTTAGCTGCAGCACTTCCTCGATCACCGGCGCGAAGTAAGCCAGCGAGCGGATCGCGCCGAGAGGCGGAGCCTCCGCGGGACGCATCACCCGCCGAGCCGCGGC
>JBBSFW010000293.1:0-4409 GCA_038254805.1 Terriglobales bacterium
GAACCGGACATATCACATACTAGCGACATTCCAGTGTTATCCACTCGCGCCCCAGAACGAAAAGTTGTATTCTTGTTTCGGTCGAAACTGATTTTACTGGGAGGGTGAAGGCCCGGTCAGCGGACCGAAACTTTGGCAGGGGACGGTCAGCGGCGGGGCCTTCACACCAGCCGTGATTCTCTTTGTCGCATTGCCAGAGACGAAAGACAACATCGATCCGGGGTAGTTCCTCTGGAGTTCTTGCCGCGGCGATGCCCGACTTGTCAAGACGACACGATCATCGGCCACGGACGGCGTCTCCGACAGTCACATGACCACGATCAGAAGCACGTCTGGGTTCGGCGCGGGGTGTGCCGGCCTTGCAAGCGGACCTTCACGATCGCATGTTAGACGGGGAACCCTGCTCATGCAGCGATAGTAATTCGCTGGATGCCAATGAACTCCAGTGACTGCGCTGGACCGCCCTCAACTTCAAGGCAAAGTTCGACAGCCTCACGCATACGCTCCATCAGTTCGTCCAGCGACCTACCCTGGGTATGGCACCCCGGGATTTGCGGAACGGAACCGACGTAAAGCCCCTCCTCGTCCCGCTCAATGATGACGTCGAACTGTCGCATGCCTGTACCCGATTGTATCCATTCCTGTAACTGTCCTCTCTTGTAACTGTCCTCGTCACGTCACGCCCGAAGAGTCCGATTCCCGTAATGTGAAGTGTCTCGTCCGAGAATGGTCCAGCCCGCGTCCTTATTCCGGTTCAATGAGAGTTTCGTCTGTTCGGCACTGAGCCAGTTGCCCAAGCGGAAGCCGCTGCTTGGGTTCGCAGTGCCTGCATCACCGACGCGGGAATCCGCACGGCCGCACTGTTCCCCCACTTTTTCACCGTTGCTTTCATGATTAAATCGGGTATTAAACGTAATGGACAATGGCGGGAATGCTTCGAGCTTTCCGGCCTTGAGTTCGTACCTGGTGCAGTAACGCGCGGCTGGCTTCTAAGCGACCAGGAACTCTTCCAGGCGCTTTCGCACGCTTTCCGGCGCTTCGGCCTCGACCTCACAGAGTTCACCGGAATAGCGCGTTTCGAGGACGCGCGCTTGTTCATGAAGCGTATTCAGTACAGCGCCTTCTCCGGCGGGGAATCGAAACCTGGCACATTTAACGGGGTCCAGCCCCAGCATCTCGTCCATCAAGGAAGTGAGAGCATCCAGCCCCTCGCCGGTCCGTGCTGAAAGCGCCAAGGGCCGAGTCTCACCGGGGACGTGGGTCTCGCCGAGCACTCGTTGCGCAAGCTGCATGGTCTCCTCGCCGGGGCCCAGGAGATCGGCCTTATTCAGGACCAGGATTTGCCGGGTGCCTCCCGCGCCAATTTCGGAAAGGACTTTGAGCACATGCGCGGTCTGATGCTCGGCGTGCGGTGACGAGGCGTCCACGACGTGAAGCAGGACGGTAGCTTCCACCACCTCTTCCAGGGTGGCGCGAAAGGCCTTTACGAGGGTGGTGGGGAGGTTGCGAATGAATCCCACGGTGTCACTCAGTAGAACTTTGCGCCGGGATGGCAAGGTGATGTGACGGACGGTTGGATCCAGCGTAGCGAACATACGCGCATCGGCCAGCACACCCGCCCCAGTCAGGTGGTTGAACAGCGTCGATTTTCCGGCGTTGGTGTATCCGACCAGTGCGATGGTGGCGAGCGGAACCGATTGACGCTGCCGGCGCTGAATGCCGCGGCCGGCGCGCACGCCTTCCAGATCGTCCTGCAGCTTCTTGATGCGCTTGCTGATGCGACGGCGATCGGTCTCGAGCTTGGTTTCGCCAGGTCCGCGCGTTCCGATTCCGCCACCCAGCCGGGACATCGCTGCCCCGTGACCGCTGAGGCGGGGGAGAAGATAGTTCAGTTGAGCCAGTTCGACCTGCAACTGACCTTCGCGAGTTCGGGCCCGCCGCGCGAAGATGTCCAAAATCAACTGGGTCCGATCCAAAATCTTGCAGTCGAGGGCGCGTTCCAGATTGCGCAGTTGCGTGGGCGTGAGGTCCGTATCGAACACCACCACATCCGCTTCATGCGCCGCGATGTGGGCCTTCAATTCCTCTACTTTGCCTGAGCCGATCAGCGTGGCGGCATCGGCGCTGGGGCGGGATTGCAAAACAGACTCTTCGACCGAGGCTCCGGCGCTTTCCGTTAAGGCCTTGAGTTCCGCGAGAGATTCCTCGGGAGTTATGGACGGTCCGTCGGTAATAGGTGTACCGCGACTGCGCCGCTTGATATCCAGACTGACGAGAATCGCCCGCTCCCGATCCGCAGCCATGGATAGCTTCTAGCCTTCGGGTGCTTCGGGCGGGCCTGGCATGACGGAGTGAGAGCCTGAGGCAGCGGCTGAAGCTTGGGTGTTCGCGTTCGCTTGATAAGGCCGGGCCACTACAACTGTGGAGATGGCATGTTTGAAGATCAACTGTTCCTGGTTGTTGGTTTCAAGCACCACTGAGTATTTATCGAAGCTTTTAATGCGACCTGAGAGCTTCACCCCGCTCATCAGGTAGACCGTCAGAAATGTTTTATCTTTTCTGGCGTTATTAAGAAAAGCCTCTTGAATGTTCTGCGCCAGCTTTTCCATGGGATGTTCGTTTACCCTATCGGGCAAGTTTACTCCTTCAACTCCTAGGGTTGACTAAGACTTAACGTATCATAGTCGCGAGTTTGCCACTACGCAGACCCGGAGGATTGCGGCTTGTGGTAAATTTTCGAGCACATGGGAAAATTCCTTTTCGCACTGTTGGCCACTGTTCTCGCAATCTTTGCACAGAGCAAACCGATCCCTGGCCGGGAAGCCGCGATGAAGGCGGATCTCACCGGTCACATCGACGGCATGAAGAAGCAGGTTCAGGTGATGGTGGACACGGTCTTCAGCTTCGGCGAATTGGGATTCCAGGAGTTCGAGACGTCCAAGTACTTGACCGGCATTCTCGAGAAAGAAGGCTTTCGCGTCGAGAAGGGCTTGGCGGGAATTCCCACCGCGTGGATGGCAACGTGGGGAGAAGGCAAGCCGGTGATCTCGCTCGGATCGGACATCGACTGTATCCCGCAGGCGTCGCAGAAGCCAGGCGTCGGGTACCACGATCCGCTGATTGGAGGCGCGCCAGGCCACGGCGAGGGACACAACTCAGGCGTGCCACTCAATATCACGGCCGCCCTGGCGGTGAAGAAGATCATGGAGCGCGAGCACCTCACAGGCACGATCAAGCTGTGGCCGGGTGTTGCGGAAGAGCAGGTCGGGGCCAAAGCTTTCTTCGTGCGCGCAGGGGCTTTCAAAGATGTGGACGTGGTGTTGTTCGCGCATGTAGCCAACAATCTCGGCGTGTCTTACGGGTCCCCGGCAGGACAGAACGGTCTGGTTTCGGTGGAATACCTGTTCAAGGGGGAAAGCGCTCATGCGGCAGGCGCTCCGTGGCGAGGGAAGAGCGCGCTAGACGCTGTGGAATTGATGGACGTCGGCTGGAATTTCCGGCGTGAGCATCTGCGTCTGGCGCAACGCTCCCACTACGTGATCACCAATGGAGGCGATCAGCCCAACGTCGTTCCACAAAATGCCTCGGTCTGGTACTTCTTCCGCGAGGCCGATTACGATCACATCATGGATCTCTGGCGCATTGGGGACAATATGGCAAAAGCGGCGGCGCTAATGACCGACACCACTTACACGTCGCGCCTATTAGGCAGTGCCTGGCCCGGGCACTTCAACAAGCCGGTTGCGGAAGCCATGTACGAAAATATTAAGCAGGTTGGGTTGCCGGCGTGGTCCGAGGACGACCAAATGCTCGCGAAGGCGCTGCAGCGCGAGTTAAAAGTGCCGGTAAAAGGGCTGAATAGTAAGGTTTCTCCCCTGCGAGTACCCAAGGAAATTGACGATACCGACGAAGTAATGCAGAACATCGGACCGGTGGGCGGAGGCTCGGACGATATTGGCGATGTGTCATGGGTGGTCCCGACCGTGACGTTGCGGTATCCGTCAAACATCCCCGGAGGTCCGGGGCACAACTGGGCGAACGCGATCTCGATGGCCACCCCGATCGCTCACAAGGGCGTACTCGCAGGCGCAAAGGTGCAAGCTTTGACCATGCTCGATCTGCTGCTCCACCCCGAGTTAGTGCAAAAGGCGCATGATTATTTCAACAATGTGCAAACCAAAGATGTGAAGTACAAGAGCTTTCTGCGCCCGGATGACAAGCCCGCGCTGTGGCTCAACAAACGAATCATGGAAGAGTACCGTCCACGGATGAAGGACATGTATTACAATCCCGCCAAGTATTCCACCTACCTGGAACAACTCGGAATCAAGTATCCGGTGGTGCGCTAATCCCCTTTCGGGTAACTTCCCAAGACCCTCAGGAAATCCGCCAGCTCCGCCAGGTGTCCC
>JBBSFW010000294.1:0-4390 GCA_038254805.1 Terriglobales bacterium
CTGATCTGTTCCATACTCAGCCGTTCTCCGCTCTTCATGCTGACGTTCAACTCCCAGCATGCCGCCTTCGATCTCCTTCAGGCTCTCTCTGCGTTAGAAACACACCTTGGCTCCAGGCTCATCCTGCGTTATACAAGACTTGATCTGCCTCTATGGAGGCATACGATCGAGGGTGAGATTCCCGAAGACCCAAATCATTGAGCTCGTAAATCAGAAGGGCGGTTGCGGTAAGACGACTTCCGCGGTGGCGATCACTTCCGCCTTTGCACACCTCGGCTACTCTGTGTGTCTCGCAGATACCGATCCACAGTGTAATGCGACCGAGAGCTTCGGCGTTCGGGCTGAAAGCATTGTGGAGGAGGGGAAGTTCACTCTCGCTGACGCCTACCTAAAAAAGAGGCCGGCAACTGATGTCGAACTTGATTTCGGCCCGCGATTCGAAGGGCGACTGACACTTTTGCCGGGAAACAGAGGACTCAGCTCTGTTCCGGTCAAATTGGAGCACGAGTTTCAGATAGCAATCGCTGACGGTGAGCGGACGACGCTCGATGCTGATGAGATGAGGAGCGAGCAGCGTTTGCGGCTGCGACGATCACTCGATTCGCTCCGCGGAAAGCGAGACGTTGTCGTAATTGACACTCCGCCAAGCTTAGATTTCTTGATGGTCTCAACCCTTGTTGCTGCGGACTGGTTCATCATTCCGGTGTTTCCTTCGGGCTACGACTTGAAGGGCTTGGAGCTTTTGATGCGCACGGTTTCGAAGGTGCGGGAGCGCTATAACCCCGGCTTGCGGCTTGCCGGAGTACTCCTTGGAAACTACGACCGGACGGCGACTCTGGACCGCGATATTCACCAGATGCTGAAAAAGCGCTTCGGCGAAGAGGTGGTCTTCAATACGACCATTGGCCGGAGTGTACGAATGCGCGATGCCACAGTTAGGGGCCAGACCATATTCGAACTGCCAGAAGCACAGGCTCAATCCCAGCAGTTCGTGACCCTCATCAACGAGATGCTCAACAGATCAAAGCCTAAGGATCAGACGTTAAAACCTCTCCCGGATGAGCAGGTGTTCGGAAAGGTGGCAAATGGCTAAGCCGGCACGGGGGCTCCCCGATAACTTCTCACTTGATTTGCCGGACGAAGGGCCGGTTCAAATCGGGGACTTTCTTGATGAGGCTCCTCCTCAGCTGATCCCGAGAAAGGTGCAGAAAGCTGAGGTACAAGCAGTCCCTGAGAGAATGCCGGCACAGCCTCAGTTCCGGCCCGAAATAGTTCGCGAACGAGAGCAGGGAGTAGGGGAGACGCTGCCTTCGCGCCCGGTCGCCCGAAGTTCTCCGCAGCCGAGCATTATTCGCTACCAGCTGAACCTAACGCCGAAGTCGAAAACGATGCTCGAAGAGCTCGTGAAACATGTTCGGACTTACAGCCCACAGCCGGACGCCCGAACGAGCGAAGTCTTTCAAGGAATCATGACGCTCCTTCACAATGCTCTCGACGAACTCGAACTCTCAGAGCTTCCAAAAAGGGGAGCGTGGGGGTCAGTGACAGCGAAGAACTTTCCGGGGGCGCTCAGCGAGGCTTTCGAAAGGGCGATTGTGACTGCCGGCCGGAAGAGTGGCCGGTTCAACCAGTAGAGTCAGACTCTATAGAGGCATACGGGATAACCATAAAGCTTTGCAGGCCATTTCTGGAGGCCATCAAACAGCCTAGTCATCTGAAGCTGCCCCGGCGTGACCTAGATTTGGCTGCCACGACATTCGGTTCTCTAGCCGGGACGGCTTAACTCTTCGGGGTTTAGATCCTTCAAGGCACCGTGACGGATGTGAAGAACCCACACCGTTTTTCGGGGCTCATCAACTTGGTAAAGAATTCGATAGACCACCCGATGCTTGCCAAAGAGGAGACAGCGAATGTCTCGTTTTGCCATTTCGGCTTCGCGGGCGAGAGGGCATCTGTTGGGCTGCTCTTCGAGCGAGTACAGGCAGTCGATGAGTTCCTCAAACCACTCTGGTCCGCGAAGTGGTGCGCGTTCAATCACCCAGTCGTAGATTTGATCGGCGTCGGCCTTGGCGGAATCAGCGAGAGCGACTTGGTAGGCCACGTTTTGTCCGGAAATCTTTTTCGAACTTCTTAAGCGGAGTCACCCGGCCGGCCTCTACATCGGCGAGCCCGCGTTTGATCCCCTCAAGAGCTTCCATTTCGTCAACGCGGTCCAGCAGTTTTTGATAGGAGGCCGCATCCTGAACAACAAGTTCAGCCTTGCCGTTTATCGTAAGCACCAGCGGATGTCCGCTGCCGCGCATCTGCTCCAAGAACTCAGTTGTATTCCGCTTGAAATCACTGAGCGAGTGGATGTCCTTACTGATATCGAGCATATAACCCCCAGCATCATATCTGCGCCAAATTTGATGCTACCAGTTTGGTAGCAGGACGTCCAGGAATTTGGTATCCGCGCTCGTTCCGGTGGTTTCGCCTCGCTGGATCGAGCGCCTACCAGTTGGCTGCGATAACCCGGCATGGAGGGATTCGCATCGGCGGACGCGGGCTGACCTGGCCGTGCTCCAAAACTGCTCCATTAACGGAGCACTTGAAGCAGACTATCGAAAACTGGGTGTTTTTCATCGCCATTCATTGACACCGTAGACGCCGTTGTCTTGTATTTTCAATCTACAGTCGATTTCCCAAGCTGGACGTCGCGGGTTCGAACCCCGTCTCCCGCTCCAAAGTTTCAATAAGTTGCCGTCAAACCCGTTGTACGACGGTACGACCACTCCGCAAATCAACCTCGCGGAGACTCGCCGGGAAGGTGTTAGCAGCACCTTCCCGGCCAACCTGAACCCTGCGGTTCAATCCCTGAAAAGTCGGTCGCGGGAAGCCCGCTCGCTGCACTCTCCAAAATAAATTCGTCATTGCAGATGCTTGTCCATCTTGGCCGCTGCGCGTTTCAGCACATCCGGTTCCGCCTGCCTATACTCGTTCTCGTGAACGTCCACGCTGTGGCCCGCCATCTGCGCCCGTATTGCCGGATCGCTCTCCGCTTCCGATAGCTCTGTGACCCATGAGCGCCGGAGAATTTGAAAATTGACGTGGCCCAGTCCGACGGCCTTCAATGCTGGCTGAATCCGCCGCCGGTATACGTTCGAATAGCTCAGAGGGGTATCGCCAATCTCCGAAGCAAACAGCCAGGCGGTAGGCGTTTGGACTGCTACCAGCTCCAGGTACTGCCGCAGGATTGCCGCCGTGGTGGACGTTGGCGCAATCTCACGGCGTGAGTTCTTGGATTTCGGAGTGTCCACGTTGCCGCGATAGATTCGCCGCTCAACGTGGATCATCCCATCCCGAACCGCGAGACAGTAAATTAGCCGTTCGCGGATCTCAAGCACCATCTGGCCCCTGATCATATCGGCAATCGTGATTACGCGTTTCTGATCGGCGGCCTTACACTTCGGCGTAACTAACCCCGCCGTGGGATTCAACACAACGGCCCCGTCTCCCGTCGCCATCTCGAAAATGGCCACGAACTGCCAGCGCACATGAGCCACAATCGAAAACGAAAGGCCCTGATCCGCGATCTTATCCAAGTGGCCCTGGAGTTCCTTGCGTGTGATGGAAGTTAGCGGCCTGTTTCCAAGATCCCGAAGAATATGCGTCTCGATGATCTGTTCCGTGGTGGCCCTGGTCGATGTCTTCCATAGCCGCGTTCTCGCCACCAGGTACTCGTCCTCCGCGTAGCGCCGAAGCGTCACAGACGTGCCGTGTGCGGTTTCCCGGCTTGCGAGCGGTGCAAGTATCCGGTCAAGTTCTGCGCGTGCGTCTCCCCGGCTTACTTCCGCGTACCGACCCAATAGACGTGTGCGGCCCTTGCCGTTCTCACGCCATTGCGCCCGCCAGACCTTCACGCCGTGGCGGTCCTTGACGATCTTCAGTGAGCCGCGCTGCATGAATTGTTCTCGACCTTCAGTATCCACTCTTCCAGCGTTTCTTCGCGAAACAATTGCTTCCGGCCAATATTGACACTCTTCAATTGCGGAAGACCTTTGATTTTCCCGTTCACCAGTTTTGAGAAATGAGACGGACTCATCCTCAAACGCAAAAGCGCCTCTTCTCTGGTGATTAATGCCATGGTGAACTTGTTCTGATCTTAAATAGAAACGCCGCCCAGTAGTGCGGCGGCCTGATTGCAAAATTCTGATTATGACGTTCGTGTAGTGTTGATCGCGAGACTGCAGGCCTAAACCGGCTTTGGTGGAAATTCACAGTTGGCGCACTTTTGTCCAATCTCGCCTGTTAGATTGCGAGCCGTTCCGATTAGGCGGCGAGCGCAGCCCGCCAGATTGCGGGCATCGTCGCCTTACGCCCTCCCAACTTGACCATCTTGAACTGCCCCTTC
>JBBSFW010000295.1:0-4363 GCA_038254805.1 Terriglobales bacterium
CGAGATGTTGGGCCGGATCAAGGAAACGGATGTCGATGTTCCCTACAAGCAAGGAGATTATTTTTATTACTCGCGGACCGAAGCCGGCAAGCAATACCAGATCCGCTGCCGGCGAAAAGGCAGTATGGACGCGCCGGAACAAGTGCTGCTGGACATCAATGAAATGGCGAAGGGGCAAAAGTTTATGTCGGTGGCTGCCTATGAAGTCAGCAACGACGGAAATTTGCTTGCCTACAGCACGGACAACACCGGCTTCCGGCAATACACGCTGGCGGTGAAAGACCTGCGAAGCGGCAAGGCGCTTACGGACCACGCCGAAAAGGTGGGCTCAGTTGCATGGGCAAACGACAACAAGACTTTGTTCTACACCGTGGAAGATACGGCCAAACGGCAGTACCGTCTTTATCGTCACGCGCTGGGCGCTGCGGGCGATGACCAGCTGGTTTATGAGGAGAAGGACGAACGCTTCAACATTTACACGGGTAAAACGCGCAGCAAGGCGTACTTGCTCCTGGTCTCCGCCAGCCACACTACCTCGGAGGCCCGTTACCTGCCCGCGGAGCAGCCGATGGGCGAGTGGAAGGTGATCGAGCCGCGCAAGCAGGATGTTGAATATTACCCTGACCATAATGGGGATTTCTTCTATCTCCGCGTGAATGACACTGGGCGCAACTTCCGGCTGGTAAAGGCCCCGGTCAGCGATCCCGCAAGCGGCAACTGGCAGGAGGTGATTGCGCAGCGTCCCACGGTGATGATTGACGATTTCGACATGTTCAAAGGGTATTACGTCGTATATGAGCGCGAGAACGGATTACCGCAGATTCGGGTTGCGGATTTGGGGAGCGGACAGTCGCGCCGGATCGAATTTCCCGAGGCCGCGTACGACGTCACCTCCTATGTGAATCGAGAATATGACACCACCAAATTTCGTTACAGCTATCAATCTGCGATCACGCCGCAGTCAATTTTCGAATATGACATGGCGAAAGGATCCTCCACGTTGCTGAAGCAAAAAGAGGTGCCGGGCGGATATGACCACACGCGTTACCAGGTGGAACAGATTTATGCGCCGGCTGCGGATGGGGTGAAAATCCCGATTTCGGTGGTCCATTTAAAGGGAGCCAAGCTGGATGGCGCAGGCCCGCTTTATCTTTACGGCTACGGTTCTTATGGGATTCCCATTGACATCAATTTCAATCCCAACATTTTTTCGCTGGTGGACCGGGGTGTAGTGGCGGCGGTGGCGCACATCCGGGGCGGCGGAGAAATGGGCAAGGCATGGCACGACGATGGCCGCATGATGAACAAGAAAAATACTTTCGCGGACTTCATTACCTGCGCCGAATACCTGGTGGCGCAAGGGTACGGAGCGAAGGAGCGGCTGGTGATTGAAGGCAGAAGCGCGGGCGGACTGCTGATGGGCGCGGTGCTCAACCTGCGGCCTGACCTGTTCCACGCGGCCATTGTCGGGGTGCCATTCGTGGATGTCATGAATACGATGCTGGATGAAAGCTTGCCGCTGACGGTGGGGGAATTTGAAGAGTGGGGAAATCCCAAGGAGAAGGCGGCATTCGATTACATGATCTCGTACTCGCCTTACGACAACGTCGAGGCCAAGCCGTATCCGAATATGCTGGTGAAGACATCTTTTAATGACAGCCAGGTGATGTATTGGGAACCGGCCAAATACGTGGCCAAGATGCGGGCCATGAGAAATGACGACAAGCTTCTCATCCTGAAGACAAATCTTGATCCTGCCGGACACGGTGGGGCCTCAGGGCGATACGACCGGCTGAGGGAAGCGGCCTTCGACTACTCGTTCATCCTGACGCAGGTGGGAATCAACAACTAAACGAACGCCAGGAATTTTAGCGTACCGGAGTAGGAAAGACTTCGGTACCGGCCCGTCCAAAGAGGAATTTCAGGGCCCAGTTGCCGGCCACCGGTTGACCGTTCACAAGCGCGGGCCGGAACTTCCAGCGGCGCGAGGCGTCGATTGCCTTGTTGGCAAAATATCTGCTCGGTCCGGGAGACAGCAAGGTTGTGTTGGAAACTTCTCCGGCGGGATTGACCGCGACCTGCACCACGACTCTCACTTTACCGGTGACCGTCTCGCGAGCGCTGAGGGGAATATCCGGGATAAAACGCTCTGCCACGTCTGCGGGCGTAGAAGCGCCTTGGGGCGCAACAGTGGATTCCGAACTCCTGGTCGCAGCCGGCGGCACCGTAGACGAAGAGGGTTCCCGGGTCTCAGTCGCCGCGGGTGATGCCGGGGGTTGAGGCTGCCTAGTGGCCACTTTCCAGACAAAAACGGTCCCCAGGGCAAGAACTGCGGCGACAGGCACTACAAATTTCAGATTGATGCCAGAGGGTTTGGGCGTGAGCGGCCTGGCATCCGGCCTGGTATCCCGCCAAGTCTCCGGCTGCGCTGGGCCGGGTTCGAACGCTGCTTTCACCCGGTCGAGGGTGCAGCGGTCATTGGGATTTCGCCGCAGACATTCGCGCGCGATGTGGCGAAAGGGACTGGGCAGAGGTCCCGGAAGGCTGGGCTCAGACTGGCCAGCGCTTTCCCAGGCGGGTTTCCTCTGGCTCAATGCTTCCACCAGCACGATGCCAAGGGACCACACGTCGGCGGCGGGAGAGGTGGCGCCCCGGGTGACCTCAGGCGCGTCATAAGGGCCGGGCGCAACCGCCTGCACTTCCGATTCGCCGATTCTGTGAATGCTGTCGCTCGAGAGCTTCAACAGGTTGTCGATCGCCATGATGTTCGAGGGCTTGATGCGGCCGTGCACCAAGCCCCTGGCATGAAGGTATGAGAGAGCATCGATCGCTGGCTTGAGCATCTCCCCGGCTTCGCCGGACGAGAGCGGCCGGATGGGAAGCACCTGGGACAGGTCTTCATCCGCCCACTCGCTGACCACGTAGAGCAGCCGCGCATTATTGAGGGAGCAGCGGCCGACGTGAAAAATACGAAGCAGGTGGGGATGGGTCAGAGTTGCCGCCAGCCGCCAGCGGGAGATCATATCTTCGGCATTCTGCACGTCGGCGGAGATGAGCTTGACGGCGGCCGATTGCCCCCCGGGCCCGGAAAGCCGGGTGCGAAAGACCTCGCCGCGCTCCGAGCTGCCAACCCGTTCCAGCAGCGGAAACTTGCCATCCACGATTTGTTCTTGCCAGTTTTCGCGCGCGATTGCAGTGTTCATAGGGAACGGCTCGTGGAACTATTCTATCCGAAGTCCAGCAGAGTTCCAGTTTGTGAATTTCTGCTATTTTTCCGCATTTCCCGAATTTTGCGGGCGTTGCGGCGCCGGGCGTTCCCGCCCTAAATCCCGCTGGGCGACCGATCCGGGCGGGACAATAGAAGCCTTCCTGCCGGTTGTGTCAGGGTGTAATCTATCCGGCCAGAAGCAGGCAACGCTTGCGCTCGCGAGAACTGCGCAGGCCTGAAGGAGCCGCGAAAATGCCCAGGAAAATATTGCTGATCACGATGTTACTGATAATGATGTGCACGATTGCGCTTTGCGCTTCCGCCCAGCAGAAGATCCAGCCCCTGGACCTTAAGCTCGGCCTATGGGAAGTAACTACGACGTCGGCGATGAGTGGACAGATGCCGATGCCCCCGGAGGCGCTGGCGAAATTGACCCCGGAACAGCGGGCGCGGATGGAGGAAAGGATGAAAGCAAACAGCTCCGCGCAGGAGAAGCCCACGACCCGCAAGGAATGTATCACCAAAGAAAAATTGAGCAAGGAAAATGCCTTTGGCGAGGAGAGAAAGTTTTGCACCCGAACCGTCACGACTTCCACCGGCAGCAAGCTGGAAATAAAAATTCAGTGCGCGGAAAATGGCATGAAGTCCGACGGGATGCTGCGCATTGAAGCCGTCAATTTCGAAACCGTGAAGGGCTCAATGAACATGGCGATGAGCGGCGGGGAGCGCACTATGAACATGAATTCAAATTTCACTGGCAAATGGGTCAGCGCGGCTTGCGGGGAGGTGCAGTAATGAGGAATGCAGTTTGGGAATGTTTGTGAAACTGGCGGAGAGTAACGCGGGCCACTTATGTGGAAGAAGTTGCATCCATGATGCTGCTAAGCGCGCTCGGCTTAGGAGTCTCGTATGGGCATTCGCCCGTGGGGGGCCTCTGAAGCGGATTGCGCGGTCCTGAGGTGATTTGAAAAATTGGCGGAGAGGGAGGGATTCGAACCCCCGATACCCGTTAAGGTATGTCCGCTTTCGAGGCGGATCGTTTCAACCGCTCACGCACCTCTCCGGAAAAAGCAGCCGTCAGCCATCAGGACAGCCATTCGTCGCCGGCCATCTGGTGTCGGCCGTTAGTCGCCGGATTGCTGCTGCAAGTGTTTA
>JBBSFW010000296.1:0-4350 GCA_038254805.1 Terriglobales bacterium
CGGTGCATTTAGGCCGACTACGCGCCGCCGAGGTTTAGGGAATTAACCGGGGAGAACTGTTGAGGCAGCGCTCCCCGGCAAGCCTGTAAAATCGCGCCGTGTACCCCGCATATAATTTACTTCTGCGGTTGTGGCGATTTGCAATTGTTTTGTGGTAGTTGTCACGCGCTTCGCGCGTGATGACTACATCTCCTCTCTCCAAGTTTTCCTACCTACGCCAATCCGGTTCAGATTCGAGGCACACGAAAACCCATAGCCTGAGTTCTCGCGTTCCCGCATTCGCAGCCGGCACCCGCGCTTGTAGTGCTCCTCTCAGGTATGTGATGACGGCGAACCGCCACATGTGCAATCAATGCTTCCTGATCGAACCGCCCAACGACGACCCAGGAATTCTCGGTTTCTCGCAGCCCACCCGCCGAGACCAGAGTGTGAAGGTGTGCATTGAAGTTCAGGGCCCGGCCAAAGGTGTGCGGCACGACTATGACCATGCCCCGCAGCCCGCACGGACTTTGAAAACAAAAAGCGGGCCGCTAGAAATAAACCACGGCGAAGGTATGTGGTGCACGCACCTGACTCTGGGTCGGCTCTCCATTCTGTTGCTCACCATCAGGCATTTGAGAACGAAATTTTCGGTTTGAACGGGGAACCAAATACAGGGCCGAAAAAGCAATTTGGCAACGGATGGGTGGGGTTCGCCGCAAAACGCACGTTTCCGCAAAATTCTCGTTAAATGATCGGTATTGAGGAATATGGGCCGACCACCGACCGCGATTTTGGAGGCTTCTGGGGCATTCATCAAGGATCCCCAACGGCGAAGGCTGGCCGAGCCAAAGCCCACAGGCGAACTCGGCAATCCCCGGGGCGACTTGAGCGGGAAGAGGTTGCAATGTGGCATGAACTGGCTGCATTGATCCCGCCTGGACGAACACGGCAGATGCCGCAGGTTCGAGTCGTGTCGCCCCGGCTCCCCTTACTGGATTACGAAGGGTTGGCCGTCATCCGCCCGCAATGCTCACATAGCGCCCTGGGGCTTTGAGCGTATGCTTTGCGCGGATACGGACAGGCGCGCACGAGGGAGGCGGAGAATCGGATGAAGTGGTTGATCGTTCTATGCGTCGTATTCTCTATTGTGACCAACGTTGCCATCGCTGGTCCGGCTGACGATGACGCGAAAGCTGCAGCAAGTGCCATGGTCAATCGCTTTGTCGATTCATGGAATCGGGCGGATGGAGCCGCGTATGGGGAAAACTATTGGCCGGAAGCCGAGCTTGTTGACCCCACTGGCGCGATACATAGCGGGCGGGACGCAATTGTGGAAATACATGTAGACATGTGGGGTGGTACCTTCAAAGGGAGCCGCGTGGTAGGGACTGTGCGCCGCATTCAAAAGCTCGGCTCCAACTACATGATCGTGGATTTTGACGTGGAGGTTTCAGGCGTGCGCCAGCTTCCACCGGGCAGTCCGCCGAACCCGAATGGTGTGCTCAGGAATCACCTCAAGCACATCATGGAAAAGCGACATGGTGTCTGGAAAGTTCTTTCTGCCCAGAACACTTTCATCGCGGCAAACTGAATTCATTAACAAGAGCAACGACCCCCACCGCTGCCCAGGAGCATTCCGGGTGGGTTGTCGGCCAACTCTTCCACAAGCGACATTTCCGGTGCCGACCATCGTCTGCTTGGCCCAGGGCGCCTCCGGGAAGGCGCAACCGGAAGGTCACGAAAGATCACTATTCGAGTTGGTTCGACCTCCGCGCAGCATTGAGTGGTCGCGGAGTCTCAGACTAAGAATCAGAACTCCCGCCACAACATAGACGAACGCGATGAACCCGAAGCTGGCCGCAAGTGAGTGCGTTCGATCGTTGAGAAAGCCAATCGTGTAGTTTCCAGCAAATCCGCCGAGTTGCCCTAGTGAATTGATGAGTCCGAAGGTGGCGGCTGCCGCCGATTCGCTCAGGATCATCGTCGGTATCGACCAGAAAACCGGTAAGAACGCATAGAAGAACCCACTACCCAATAACAGGCATGAAATGGCTATGGGAAAATCGTGGCGCGTGAGGATCAGTAATCCGTACATCAGTCCAGCAACGAACAGCGGTATCGCGGTGTGCCAACGTCGCTCCGCGCTCTTGTCGGAGTGCCAGCCGTTGATGAGCATCGCGGCAATACCGATTAGAGCTGGAACTAGGAGCAGCGAAGTTACTGCCCGGTCCGAGGATCCCGACAGGCGCTTCACGAAGGTAGGTATCCAGTAAATATTCCCCAGAGATCCGCAGAGAGCCAAGAACATAGCAGCTATCAACAACAAAACTCGCGGGTCGCAGAATGCTTGCAGCATCGTGTAATCCCGAATCTTCTTCTTCGCCTGTAGCTCCCCCTGTAATTCGTTGACCAGCCACTCGCGTTCGTCTGAAGGAAGCCAGGGCGCCTGCGCCGGCCAGTCCGTTAGGTAGAAGACGGTGACGATCCCAAGGACGATGGCAGGAATCCCTTCAAAAATAAAGAGCCAGCGCCACCCCGCAAGCAATCGCCAATGTACTCCGAGAAGACAGCCCGCCACGGGCGAGCCAATCAAAGAGGCGGCCGGAACAGCTGCGTACAAACATGCAATGGCCCGGCCGCGATCTCGCGAGCAAAACCAGTGCGTCAAATAAACGATCATTCCGGGGAAAAAGCTGGATTCGGCAATCCCCAGAAAGAAGCGGGCCGCATAGAACTGTCCGGTAGTGTGCACAAAGCCAGTCAGAATCGTTACGATTCCCCACGAAATCATGATTCGTGCAATCCACTTTCTTGCGCTCCAGCGTTCGACGATGATGGCTCCGGGTATCTCGAACAAGACGTAGGTTAGGTAGAAGATACCTACCCCTAAACCGTAAACGCGGTCGCTGAAGCCCAGATCTGCACTCATCCTGAGGTTGGCAAAGGAAACGTTGACGCGGTCGATGTAGTTAACGATGTAGACGAGAAAGACAAAAGGGAGTAACCGGTAAGCGATTCGGCGTCTCGCGCGTTGGCCGACATCACTCAGCTCGGCCCTCGTCACGCCTGTACTTCCACGCGAGTTCATAGCGTTGCTCCGGTCCCTTCGACGTAGTCTTAGTACTCAGCTCAACTTCTTCGAAACGTAGACGAAGCGAGAAAGACGGCCTTCTCTGGCGATACGAGCAGCAACTGCAAGGAACTCCTGCTGACCGTTATATGCTAGATCGCCTTCGATCTCGCGCAGGGCAATGCTTCTCGATGCGCGGGCGGCGCGCCTAGCCTCGGCAACCTTGGCCATGTTAGCAGTTACGTCTTTACACACCAGCAATCGCAATCGGCATTGCGCAATCACGCTCTCGTCGTAGCCATGCGGAACCAGAAGATAGAAACCCGCCGAACTGCGAACCGCGATTTCTGCATTAGTCAGGGCTCCGGTCACTGTGATGGGATCGGTGAACAGCAGTCGTCCGCCTGGCTTCAGCAGCCGGACCCACTCGGCAATGACGTGCGGACGGTCGGGGAAATGGTTGATCGCGTCAATACAGGTAATAACGTCGAAGCTGGCGTCCGAAAATGGCGACGGCCCGGTAGCGTCCATAGCCTGAAATTCGGCGCGATCGGCCAATCCGCGCTGAGCTGCAAGTGAAGTCGCCGTCGTAACCGCCTGTTCGTGAACGTCAATGCCGACCACCGAACAGCCGGTAGTAGCGGCGATCCGCAGCGCCGGACCTCCTGCCCCACAAGCAACATCGAGCAGGATCTTGCCGGGAGAAAGGTCGAGCCACTCCAAGAATCTGTCCTGTTCATCTGAAGTGAGCCAACTATTCTGTCCAATATCCCGGCCAAAAGCTTCACGACGGATCTGTGCGTACAGTTCCGTTTGAAAATTCCCGTAATTGGCGTGGTAGTGACCGGCGGGAGGCACCGAGTTGGATTTGTCCATCTGGACCTCCGTTTAAACCGGATTAGAAGTTTTGGTTTGTCGGGATTACCAAAACGCGAAGAATTGTACGCTTTCTACGCGCTGCGTGAACCGTCGTCCTATCGTTCGCTTCCTCGCCTTCGATTGTTTGTACTGCGATGGTGAGGAGCTCCGCTATCTGCCAATACAAGACCGCAAGCATCGTTTGCGCGCAATCGTCCCACACACCCGAGAGAGACTGCTTTACTGCGATCACGTTGAAGATGTAGGCGAGGCATTGTTTCGCTTCGCCTGCGAGCGCGACCTAGCAGGCTGCTGAAAAATTGATGGATTCGGTGTTTTTCTTTCTGTTTCATGGTTCGCGATGTCGAAGGTCTTGATTTGCGGTGTTTTTGTGAGCTCCCGGTCTAACTCTTATGCTCCTCGGGACACACGTTGGCTCC
>JBBSFW010000297.1:0-4293 GCA_038254805.1 Terriglobales bacterium
AATACGATCACAAGCAATCCATCTTGCTGAAACATGGGACTGGAGACGAGCGGACCGATGTTGGACCGCAGCCAACTGTCAGCCTGACTGAGACTCCCGTCATGTGCGTCGTTCTTTAGGTTCGGTACGATGAAGGAGAAAGACGGCGATGCCAGCGTCATTCCAAGAGCAGGCGCTAGCTTTTGGGTTCGTTGATACACAGCGGGGAAAATCGATGCAGCACAACAGGAACACAGCATTAGCGGCGCTCCAGCTAAGGTCGCGGCCACTTGATCATGCACGACACTTCCTTCAAACATTCTGTGCAAAGGAGTCCGGGATAAGCTGGTGCGCACCGCTGCACTGATCAAAATTCCAAAAACAAGAGCCGGCCAAACAATCTTTAGATAGCTAACGGACTCGCTGAAAGAGGAGGCCTTCTGGGATTTTAGCTTTGCCAGATGCAGGCTCCCTGTTGCACGCGTCTGCTGGATTTTACCTAGTCCTGCAGCCCCTTTGTCATTTACCAACAACACCAGCAGCAGCACGAGCACAAATACCTGGAACACAACTTGAGGCCGCGCACCTGCAGGCTTGGGTTTCGCTAATGTCGACTGGGACGACATACAGAAACTAAAATTCAAAAAGGGAGGAGAGGCATCTCCTATTTAGAATAGCCTCTCGCTTCGCGTTAGCACGTTTAGAAGAACATCCCGTTCTTCTCGCGCCCAATTTCTGCAACATCGCTCAGATTCATGCGGGCCGCACTTGAAACAAATCTGAACCCGTGCAGCTCTTTCGTAACACAACCCGAGCCATCCGGATTCTGCTGCGTTGACACGTTATGCGGGGTCGTCGCAGTGACCGCGATCGTCGCATTGTTCTCGACAAAATCTCCCGCGGAAGCAATTCACGGAATCGCTAAACAGAGCCGCAGAATCCCGCCCTCATCTAACCTCAATCACTCTCAGGAGTGTTACTCCTCACTCTCCTTTAATTCCTTACCTGCAGCATCTCGAAAATATTTTTGCGCCTTCTGCCATGCCTGTTTGGCGACTAGCCTGCCTGTTGCGCGGCCAACGAGGTCGCCGATTTCAAAGTGAATTCCACCGTAGCGACGCGAAATGCCCGCCTGATTCGCAGCTTCGGTGAAAGTGGCCCAATACAGAGTCACGGGATTGGCGGGCGTGGCTCCCGGTTCAATCACAGAGCTACCGACTGGGGACGTGACCGACCCACCGAAGTAGTCACTGCCTGTCCAGAGCCTCAAGATTTCGGCTCCCACAGCACTGAACGTGCTGTGGCCTGAAATGCACTCCGGAAACGGCGGAGTTGGAAAAGTCGACGGCTGATACGGAATCCAGTCACCCCCATCCATCGCAATGGTTCCCTTATACGGTCCACCCCAGGCCATAATTGTCTGCCCGTGGAACAGGAAAGGTATGGCTGTGACGGGACGTACCGAATCAAATGCTCGTTTTGCGTCCCATGCGACAATGGCGGCATCATGGATGGCCGCTGTTAACGCGAAGAACATTTTGGCATCATCATCAACCGTGTGGTGATCCCTAGCAGATACAAATTGCGCAAACAGATCCCAATGGCCAGGAGGCAATTCTGTCTTCGGACCATTGGCCCAGTACTCAGCAATCATCTTCTGCCTATCGTCTAAACCAGCACTGAATGCTACTACCACGCGAGCTTGCTGCGTATAAGTCTTCGACGGATATTGTGAAGGCCCGAACCGCGCAATAAAATGTAGAAACTGATCCGCTGAGCGCAGCGCGAACGGTGTGACCTTATACCAATGCGCACCAACAAAAGGAGGGGTCACGGTCGTGATTCCATTGAAGTAAGTTAGTGGCTGCCAGCGATTCGGGTTGAGAGTCGAGTAATCATAGGCAGTCCCGAGCGGAACCGCGGTTGCAGGATTGGAGGGGGAATAACTGCTGTAATCGGCATACGGAACCCCAGTTGGCGTAAGATTGCCCAGCTGATTGGAACCATCGTTGTGATGAATCGCAAGGACACCCGCGCAGGCCACATTTCCGACTCCTGTGGGTGTGCTTAGATCCGCGGAGTTGTCATTGATGTCGTATCCGAGACTGGCCATCAAGGGATCGAATACAGTGGGCTTGTCTGCAGGAAAGAGATCGACCGTCGCGCGATAGGCCGCGAAGCTAATGGCCTGATTTTTGTTTGCGAGCGTCCGTTCCGATTTTGGCCGACGAAGGGACCCTTCGAAAACAGTACCTACAGCCGTCCGGCTGTAGGCCGCCCAGGCGTCATATATGCAGTTGTGAACAATAAACAGCGCACGCGCAACCATTGGTGGCCCAATCTTAGAATCACGTACTCCTTGTAATGCGGCGTCATTCCATTGCACGACTACATCGGACGATTGTGCTAATCCAGGAATGGCACCGATGCTCAGAATCACAAGTGCAACCCTAAATGCACCTCGATAACAGAAGGAATATGTTTTGGGACTTGTCATTGGTCACCTCAGAAAGTTTGCAATCGCCGCAAGGCCTGCCGAATGTAGTTTGGCAGTTATATGAGGTTCGTTTTGAGGCCGCAGTATACATCAGAGTTCGAGAAGCGGATCATTTTTGTTTTGACGTAAACCGCCTCGCGACGTATAAGAGGCCCTTCAACTAGAATCGCGCCGGATTTGGAGATATTGCGATGAGAGTAGGCGCACGAAATCGTATTACCGGGAAAGTTACAGACATAAAAAAAGGATCCTTAATGTGTCTAGTGAAAGTGGAGGTTCCGGCCCAATCCCGCTTGGCCTCCGTCATGACGCTCGAATCACTCGCCGAACTGGAACTCAAGAAGGGCGACAGCGTTGAGCTGATTGTCAAAGCGGTTAACGTTCTCCTGATGAAACAGTAAGTTTGCTGCCTACCGTCAGCTAATGAGTAGCGGCCGGGCACGCTTTGGGCAACGGCCTCACGTCAGCGTGCGCCTGAAACAGAGGTGTAGCAAAATCCCTTCAGTAGGTATATTCCCCCAAACGGTTTGACCCACCTTTCTACTCGTGGCGAATCCCCATAGCTGGAATTGTGGGAAACTAAACACAGTCCTACATGGAGGAAACGGTGCAGAAGCGCAAACTTGGGAAAAGCAACTTGGAAGTTTCGGCCATCGGACTCGGCTGCATGGGCATGAGCTGGTCCTATGGTCCGCCGAAAGATAAGCAGGAGATGATTTCTCTTCTCCGTGGTGCTGTAGAGCGCGGGGTTACATTCTTCGATACCGCCGAAGTGTACGGCCCGTTGTCGAACGAAGAGCTTGTGGGCGAGGCGCTCGCTCCGTTCCGCGAGCAAGTGGTGATTGCCACCAAGTTCGGATGGGAGGCTAATTCCAACGATGGTGGAAAGTGGAGTGCCTTAAATAGTCGGCCCGAGCACATCAAGCAGGTCGCTGAGGCGTCGCTGAAACGACTTAAGGTGGATGTGATCGATTTGTTCTACCAACACCGTGTCGATCTGAACGTGCCAATCGAAGCCGTAGCGGGAGCGGTGAAAGAACTAATCCAGCAAGGCAAGGTGAAGCACTCCGGACTTTCTGAAGCCGGAGCGCAGACCATCCGTCGCGCACATGCAGTTCAACCTGTGGCTGCCCTTCAGAGTGAGTACTCGCTGTGGTTCAGGGAGCCTGAAAAGGAAGTACTGGCCACACTCGAAGAACTCGGAATCGGATTCGTTCCCTTTAGCCCGCTTGGAAAAGGCTTTCTCACAGGTAAGATCAACGAAGATACGAAGTTCGATAGTACGGATTTTCGCAACACCGTCCCACGCCTTAACCCGGAGAATCGTAAAGCCAACCAGCCGCTGGTTGATCTGCTTAACGCATTTGCGAATCAAAGGAGGGCGACCCCTGCTCAGATCGCGCTCGCCTGGCTGCTTGCGAAGAAGCCGTGGATCGTTCCGATCCCGGGTACGACGAAGCTGCATCGCCTGGAAGAAAACATCGGCGCGGTAGACATCGAACTTACGGAGGAAGATGTCCGTGCCATCGAAAGTGCCTCGTCAAACATCAAGCCCCAAGGGGCACGTTATTCAACGTTCCACGAACAGTTGACGGGCCGGTGAGCGGCGAGCGGTGAGCGGCGGCCCGGCGCTTGCCCGGAGGAACCGAACATGAAAGCACAACTTTGTTGGACGTTGGCGGCGGTTGTGGCACTCAGTGGAGTTTCACTGGCACAGTCCGCAGAAAAGAAAGACCCAGGCCCTGCTGCTGCCGGAGAGAAGCTGATTGGAGCATGGCGTCTGGTCGCGTTGGAAGGACCAGGAACGGATGGGAAAC
>JBBSFW010000298.1:0-4267 GCA_038254805.1 Terriglobales bacterium
GATGACAAATCCCTTAACATCATGCGTTTAATATCTTGAGAATATCCCGGGATAACTTGGGATAATTGCTGAATATTCCTAAAATTAACGGAGCCTATTTCAAAGTGGAATCAAATCCGAGCCGGCGCAACGTTTCGTTCCAAGCGCTGCAGTCGCGACTCATCCGGTTCGTAAATCTCAGAATAAAGAATGGCGACTTTACGGAACGGGGCCTTGCCAGGATACTCGGGATTTCACAGTCCCAGATCCACAATGTTTTAAAGGGTGCGCGGAGACTCCAACCGGAGCTGGCAGATCATCTTATGGCTAAGCTCGACGTCAGTCTTGTAGATCTCCTCGAACTTGGGGGGCTGAACGATCAGGCCTCCCTACTTCACGCGAACCCGGTGTCAAAGCTGGACGATGTGCGCAAGATACGACCAACTCCGGCCCGAAAGTATCAATCAAAACTACCCCATTTAAAGACCGGCTGATAGCGCGCGGTTTTTTTGTTTTAGGTAACGCATCCCATATATCTTCCTATTTAGTCGGTAATGCCGATTTAATCAGTAGTTTTAGGACACTTTTCATCGACATAAGAAAGATCCTGCCCGCGCCGTCGCTCCCGGTTTTTCAGGCGCTACTCTCGCCTGTTTCAGAACGGCGCACTCGTCCCGGTTCGGAACCCTCCCAGAAACGAAAACACGTGACACCGCCCAAATCCATCGCGGTACGCACCTCGGGGCCGAGCGCAGACCCGCGCATTCCTGAAACGTAAGTAACTCAAATCAAGCAACTTAGCCTGGGGTTCGTTTCGTAATTTGAGTGTAGCATTTCCGCGTTCTTCCGGGTGGCGGCAGGGTTGCCCTTACCAAGGCGACAGGCTAAGCGGGTAAAAACAAGCCCTCCAGCCGGGAAGAGACACAAATTGAACGCCGCCACCAAACCAGCGCGAAGCAAGACCCAGCCGATCCAAGACGACACCCGCCGGGACACATTGATCCTGGAACATCTGCCGCTTGTTACAGCGATTGCAGCGCACGTGCAGAGATCGCTGCCGGTTCACACAGAGCTAGACGATCTTGTGCATGCAGGCGTCATGGGTCTCTTTGACGCAGCCACCAAGTACGGATGACAAAGAAGTCGCATTCCCTACGTATGCGAAGCACCGCATCAAGGGAGCGATTCTCGACAGCCTGCGGCAGCTGGACTGGGCCTCACGTGATCTCCGGAAACGGCACAAGCAAATGGAAACGCTAACTCGTGAGATGACAGTAAAGCTGGGACGCACGCCCACGCAGGACGAATTAGCAGCCGCCATGGGTCTTAGCTCCCGGCGCTGGCAGAGTTTGATGGTGGACTTTCGCAACCTGGGACTCGCCGCCACACAGCTGCGGGCAACGGACCGGGAGGATCAGCCACTAAATGACGCGCCTGCTATGCCGGCCGATCGTCCGGATGAGGTCTTCGCCCGCTCGGAAATGCGTGAACGGCTCAGCTCCGCTATGAAGACGCTCCCGGAGCGGTATCAACAGGTTGTGACGCTCTACTACGACCGTGATATGACAATGAAGGAAATCGGCGGGATCTTGGGAGTCAACGAAAGCCGTGTCTCTCAAATCCACAAATGCGCCCTCGAGCGTATGCAGAGCGTCCTCACAGGCAGCGGCATTCACTCAGCAGCGGCCTTTTAGATCTGCGGCCGGCACTTAGCTTGATCACCCGCGCCGCTTGGCCGGTCGACTTATCGGATCCTGAACTGGTACGGCAGGATGTGCATGATCCCGCCCTCGAGCAGCGCCCGGCTGGGCAAACCGGGAAGCGCTTTCCGGATCTTGCGCTCGGCCATGGCGTCGGCAAAAGCATCCGTCGATGAGCTGGTGAGAACGTCAAAAAGAGTGCGCCGCGGCGGATAGATAAGCAGGTTCGTTTCCCCGCCAGCCGAGAGATGGGCACGCTGGCGCACCATCGCTATGGCTCGATTCAGTCCGCCAAGTTGATCGATCAGGCCATTTTGGAGAGCTTGGGTCCCCATCCAAACCCGGCCTTGGGCGATTGGATCGATCTGAGCGTAACTTTTCTTCCGTGCCGTCGCGACCTTGCTGACGAATGACACGTAAGTCGCCTCAATCGACTCGTGCAGCTTTTGCCGGCCGGCATCGGACAAGGGCTGGGATTCCGAGTCGATATCGGCCAATTTGCCTCGGCTCAAAAGGTCCTCTTGAATTCCAAGCTTGTTGTAAAGATCACGCACATTCGGTTTCAGATAAAGAACGCCGATAGAGCCGGTAATCGTATTCGGATACGAAACAATCGGATCACCCGTGACAGAGATGAAATACCCGCCGGATGCCGCGACATCCGACATGGAAACGACCAAAGGCTTCGCCCGGCTCAGCAGTTTGAGCTCGTGTAAGATTTCGTCGGAGGCAGACGCATCCCCGCCGGGCGAGTTGACACGTACGATAACACCCTTAATGCTGCGATCATTCCTGACCTGGCGAATTGCTTTTGCAAAAGCACCCGACGAGATCACACCGGCGTTGCCGAACGCGTTATCAGGCTCGCCACGCTGAATTTCGCCTTCACCCGCAAGGATCGCGATACGATCCCCGGCGTTCGGCACGGCACGGAAGTAGGACTTAATGCTTGTCTCGTTCAACTCGCCACGTCCGAGCTTCCTTTTCAAATCTGCATAGACCTGATCTTCATACCCAATTTCGTCTACGAGACCGTTCGCTTTGGCTTTACTTGAAACGAACGGCCCTTGATCTATGAGAGCTCTCATCTCATCAGCACTCTTGTGGCGTCCTTTACCCACGGTCGAGCAAAAGTCTCCATACAGTTGATCCAAAACCTGGTTTAAGACCTCGCGAGTTTCGGGAGACATATTGGTCTTGGTGAAAATGTCACCCGCATCTTTGTACCGGCCGACATGATCGACCTGCATATTGATTCCGAGCTTGTCGAGGGCGTTCTTGAAATACATGGCTTCCACCAGAAAGCCTTTGACATCGAGCATGTCTTCGGGAGACAAAAAGATCTTGTCTGCTGCGGAAGCCAAGTAGTACTCTCGCGAACCGGGCGCCCGCAACAGGGCATATAAAGGCTTTCCCGAGGTCTTAAACGCGGCTAGTTCCTCATGAAATTCTTGGAGCTTTCCCCATCCGACCGAAAGTTGGCGAGGCTGCAGGACCACTGCTTTTATCCGGTTATCTTTCGCAGCCGCACGCAGCGACGCCCACACATCACGAACCGTGGGGTCGCCTTGTGAGGGAACGAAGGGAAGCGGTATATCGACTGGCGGCACCTCGGGCACATCGCCCTCGAGCGCAAGCACAAGCACGGAGTTAGCAGCTACCGTCGGCTGTTTGCTTACCGCAAGGCGGCCGATCACCAGCACGATGATGACGATTCCAACCACAGCAACCATGACGCCGACCAACACACCCAACAAGAATTTCCGCATATGGTTGAAATAGCTTCTCCCAATGGAAGAGTAGCAAGTCGCGAAGCGGTTCGGCTATCGGGTTATAGCTGCGGCAATCACGCCGGTTTGGATGGCGTATTCCATGAGGCTGGCGCGATTGTGAATATCAAGCTTTCGCATCAGATTTAGCTTATGCGCCTCAATCGTCTTGACACTGAGCGATAGTTCTGCGGCGACCTCGCGGACGGTTCGTCCTTCCGCCAAAAGGCGCATTACTTCCTGCTCCCGCGGGGTAAGAACGCTTCCGCGTGTATAACCCTGGTTCGATTCCGCGAGAGCCTGCAGGTCAGGCATGATTCGCGATAAACCCGTCGGGCTACCGTCATCCGAGCTTTTGGCCACTTCCCGGACCGCCGCGATGAGTTGATTTGGGGTGCTGTCCTTTAACATGTATCCTCGAGCTCCTGCCGCTACTGCCATTCTCAGGTGCTCAGGTTCATCCTCTCGTGTCAGAAATAAGATCGCGGTCGAGGCGTGGGACTGACGTAACGCGGACGCCGCTTGCTGCCCGTCAGCATCTACTAACGCGAGATCCATTACCAGCACGTCCGGCGCTGCCGCTCGCACTTTAGCTATGGCTTCGGCTGCATCGCATGCTTCGCCCATGACCTGGAACTCGCTCTCGGCCGATAACAAAGTCCGCAGCCCGCTACGGAATAGCATGTTCCCGTCGGCAATCAATATCTGAGTTACTGGTTTCGCTTGTCCCAAGTCCCTTGTCCTGTCCTTAGCCTTATCGGCAGCGACAATGACGAACCTTAGGAGATTGAGGAGTGAGATGGCAATGCTCAATAAAGC
>JBBSFW010000299.1:0-4237 GCA_038254805.1 Terriglobales bacterium
GCCATTTAAGAAATATCAATCACTTACAGAAATTCTCACTAGAAACAAAAGACTTAGCCGTCTAGAGTTTGGACGCCGGTGGACGCCGCAGGGCCAATTTTAGGGGTCTGGACTCCGCGCGGACTCCAGGACTCCAAACGTAGCACCGGCACCCCTGGCGTGCCCCGCGCGCCGTTGAAGCTGTTCGATTGTCGTCTGGCGGACCTTCTTGGCAGTACGCTTAGCGGGCGCGGCTTTAGCGGATTGTATTTGGTGCATTCTCAATCGCGGCGGGCCTCGTGCCTCAGTTTGGAAGTAAACGTCCACCGATCATCAGCGAGCGAGCGCGTGATAATGAAATCTGCGAAAGGGCGCTAGTATCCTCTCTCGCGCCTACTGGACGACGAGCGTCATCGTAGCCGAATGCGATAAGCTGCCGCTGGCGCCTATAATCGTCAGCGTGTAAGTTCCAATGGGCGTCTTCCGGTTAGGACTGGTGGCAACGGTCAGGGTTGACGAGCCCGAGCCCGTTACGGCGACAGGAACGAAGCTGGCAGAGGTCCAGATGGGCAGTCCCGTGACGCTGAGATTGACGGTTCCGGTAAATCCGCCCGAAGGAGTCACCGTCACTGAATACGTCGTGCTCGCGCCGCGAGCGACCGTCTGGGAATTGGGTGAAACGCCAATGGAAAAATCACCACCTCCCCCGGCGCTCACAACCAATGTAACTGCAGTCGTATGGACTAAGCTGCCGCTGGCCCCTGTGATCGTTAAGTGATAGCTTCCCGCTGGCAAATTAGCGCTGGTGGTCACGCTCATGGTGGAGGAGCCGGAACCACTCACTGAGGTGGGTTGAAGGTGGCGTTGGCGCCGGAAGGCAGGCCGCTGACGCTGAAACCCACGGAACCGGTGAATCCGTTTGAAGGACTCACGGTCACGGTGTAGCTCGTGCCATTTCCCTGCACTACCGTCTGGGTAGCGGGTGAAGCCGAAAGCGAGAAGTCGGACGTCGAAGTCGATCCGCAGGAAGGGAACCTGAACGAAGCGATCCAAGTGCTCCAATTGAAGGTGCCGCTGGACTTGAGGTACTCGTTGGTGTACCAGAAGGTGCAGTCATCAACCGGGTCGACGCTCATGCTGCTGTAGTCGCCCCACCGATTGAGGTTCCTGAGCTGCGAGCCCGTGCCGTTGATGATCGTGTTCTCGGCTTCCATCGTGCCCAGGGGATCGGTTGGTACGCGGCCGGTGAAACGAATAGCCGGGTTCATCAGGCTGCTGGAAACGCTGTAACCGAGGGCGATATTGCCGGCCTGATCCATGGCGATGCTGCCCATCCAGCGGTAACTTGAATCGGGGGCGTACGTGCCTTGCTGGAACACGCTGAGTGCGCCATTTGGGTTGCGCAGCTCGTACCACCGCACCCCGCTTGGACTGCCGACCGAGTGGTTGACCACCAACGCTTTATGATTGCCAAAGTTGCGATATGCCAAGGCGGTACATGAGCCGGTCTGCGAGTGAGTCAAGCTGTTGCGTGGTCCCGGACTGCGGGATGCACGTTCCGCCGCTGCATGCCTCGCTAAAGGCCGCCACCGGAATATTGGTCGGGCCGGTAAGTGAAGTGTTGCCGGGGGTAGCCCAATCCACGTGAAATTTCCAGAGATTGAGCGAGTTGGTTCCGAAATTGAGCATGAAGTTGGGCGAGCCGCTTGGAGGGGCCGTAGATCCGTCCAAATCCGAGGGCAGAACCCCGCCAAAGCTGCTGCTGAGTGGAAGCACTGCTGTGTGGCTGCGCCGCTGGTCAGCATCGCGCCCCGGTCATAGGCGCATAGCCGTGATCCCGCAGAGAAGTTGCTTGAAACATATTGAAGGTGATGTAGTAAGCGTCGGGCCAGACGCCGAGCTTCGGATAATCCGGGAAATTGGTGTATTGAAACGCATACCGGTTGTAAGCACCGGTTGCGTCTGGGGTCTTGGAGACGGCCACGCATTGCAGGTAGGGAGTGGTGCTGACCGAAAACTGGGTGAAGATCCAGCGGCTGGCGGCCTTGTCATATTGGACGATGGGATCACCGTCATTGTTGGTTTGGCAACCCCCACCGAAGCCGCTCCAAAGGGTATTTCCCGCGGCCGGGCCATATATCTTGGCGCCACTTGCCTTATCGAAAACCGCGAATGACTCGTTGACCCACTGCACGTACTGTGTCGCGCCGACGGCACCGTTGGTGTGAGGCGGCGCAGCATTGGGCGCAAAACCGTAATCGCCATTGCCCACGCCGGCAAAGCCGAGCCCAGGGCTTGTGGCTGCCAACGGGCCGAAGGAAGTCTGCACGACCGGGTCCGGCTGGTTCGTCGCGGGCTGGCCGGGGTGCGTCAGGAGCACAGGCTTCGTTCGTTGACCGCCTTTCGGCTGCAAAGGCGGCATCTGCGCCAGAGGCAGCGAGACATCGTGCTCAATTGCCTGACTTACTTCTGCTCCATGGGTCTGCGCCAACGCTGGGAGCGCCGACAAGGCTAGACAAAACACCCCCACAAAACCGGTTCCTGCGTGTTTACACATTCGGATCTCCAAAAAGCTCTTTGTCGGGATTTCGCTGTTGCCTTCCTGGCTTGCCACTGATTATACGTCTAACGCACGTCCGCTCAGCTTCGATGGAGCTGCCGACGCGAATTAGGAACGAATTGTTGTCAATCCGCAAGTTGAGCAGCGTAGGAACGGGAAGTAGGTTTGCGGGAAGTTCTCGGGCTGCCATCAACGAATTGTTGGTCGAGCGACGGCGCACCCAGATGCTACATCCGGCGAGCATTGGGCGGAAGGTTGCCCAACCGCCGTTCGGTTTTACAGAACCACCGCTGAGTGCTTCTCACTCGGTGCCCGGCCGGTCGTTGAAGGCACCGGGGACGTTAAACTGCACCAGGTATAGAAGTGACGTGAAGGCGGGTGCCCCTAACCCCCAAGCGGTGAATCGCAAGAACGTAATCGACTCTCGTCCAACTGATCGCATAACCGAGGCTTCGGTGCTAACCATCCGACTCAACAAGGCTGGATGACTCGCGACTCCTTGCTGCGGACTACCACTGCAAGATCGTTGGCTGCTTCTCCCCTACGCTGGCCAGCCGCTCTTGAATAAGCCGGGTGAGTTCATCCTGCCGTGTGAGTTGGATCTTCGTGTATTCCTCGGTCATCCGGACCGTGCTGTGGCCGGCGATTTTCGACGCCCCGAGTCTCAAGCGAACCTAGCGCCTGCCGTCAAATATGCTGGCCCGGCAGAATCAGTGGGAGTGATCGCCAAGGAGATCGCATGTTCCGGCGGCGCAAATGTCGGGTTTGATGTCGGGTAATTCGGCCTCTGGACACCCAACCCGACATGCGATGACCCTGTTAAATCAACCAGTTAGATGAGGATTGTCGGGAATGTCGAGTTTTTACAGGGGAAGAGAGCTCCAGAGAAATCACATGGAAATTTAAACGCCAATTTGCGAACGGGCAGACAGGCTGGCTCACACGACATAGCGGACGCTATTTTTGGACTCCAGATGGACTCCAAGCGGGAATCCGCTGAAGTATCGATGTCTGTAAGTCTTTGAAGGTTTTGGTCGGGCTGCCGGGATTTGAACCCGGGACCTCTTGCACCCCAAGCAAGCCGGATCAATCACTTAGGAGCACTCGCATTGCAAAAAAAAAGACTTACGCTGACTCCAATTGCGGGAAATCTGCGGGAATTGGGCTGAATTTAAGGGTTTTGCGGGAATTGTGCGGGAAGGAAAATCACTGCTCGGCAGGGTTGGCTCCTTACCAGCGGACCGCAGATCTCGCAAAACACTCTTCTTGCTAGCACTCTATTTGGCTCTGGTGCAAACTCGCGGAGTGTTGGATAATCGCGGAATGACTTCAGCGGCATCCGTTGCCGATCTGTTCAAGGGTCGGCAGTTCGATCAAGAATCATCGTTTTGTGCGTTCGATGGTATTTGCGGTACAAGCTGAGCACACGTGACCTCGTGGAAATGATGGCGGAGCGCGGAGCCGTGCTGGTGCACACGACGATTCTGCGTTGGGTGCAGCGCTACGTGCCGGAATTTGAGAAGCGCTGGAGCCGGTATGCGCGGGCGGTTGGCGGTTCGTGGCGATGTGACGAGACGTATATCAAGGGTGAAGGGCCTGTGGACCTATCTGTACCGGGCCGTGGATAAAGTCGGGCGAACGGTCGATTTTTATCTCAGCGAGAGGCGGGATGTGAATGCTGCGAAACACTTCTTCCGC
>JBBSFW010000300.1:0-4215 GCA_038254805.1 Terriglobales bacterium
AGTTGACTAAAGACCACTGCTGGAAACTGATTCTGAGCGCCGCGTTCCGCTATTTCCTTGGAAGCAAGATCCTAGGAACAACAGGCCGCTTGGCTGATGCTACTGGGTAACTGCCGTTTTTAGGATTATCGAGGTTTAGTCTCAACTTTATGGCAAGTACACAGCCGGTTGCCCTGATCACAGGCGCCAGCCGCGGAATCGGAAGGGCGATTGCTCTGGAACTCGCCAAGACGCATCAGATCGTGGGCACATATCGAAGGCGTCGCGATGCGGCGGACTCTCTGGCGGCCCAAACCGGAGCGGATATGGTGGAGAGCGACGCCGCGTGTTCGGCCGACCGGCTGGCGCTGGTGGCTGGTATCAAAGAACGCCATGGCCGGCTGGACGTGCTGGTCAACAATGCCGGAATGGCGCCGCGCGAACGGCGCGACATGTTGGAAGCAACTGAAGAGAGCTTTGATGAATTGATCGGCGCCAATCTCAAAGGTGCACACTTCCTGACCCAAACCGTGGCGCGTTGGATGATCGAGCAAGGCAGTGGGCGCATCGTTTTCATTACGTCGATATCCAGCTACACCGCCTCGGTCAACCGCGCGGACTATTGCATCTCGAAAGCGGGCTTGAGCATGAGCGCCGCACTTTTTGCCGTACGAATGGCACCGCACAACATCGGCGTGTTCGAGATACGGCCGGGGATCATTCGAACGGACATGATAGCGGCTGTCGAGAAATCCTATGACGACCGGATTGCCGGGGGCCTGCTTCCGCAAAGACGCATGGGGGAAGGGAGCGACGTGGCGAACGCGGTGCGCGGAATAGCCGATGGACTGCTCGACTACTCAGCCGGCCAGGTACTCAACGTGGATGGCGGGTTTCACTTGCGGAGCCTTTGAGCGCCACGGCCAGGCCTGGCGCGGTAATGCCGCAGCGTGGTGACGAACAGCAGATGGTCCCCGGCCGTGTAGAACCGGAACATTTGTAAAATCGTTGTGTAACATGCGACGCGTGGGTCCCTATAGCGTTCTTGAAAGCAGAGGAATTTACACCAATCCATGGCTGTCGGTGCGCGAAGATCAACTGCTTCGCCCTGACGGTAGCCGAGGCGTGTTTGGCGTTGTCGAGATGAAAGCGGGCGCGACGGTGCTGGCGATCGACGATGACAACCAGGTCTTGCTGCCGCGGGAGTTCAAATATGCCGTGGAGCGTGAAACCCTGGAATTGATCAGCGGTGGAATTGAGCATGGAGAATCGCCTTTGGGCGCCGCCCAGCGCGAACTTCGCGAAGAGGGTGGGTTGGAGGCGAATGACTGGGTGGACCTGGGCGTGGTGGATCCCTTCACGACTGCAATCCGGTCTCCAAACCATATCTTTCTCGCACGCAGGCTAACACAAGTGCAAGGCCGGCTGGATGAAGGGGAAATTTTGGACACGGTTCGCGTTCCATTGCAAGAAGCGCTGCGCATGGTGATGTCCAGCGAAATTACGCATGCAGCGAGTTGCACCTTGCTGCTGAAAGCGGAACGTTATCTGCGTGAGCTCGCCAGCGACTGATTGACTGCGCAGCCCGTTAGAAATCAGGTGCTAACATGGTCACGACATGCCTGCTACGACGACGGACGCGGGTGTATTCGATGAATCCCAACTTGTAGCGAAAGCGCGAGAGGGCGATGCACCTGCCTTTAACGAACTCGTAAACCACTATGCCCGGAAGATTTTCCGGCTTGCGAAGCACATCACTCAAAACGACGAGGATGCTGAAGACGTTCTGCAGGAAACCTTTCTCAAAGCGTACGGGCACCTGGCGGATTTTCAGGGGCAATCCAAGTTTTATACCTGGATCGTCCGGATAGCGGTGAACGAATCGCTAATGAAGCTGCGCAAGCGCAAGAGTGATCGCACGGTGCCGTTGGACGAGCCGCTGGACACTGGCGAAGACACGGTGGCGCGGGAGATTGCAGTCTGGGACGAGAATCCGGAACAGAAGTATTCGCGCGAGGAGCTAGGCACCATTTTGGATGAAGCGGTTCAAAGTCTACGCCCAGTCTTTCGAACCGTTTTTGTTCTCAGAGACATCGAAGAGTTGAGCACAGAAGAAACAGCGGAGACGCTAAAGATTTCGGTGCCTGCCGTAAAGAGTCGGCTCCTGCGCGCGCGACTGCAGCTCCGCGAGAAGTTGACCAGGCAATTCAAGCGAAAAGGGGACGACGTTTTTGCTTACATGTAAAGAGTTCCTGCAGGAGCTCAACGACTTTCTCGATGAGACCGCCGACGTGGATCTGCGCAGGCAGTTGGAGTCCCACATCACGCAGTGTCCGAACTGCTGGGTGGTGTGCGACACGACCAAAAAGACCATCCAGGTCTACAAGGGGATGGCGGCACAAGTGCTGCCGGAAGAAGTTCACGCCCGTCTCATTGCCGCGCTGGAACGCAAGATGGCCGGGAAGTCTCAGGCCTAAGTCACTTTCACCGCATCCGGATCAAATCCGACATCCCGAAGCAGTCTTCGGACTGCCGGCACATGGTCCGCATACGCCGGGAACTCGACAAAAACCAAGCCCGGATGGTGTAACAACTGCGGATTTACGGGAAAGTCCAGTGATGCCAGTGCCTCGATCAGATCTTCCAGAAGCCTGGGTTCGACTGGGATTCGGAGTTCGACGAGAGCACCCTGGGCGCCCAGAAGGTGAGGAGCCGCCGTTTCCCGCTGGGGGAAACCATCTCTGATCAAGCTTCCATCGATCATCAAGCCTCCTTTGAGAGCGACCGGGCTCGAAAGTTGAGCGACCAGGCTCTTTCAAAAGCGACTCGGCCAAAAAAAGCCCTGCCGTTGCTGCCACAGGGTCTAAGTTCGCGAAGACCGACTCGCCTTTAGCACTTTTTTTCGTGGTTGCAATTAGCAGGCTCTACGTTAAGGCAGACCCTAAATCAATCCACGTCAGGGCCAGAATATCATCGAATTTTCCGGATTGCAATAGCGTTTTTTAAGAAACGTTAACCTTAACTACGCGGCCGCGTCAGGCGGACCAGCCAAGGGCCAGGAACGAACTCTGCCAAGCGCTCCGCCCATCCATTCGCGAGAAGCGTGCGCAGCAGCGATGAAAACAGGAAGGGACGCTGCATGCGTTCGCGACATAGCTTTAGGTAAACGTCGCTTGGTATTTCACGGGCCGCGGCGAGTCCCGCCAGGTTGCCCGTCATTACAGCAGATAGCACCCCTGACCCAGTGAATGGATCGATGAAACTCAGAGCATCCCCGGCTCGATATTCGAGAGGTCTTACCGCGCTCCTGAAATGATTCTCAAACACCAGGGGGCCAGCCGCAAGCCACCGCATAGTGCGACGTAGCGGGCGGAGTCTTTCCGACAACTTCGGAAAAGAATTTACGACCGAATCGAAGTCGAATCCGTGTGTGCTCAGCGTATTTTCGGGTCCTAACCCGCAGACGTTCGTGATTCCGCCCTCCACCGGATTCATGCCCACGTAGCAACCGGAGAAGAAATACAGCTCCACCGCATCGTTCACCGGACCTTCAAAGTGGGATTTGAAGCCGAAGAGGCGGCGGCTCCGGCCAGACAAGTTGTGGCGACCGTGGGCGGTAATAGTAGGGGAGCAAATCGCCTGATCGGGCCTGGAGGTTACACTCCCCACCCCGATCTGAAGCGCTCGCGTGAATAACAGTTCATCGAAGCGGTACCGGCTCAATCCGTACGCCGCTTCGGGCAATTTGCAGCGTCTCTGGAACGATCCAAAGTGCAGCTCCAGGTGCCCGATCCGCGCAGGTCCAGCTGCCAGAAACTCACACCAAACACCGAGCGATTCGAGCAGCGGGGCAATTTCAGGCGACAGAAATTCACCGCAAACCTTGTGACGGGGAAACCTGGATTTTTCTACCAAACAGACTTCCCGGTCTTGTTGCCGCGCCGCAATAGCGGCGGAGGCTCCCGCCGGTCCCCCACCGATGATGTGGATCGGGACCATGGGTCAGCGGCCGCTAAGGTCGAACAGCGGAGGCCAGCACCGAGCTGTGCTGTTGATCCAGCGCGGCGCGCAAGCCTCTTTGTGCCTTAAAGCTGTTGGGATATTGTTGCAGTGCAATCCGGAAGGCAGCTTCGGCTTCGGCGGGGTGTTGATTCCGCATGGCTATTTCACCCAACGCCTCGGAGACCGGTCGCGGATAGTAGGGCGGCTCCGAGTAGATCATTTTTAGCTCCAGTC
>JBBSFW010000301.1:0-4210 GCA_038254805.1 Terriglobales bacterium
TCCAGCTCACGCCCTGCAAAGTGCGGTTGGCGAGGTCCGCCGAGTTGGATTCCGGTTCCATCGTTAAATCACGTTCGAAATGGTTTTGAGCCGACGAGTGATTTTTGGTTATGCTTGCCGGATAGCGAAAACAACAGTTTGTCCCACGTTATATTACACCAACTTCTCGTTTGTGGAGCGATATGCGCCAGCCGTTTCGCCGGACCCCAACCGAGCGTGCGCTGAACCGGGCGGTATTTCCAGCCAAGTTCCGGAACATGTAGTTCGCCACCGAGTTCTCTGGCAAGTTCCCGCAGGTGATCGACGATAGCCATATGCTCGGGGTAAAAGTAGATCAGCCAGCGCTGCAGATACTCAACGCAAGCTGAGCGCATCACGGGACTATTATCGAGCTGGAGCCAGTTCTGAATTTGCGAGAGCGAAGAGCGATACTGGGAATCAACTTTGTTGGCGGAGTGCGCGTTGCTGCTCAAGCTTCCGAGATTTGATCGCCGGACGTAAGATTCCGCCTCGCCCACGAAAAGAATACGATCGGATGCACAAATCAAGCGGGATACATATTCGCCGTCGTCGTCCGCCGAGAGCGTCTCGTTCCACTTTCCGGTCGCGCTGGTTAATTCACGGCTGATAAGCCAGGTCTGGATGCCCATCCAGGCGTTGTCGGACATACTACGGACAGCCCATTCGTTCGGTTGAAGGTCGTCCCAAAGGCGGTTCCGGGCGGGCCTCCCTGCTCTTAGTCGGTAATAGAAAGTAGACCACGCGGACGAAAGTAAGGTTCTCCCGCCCGCACCCTGCGCAACCCTTTGCATTTGGTGCTCGATCTTGTCCGGTGCAAGGGCGTCGTCCGCATCGAGCCATTGGATATAATCCCCCTGGGCTTGCGCAAGGGCGGCGTTTCTTGCCGCGCTAGCACCTTGATTAGATTGCGATACAACCTTGACTGATGATGACTCGAACTGTCGGCAGACGGCGAGAGTCTGATCGGTCGATCCGTCATCGACTACGATGACCTCCTTATGGTTCCAAGTCTGCGCTAGCGCAGACTGTAGCGTCTGACCTATCCATTTTTCGGCATTGTAAGCAGGAATGAGAATGCAAACTAGAGGTCCCATGAATGAAAGACGGCAGTTCGTGCGCCGACCTGTTCAACCGGGCCCGGCAGACAGCGCGTGTGGCAAGAGGCGGACAACTCTCCCTATGGAGCTTGCCTGAGGTTCGAAGGAGGACTAGGGGCCGTCGTCGGAGGGGTTCGAAACCTGGTCTGCGCCGGAATTTCGCTGACCATCGGGGTCATATCGGGTCCGATCGGTGGCCACGGGGCCGTCGAGGGCCACCAGCTCGGCTTTGCGCTGTAGATCAGAGATGATGGAATGGTTTTGTCCGAGATCGACGTATCCCACAGCGTCGCTTTATTGAGATAATCGTAATTCCCGTGCCGGATCAGAGTCGCTTTGACGTTGAGATCGAGTTTCTGCGGGGTGGCGCTAATGGAGCTTGCTTCTCCGACGTAATTGGGGGGCGTTGTAGCAGCGATGGTTCCACTATAACTCGTGTTCCCGGCATTCGGGTAGCCCAGTTGATAAATCACATTGTTGGCTCCGTAGCCATTGTAGCTCTGTAGTTCAATATCGTAAGCGGCAGCCATGTTGGGATAACCCAACACGTTTCCTACGACGCTGTAATACACGGCCATGTGTTTTAAGGCTACGACTCTCTGAATAGCATCGCCGCCAGGATACTCCCCCGAAAAGTAATTGCGAAACAATGTGTTATAGCCTGAACCGCCCTTATAACCGTCGGATTCAAATGATTGCGCTACGTTTCCCTCGATAAGGTTCATGAAATTGAACGCGCCGTGGTTATCACAAATAGAATCTCCAGCAATACCGGCGTTATTCAGAACATCCTTTATGTAATTGTAAGCTATAACATTCCCCGCACAGCCGCCCGCCGAATCGCCCAAAACAATCGAAGGGTATCCGGCAGCTTTGATCACATTATCCTCGACCAGATTCCAGCATCCGTTTTCGTAAAAGTCCACCCCTTCATGGTTAGGTCCAGTGCCACGCGAATCGTGAATATAGCAACGGCGGACTTCGCAGTTAGTGCACCACAGGAAAAAAATCTGCCGTGAATAAGCGTTCTTGATCTCGACATTTTTGATCCATGAGCCGTCCATCATTTCGAAGTAGATTGCTGTGAACGCAGTGCTGTTGATCAGATCAATCGTTAAATCCTCAATCCCCATTCCCACCGCCGGACTACTTGAATAGACCGCCAACCTCGCTCCGTTAGTGAAGTCGATTGGCAGCGGATGATTTAGCGTTACGGTAGTTGCAGTCTTAGCTGTGACCTTGAAAAGGGCCGACATCGCACTGCCATTTCCGGTCAAGTCCTTTACCCAGGTTGGATTCGGTTTTTCAATTCGGATGATCTTACCGACCGTTACGGTCGAAGTGTCGGACATCGTTACCACTGCGCTGCCCTTGGTCGCGCCGCCTGTAATGTCAAGGCTAGATGACGGACGCGGATAAGGAGAGGTGCCAAAATGGAGAGGTTCGGCGCCTCCGGTATGTGCCATTAGAATAGTCTGTCCCTGCCCCGCACCGCGAATCGTAACATTATTTTGAAATTGCTCAAGGACACGGTTGCTTATCCGGTAAGTTCCTGCCGGGAGGTAAACCACCTGATTAGCTGGACAGCCATCAATTGCAGTCTTAAGTATGGACGAGCAATCGGTCGCACCAGTATTATCTGCGCCAAGACCGGTCACGAGATTCTTGTATATTTTCGTGCGGTTCGGTATCCCGCCAATCACGCCCGTCACCGTTCCCGGCGTCCAATCAATTATGCGGTTCGCTGGTATGATCTCGGCGAACGATTGACGACCGATGGAGAAAATGGTGGCAAACAGTAGGAGGGAAACTCGAAGCAGATGGGGAATTTTCATGACATCGGGCCTGAACAATCAGCAAGTCTTAAGCCGCGAGCGTTCGGATCGAACCGCTATCTCATACCACCGCATGGCGACAGAATGCGGAGCGGAAGCGCGAATACACTCCAACGCTTCCGAAACTGGGAGAGTTTTCGCTCCTGATTGGATTGAACACTGAATAATCTTCTCGAACAATTCGGGCGTACATCCAAATCGGGTGGGCGAATCCGACACATCGTGGGTAGCGAAGATTAACCACCCCCTTTCACGAGCATTGGCTTGAATCGTACGCTTGATCGATTCAAAGTCGTCCCTGCTTTGCTCGATAAAGAACGCTTTGAGGTGATTCAGATCAGCCACACGCGAGTTAAAAGTTTGCCCACCCCCTCGGCAACACGCAAAATGTCGCCCCGCCCTGCGTTTGATTTCTGGACGCGGGGCACTGACGGGATAGGAACAGGTCTTTAGGTCTATCCCGGGCAGATATTTCTCCGCTGCGACCCGGTTTTTGAAAATGGAATCCTCGAATTCACGAGGAGCCGTTTCCCAGGCGTGACAATGGTCAAAGGTGTGGCATCCCAGCTCGTGCTTCTGCCGAATAAACTCAGTGAGGTCGTCGGCAGAAAAAATCTCTCCTGTGGGCGCTATGCGTCCCATCAGGCCAAACGAGGCATAAAACGTTCCCGTCAACCCATGGCTGCGAAGAATAGTGCCACCCTGCAGCAAAGCGGAGCGCGGAAAATCATCAAATGTGAAAGAGACCAGGGGCTGCAAATTCCGCATGAGCAGCGGATGACGTGCCAGTCTTGCGGCAATCTCACGCCGCAAACGAAACTTAGCCCGTGATGGGACGTTCTTGAAGTTCATCGTGATGGAAATACGCCGTCAACGCTTCCACAACTACCTGCGTCCCGAAGAGAGTCTAGGCGTGAACATGCCTTACGGTCTCACGTTCAGCGACTCGCAAAGCCTCGATCATCTCACCTTCTTCGGAGTGTGCTGCCGACGGCACACAGCCTCGAAATTCCAGCGAAAAAAGCAAAAAGGTAAACCAGAGGGGACTGCGGCGCGCGTAGATCGATTCCGAGACATTATACAGAAGCATCACGACATAAAAAGCAAATGCCAGCCTGCCGTATACAGAACCAGTGAGAAACTCCCGGGTCACACGCACCCCCACGCCTATCAGCATGATGATAAGAAAGCATACCTCAAGCGTACCTCCGTCCAAATAAGTCTCGAGATAACCGTTATGTGCCGATTTTACTTCGA
>JBBSFW010000302.1:0-4180 GCA_038254805.1 Terriglobales bacterium
CCACAAAGAAACGGCGCGCAGGAGCGACGTTCCCACGGGAATCTGGAACGGCAATCCTGCCATTCGGATCGTCGATCTGCAATGTCAACACCGTGCCATTCAGGACTTTTCTGGTGACATTCGCAATTGTTTGACCGGCAGCGAGATCAATCACGGGAACCCCTAGCCACGTGCAATCGCTGACTTGATTAGGCTGCACGCCTTGGCCACATAGATGGTAACGCCCCGCCGGCAGGCCGGATACCGTAAACCTGCCATCCGCAGCTGCGGCCACTGTCTTGGTGAACCCGAACTCCTTCACCACCATGCGCCCATCTGTGTCTCGGGTATATTCGCTTAGCTTCATATATAAGAGTTTTCCGGATAGGATTGGGCGACCAGCCTCATCGACAATCATGCCGGAAATTGTACCGGGGTTAACTGCGTTCTGCGCCAAAGCGGCCGCGGAGAGGAGGGCGATCAGCATTCCCTTGACGATTTTCATAGCGTAATTCTTCCTTTTTCTAAGCAACGCGCCTACGGATTTCTAGGATTGTATGGAGGGTTGATCTGATTCGGGCTTGGAGTACAGGAGAGCCCTACCTCCGTTCGATGCCATGGCCTCATAACGACATTTGCGGACGCATTTGCATATAGCGAACTGCTTTTGTACCCAGTGAGGGGTTGTAAGCCCAAACCCCGGAAGTTTCACAAGACCTTTGATATTAGTCTGTTAATCCAGTATTCCAGCCTCAATCTCGCCAGAAATCCTTGAACCGGTCCGGAGCCAGATCCGTGTACCGTGTGGTGTGCTGGATGTTGCGATGTCCGAGGTATTGCTGGATCGCCCGCGTGTCCTGTCCGTCATTGGCGAGCTTGTATCCAGTTGCATGACGCAGCATGTGCGGGTGGATGGGAAACTCGAGGTTGGCGTACCGTCCGGCGCGGGCCACGATCTTTCGAACGGCATCCGGCGTCAGAGGTGCTTTGCGCTCGCTGACGAACACATAAGCGGCATTCGCATCTTCCCGCTGCAACCGGCGTAGCGCGCGCAGTTCCGGCCCGCGGAGCGGGTGCACGGACGCCACCCCGTTTTTAAGCCGGGCAATATGCACCAGGCCCTGCGCGAGATCGATCTGGTCCCAGCGCAAACTTACCAGTTCCGATACCCGCAGGCCGTGACGATAGGCAATTAGGATCAATGCCGAATCGCGAAGTCCGTGCCGCCCCTGAGTGGCCGCCGCAGACATGACGGACACGACCTCCTTTTCGGACAGGTATTCCCGGCTGCGGTAGTCGGCATTCCGGCGCCGTACGGGAACTTTCCGGTTTACGATGGTTGGGACAGCAGCGGCGACATGCCTGCGAGGCCCATTCTTCTTCATGGCGGGACTCCAAACTTTCCCTATTTGAGTCATTATATGGAAAGTTTTGCCTTGTTATACCTTGGACTGATCCGCCCCATTACCCGTGCGCGCCCTCGACAAAAATCTCACCATCGTATCGGAGGCCGAGAGAGCGGCCTTATATGCCCTGCCGGATTTCGATGACTTTCAGCGCGCGGAGTACTTCGTCCTAACGGCGGAAGAACGCACTCTGGTAGACAGTCGTGCAGGCTTGGCCGCACAAATCTTGTGTATTCTGCAAATCGGCTATTTCAAAGCCAAACAAGCCTTTTTCAAGTTCCGGCTGACCGATGTGCCCCAAGAGGATATTGACTTCCTCATGGGGCGCTATTTCCCGGACCAGGCGTTTCGCCGCAGGCCGGTTCGGCAGGCGGAGTATTACTTGCAGCGCAAGGAAATTCTGCGGCTGTTCGGCTATCGCCTGTGGTCGCAAGAGTTCTTGCCGATGCTCTCGGAAAGAGCCGCTCAACAAGTCAGGCGCGATATCACGCCAGCCTTCATCCTCACAGAACTGATCGCTCTCTTAAGCCAGAAGAAGATTGTTCGGCCGGGTTACAACACAGTGCAGGCCGTCATCAGCGCGGCTCTGGCGGCGGAACGGCGGCGTCTGTCCGAAGTCGTCGAGAAGGCGCTGAACCCTGATGCCAAGGCGGCTCTCCAGCAACTTCTGGTTCGGGAGGAAACTCTGTCCGAGTTGGCACAGGTTAAACAAGACGCCAAGAACTTCGGATACCGCATGATGGCCCTGGAGCGGGAAAAGCGCTCCATGCTGGCTCCCTTGTATCGGGCGGCGAAAGAAGCGCTTCCCAAGTTCGACATCTCGCAACAGAATGTCGGCTATTACGCAAGCCTGGCGACCTATTATTCGATCTACGATCTGCGCCGTTTGAAGCCCGAACAGACTCACTTATATTTGTTGTGCTACGCTTGGCATCGCTACCGGCAATTCACCGACAACTTGGCCGATGCCTTCGACTTCCATATGAAGCAGGTCGAGGAGGCCACCAAAGCGGCAGCCGAGCAACACTTCACCAAGGCGCTGGCGACCCGGCAACGGGAGGCGCCGCGCCTGGGGCAAGTGCTCTTGCTGTATGTGGACGAAGCGTTGAACGACGCCACTCCGTTCGGCTCGGTCCGACGTCAGGCATTCAGCATCATCCCGAAGGAGACGTTGTTAACGGTCGGCAGACGCATGTGCGACAAGCCTGTCAGCCAGATCGAGCTGCGCTGGCAGGCGGTCGACAAACTGGCGGCGCGGTTCAAAAAGCACCTGCGGCCGCTGATCATGGATCTCGACATCTCCAGTCTTGCGACTCCCAGCCCATGGCTTGCCGCCCTACGCTGGATGAAGAAAGTTTTTGCCCGCCAACAGCCACTCGCACAACGACCGCTCCGTGAAATCCCGGAGAACGCCCTACCCGAACGATTGCGCCCGTACCTCCTGGAATTCGGTCCTGCCGGTACTCCGGCTGGTCTGCGCGGCGACCGCTACGAGTTCTGGATCTATCGTCAAGTACGGAAGCGTCTCGAAATCGGCGAACTGTACCTCGACGACAGCATTCGCCGCCGACGCTTCAGCGACGAACTGGTGGCCATGGAACGAAAAGAGGAAGCACTCAAAAGCTTGGATATCCCTTGGCTGCGCCAGCCCATCGACGTGGAGTTGAAGACTCTGATCACCGAACTGGACGATCTTTGGCAGTGCTTCGATCGCGAGCTGCGTCAAGGCAAGCTCAAACACCTGGATTACGATGCGGTCCACAAGAAACTGTCGTGGCGCAAACTCAAGCTCGATCCGGAAGATGCCCTGCAAACCAGCTTCTACGATAAGCTCCCGGCGCGGGATATCGCCGATATTTTCCGGCTGGTGAATGGACAATGCAGCTTCTTGTCGGCGCTGACGCCTCTGCAGCCGCGCTACGCCAAGAAAGTCGCCGATGAAGACAGCTTGATGGCGGTGATCATGGCTCAGGCGATGAACCTGGGCAATCATGGCATGTCAGAAACCAGCGACGTCCCGTATCATTCCCTGGAGGCCGCGCATCAACAATACCTGCGGTTATTGACGCTCAAAAGCGCCAACGACCGGATCAGCAACTTCATTGCGGGGCTCGCCATCTTCCCGCACTATTCCTTCGATTTGGAAGTGCTCTATGGAAGCGTCGACGGTCAGAAATTTGAGTCCGCCGACCCGACGATCAAAGCGCGGTACTCACGCAAATACTTCGGCAGGGGCAAAGGCGTCGTGGCGTACACGCTCCTGGCCAACCACGTCGCATTGCAAACTGAATTGATCGGCGCGCACGAACATGAAAGCTATTACGTGTTCGACATCTGCTACCACAACACCTCGGAGATCGCGCCGACAACAATTACCGGAGACATGCACAGCGTCAACAAGGCTAATTTCGCCATCCTGCACTGGTTCGGGCTGAATCTCGCGCCGCGATTCACCAATCTTCAGGCGCAACTGAAGCACTTACACTGCGGCAGGGACGTGGCGGAATACCGCGACTGCCTGATTCAGCCGGCGGGAAGAATCGACCACCAACTGATCACTTCCGAGAAGGCGAACATCGATCGGGTGGTCGCCACGCTGGGGCTCAAAGAGATGAGCCAGAGCATTCTGGTCCGGAAACTGTGCACCCTGTCATCGCATCACCCCACGCGCAAGGCGATCTTCGAGTTCGACAAACTGGTCCGCAGCATCTACACGTTGCGCTACTTGCGGGATCCGCAGCTACAGCGCAATGTGCATCGCTCCCAGAATCGCATCGAGTCGTATCATCAACTCC
>JBBSFW010000303.1:0-4159 GCA_038254805.1 Terriglobales bacterium
AGGAGCGCGGGCAGCGCGGTGATCGATCTGTCTTACGCCCTGGAGTCCGAGGCCGGTTTGCAGGTGCGCAGCCCGTGGGTGGCGCTGGCCCTCGATGCCGCCATGAAGATTGACCTGGAGACGACGGCCGTGGTGGCGGCCCATCCGGCGGCGGTGGTGCTGGCCCTGTTGCTGGTGCGGGCGCAGAATGCGGGTGTGGTGCGGCAGGCCAACGCCACGATCTTTGAGCCGGTTTCTGAAAATGGAAAACTGGGGATGGACGAGCTCCACCAGCAGACCTTGAACCTGCTCGGGTTCAAGCCGGTACCGCAGAACATTTACGGCGGCCAGATCGCATTTAATCTGATCACGCGTTACGGCGAAGACAGCACGCTTTCACTGCAACTTACGGAGCGGCGCATCGCCTCGCATTTCAAGAAGATTACCGCTGGCCGCACGATTGTGCCGGCGGTCAAGCTGGTGCAGGCGCCGGTCTTTCACTCCTACACGTTCTCGTTATATTTGGAAATGGTGGCGGAGATGTCCGCCGAGAAGATCGAGCAAGCCCTGGCGGGCGAACATGTGGCTTTGACAGGTGCGGGACCTTACCTGGTGGGAGAAGAGCGAACAGGCGAGAGCCCGAGTAACCTGACCGCCGCGGGCAGCAACGAAATCCTGGTCTCAGTGCAGCAGGATCCCGAGAACAAAAAGGGATTTTGGTTATGGGCTGCGGCCGACAACTTCAAGATTGCCGCTATTACCGCCGCAGATTGTGCGGCGGGGCTGGCGGCCATTTATCCGTTGGATAAAGTGCAATAGCCGGTGTGCACGCGATTAAAAAGACCTCATTGTGATTGACAGGAAAGGCGATCGAAACAGGCGAATGGCAAAAAAAGCGAGTTTTGCGCTCATCCTGCTCCTGCTGCTATCCGGCTGCGGATACCACACCGCGACCGGCGGCAAGCTGCCCACGAACGTGAACGCCATTGCGATTCCGGTATTCATCAACCAGACCCGTGACTACCGGCTGGAACAAGTGATGACGGCTGCCGTGGTCAAAGAGTTCATCACCCGCACCAAACTGCATGTGGTGAATGACCCGAGCTCCGGCGCCGACGCCACTCTGCGCGGCACCGTGGTCTCAGCCCAGATCGCGCCGCTGACCTACGATTCCGTGACCGGACGCGCATCCACCGGGGTGGTTACGGTGAACTTGCGCATCTCCCTGGTGAACAAGGACGGGCGGGTGCTGTACGAAAATCCCAACTACACTTTCCACGAGGAATACCAGGTATCGCGCGATATCTCCAGTTTCTTTGACGAGGAATCGCCGGCGGTGGAGCGCATGGCGCGGGATTTCGCGCGCACCCTGGTGAGCGATCTGGTGGAGTCCTTCTAGTGGCGCAGAACCGCAGTTTCGCGGCCTCCGACCGCTTCATTTCCGAGGTTTCGACGCGCAAGCTGCGCCCTGCCTACGTCCTGATCGGGGATGAATCTTTCTTTCGAGACCGCTGCCGGCACGCATTGATCGAGCACCTGGTGCAGCCGGAATGGCGCGACTTCAGCCTGCACCAGCTTGACCTGGCGGAAATCAGCGTCTTTGAAGTGCTCAACCGCGCGCGCACCGCCTCGCTCATGGCCCCGTTCCAGGTTTTCTTCATCAGGGGAGTGAAGTCGCTCTATGGGCGGGGCTCACACACTGCCGAGTTTGCCGAGATCAAGGCGTATTGCAAGAACCCCAATCCCGACGCGGTGATCATTTTCATCGCCGACCACATCAGTATTCCCGCGGATGTGCGGCGGATGGACCTTACTTCCAAAGACCGCTACGAGCGCATCAGGGAAACGCTGGGTGAATGCTGCGGCATGATCGAGCTGGCGCGCGTGGAGGAAAGCGACGGCATGCGCTGGGTGGTGGATTCCGCGGCCAAACAAGGAGTAGTGGTCGAAGCGGAAGCGGCGCGTGAGCTGGTGGATTCACTTGGGGCAAATATGCTGCTGGTGTCGAACGAGCTGGAAAAACTCATTCTGTACGTGGGTGAAAAAAAGAAGATCACTCCCGGCGACGTGGAAACCATGGTGCTAGCGGCCAAAGAGCGATCCATTTACGAGTTGACCGACGCCATTTCGGCCAAGGACCCGGGCCGGGCCCTGGAGGTGCTGAATGCCATGTTGTCCAGCGGCGAAGGCGACGAGGCGGCCATCGGACACCTGTTCATGCTGGCCAAGAGCTTCCGCCAGATGCTGGTGATTTTTGAGGGAAACGTGCGCGATACCAAGGGGTTATGGCAAGCGCTGTGGCAGGGATTCCGGGTGCCGCCGTTCGCGGCTGACGACATCATTCGCCAGGCCCGGCGCTATAAAACCAGGGGAGAGTTGACGCGTTCGCTACGCCTGGTGGCGCGGGCCGACCTAGCCCTGCGCTCGAACCCGGCGAGCAAGCGTATCGCGCTGGAAGATCTGGTCTTGCAGTTGAGCTCGGCGTCGCGCGGAATCAAGGTTGAGGACGCGCAGCACACCATTCCCCAGTAATTAAAAAACAAGGAATCGAGTCAAGGTAACCGGGAAGGCGTGATTTACTTGTTAAGCTTGGCCAGACGGGCGCTGAGGCGGCTTTTGTAACGGGCAGCGGTATTCTTATGCAGGATGCCCTTCTGGATGGCCTTGTCGAGCGCTGAAACCGTGGTGCGGAAGCTCTTCTCCGCATCGGGATGGCTGCCGGCGGTCAATGATTCCCGCATTTTGCGCAGGGAACCCTTCAAAGCGGACTTGCTGGAACGGTTGCGGGCCGAACGGGTTTCGGTCTGACGCGCTCGCTTGAGCGCTGAAAAATGGTTTGCCATGTTGAAAAAGTGTTCCTCTGAAAGATTTAGTCTAGCCTTTGATTGTAACTTCAGCGGAAGCCGGGGGTCAATCCGCTGCTCATGTCAATGACTACGCCAAAATCAAGGGGACAGGTCAACTGGATCGGGAAATGTCTAGCCCACCCTAATCCATGCGTGGGGCACCCGGCCAACCCCTATACGATCTCTAAGTCAGTGCCGATTTCCCTTGCCCTTTCCTCGGGCATCCAATAAGACAGCCTGCCGGGAGTCAGCGTACCGGAGCACTCCAGTTTGCTTGAAGGGCTCAAGCTAAAGCCAGACAACCGGTGCTGTTGCAAAATGCTACGAAGTCTCTCAGTCACAAAAATATAGCGTGGCATCGGCCAAATGATAAAGAAATCACTCTTGTCCCACTGAGAGTAATCAATGAGCTTCCGCGCGTTGCTGAAACACGAATAAACCCGGTGCCCACAATACAAGCATTCAGAAATCAGTTTGATGCCAGACTTTGCACCAGCGACTCCTCCCCAACCCTTCACCGTTAGTTCCCAGAATCTCGGGTTAGTGACACTTTCGTTATTTACAAATGTGCTAGCTCGTTTCAGCTCATACCCGGTGACTTCCTCTTTCAGAAGTATGTCTCGAACACTGTCTTTGATCAGGCATTCCGAATACCACGTCCATACAAAATCAGGCATATTCAAAGCTGGGAGGTCGACACTTAAGGAGTCGATTCGTCTCCCCGAGCGTTGGTGACCGGGAAACTCTTTGCAAGGAATTGACTCGAGGTGCACATCGCCGCTGCGCCACTTTGAGAGATACCTCGTCGATTCCGGCGGTTCCAGGCACCAAAACTCTCTATTTGGGTCCAAAGTTCTGTCTCATCCTTTCAAGTTGTTGCAGTACCTGTTCTTTCGTCGCGTTGGGATGGTTTCGTATCCAGCGCGCCCACTGTTGGTTCCATCCTTCCGAACCGCGCGCGTGCAAACCGTTTTCGCCCTGTCGGATTACTGGTCAGTGGCAACTTGAAGATGCGAAGAGTACGCAGCTTCAAAGAACTCCAGCTTCAGTCCCAGGTCGCTTAAGATGAGTTACCCTATCTTCTCAGCAGAATCGCCTTTGCCCTTTTCTACAACAATCGGGACAGAACCTAAAATTCCTCTCTTCAGACTTAGTTACAAAGGAGACGTCCGCCATGCGGCAACAAACTCCCCGCATTTCATCTCGAAGACGACCCGCAAAACATCGTAGTTGGGTCACTACCCAGTCCGATTAAGAAAGTTTCTCTCCTTTTATATATGTACCTGTCCGTGGAGGCTTACTGCTTCCCCCCGCGATATCCTGGATGAACCCAA
>JBBSFW010000304.1:0-4116 GCA_038254805.1 Terriglobales bacterium
GAAAGCTGTCGCCGGCACATTAACTGAAGCTGCTGAAAAGCTGCGACCGCTGGGTCTCCGAACCGGCTATCACAATCACCAGTTGGAGTTCATGCCAGTGGATGGCAAACGCCCCATCGAAATCATCGCAGCCAACACACCGAAAGATGTGATGCTGCAACTGGACGTGGGCACCTGCGTGGAAGCAGGATCGAATCCGGTAGAGTGGATCAACGCCAATCCCGGGCGGATCAATTCTCTGCACTGCAAAGACTGGTCGAAGGCGGCCGGCTACAAAGTACTGTTCGGCGAAGGCGACGTGCCTTGGAAGGCGGTGCTGGCGGCCGCTGAAAAGACCGGAGGCGCGGAATTCTACCTGATCGAGCAGGAAGGCAGCACACTCACCGAACTGCAAACTGTGGAGCAGTGCTTGAGAAACTTCCGCAAAGCAAGGGCCTAAGGCTGTCCACCACGCCCGGACACTCCGAAGACCCTGCAGCGCCGCATTCTTATCCGCTATGACGCTCGCCGGCGCCTCACGAAGAACGCCAGCCCCGTCAATCCGCTACCGATCAGCACATAGCTCGCAGGCTCAGGCACCGCCTCTGTCTTAGCCGAATTCACCAGGAAAAACGTCTCGTTTCCTCCTGCAGTGTTTGAAATCGAGGCGCTTAGGCCCACGACATTGTGCGTGTCAGCGAAGGCACCGGCCGTCGTGGCCGCCATTTGCTGCATTGAATCCAGAACCACAAGATAACCAGAATTGCCTGTCCCGGTCCCTGTTACCGGGACATTGCAGGGGCCGCTGGTAGTTGGGGCTCCGGCAGCGGTCTGGCATAGTAGTCCAGTAGTTGTGTAAAGCCGCTCTCCCGTCGGGCTATAGAATGTAGCCACTAAGCTATTCACCACGAGCCCCCCACCGGCCGGCTCAACACCATTAAAGACGAACGAAAAGTTGGCGGCGGAGGTGATTCCCGCATCTGCCAGGGTCCGAGTTTGGGTTTGCGAGTTTCCATGCTTTACGTCTGCAGCAGAGCCGATGCAAGCGCCCGAGGCACCGAAACTGGTGCCAAGGACATCTCCGAACGACACGCAGCCCGCCTCGGAGGGATTATTTTGGATTGTTAAAATCGTATTCACGGCGCCGATTCCGGTGCCAGACAAGCTTTGGTATGTCTCTAATATCAAGCTGGCCGACGCTGTTTGCAAGCTCGCAAAGGCCGCTAACGCCATCATAGTTACAATTCTCATTTTCAATCTTACTGCTCCTAAAGTTATTAATTTGTCGTGCGAATAAATGTTGTAAATGCAGTCTAGCTTTGAAATTGTAAATCTCAAATCGCCCACTCGTACTGGACATTGGGCTACCCCTCCATAACGATTGATCCACACGTGGTTTTGCGATGCTGCTTCGCCTTGTTCTGGCAAGCGCGACCTTAGAAGTCCTAGGAACGAAAACAGCCTTCAGATAAGGCTGGTTTTGTTTCAGTAGCGTCCGTCGAATCCTTCTCTTCGTCCGATCTGTATCTTGAGCCCAAATTCAAGGAGCAATCTTGGTACAGACATCTTTTCTTTTAACTATTTTTTTGTGCGCGACCTTTAGTGCGGCCGCGGCAGATCCCGGAAATAGACCATTCACGCAGGTTCTTGTTCAGCATCGTAAAGGCGCTGACACCGACAAGGTCGCTTCCGCATTTGCGGCGAATCACGTCGCAATCGATAAGCGAATTTCGCAGATTGATGTTTCGGTTCTGCGCGTCCCTACTCAGGCGGCAGAGTCGGTTCGGGATGCGCTAGAAAAAACCGGGTTATTCAACTATGCGGAACTGGACGGCATGGCCCGGACCGCCGTTCAGCCGAACGATCCAAGCTTTCCATCCCAATGGCACCTCGCGACCATTCAGGCGCCCGATGCTTGGAACATTACCAGGGGTTCTTCATCCGTCACCATCGCAGTGATCGATTCGGGCGCGGATCCGACTCATCCAGACTTAGCAACCAAACTCGTACCAGGCTGGAGTTTTTTGACCGGTACTTCGAACACCGCAGACACCTTTGGCCATGGGACTGCCGTGACCGGGACTGCTGCCGCGGCTACGGATAACAGCACTGGTGTAGCCGGCGTGGGCTGGCAAACTACTGTGATGCCGCTTGTCGTGACTGACGCTAGCGGCTTTTCCGCTTACTCCAGCATCGCCAATGCGATCGTCTACGCAGCGGACCATGGAGTGCGTTTGATTAACATCAGCCTCGCGGGTGGAACTTCCTCAAGTACACTGCAGAGCGCGGTCGATCACGCATGGACAAAGGGGGCAGTGATTTTCGCGGCCGCCGGCAATAACGGAACGTCGAATCTCGTTTACCCAGCAGCTTGCAACCACGTGGTGGCTGTCAGCGCGACCAATAGCGATGACACACTCGCGAACTTCTCGAGCTTTGGAAGCTGGATCGATCTATCTGCGCCTGGTAACTATATTACAACGCTCGTGAACGGAGGTGGATATGGAGCATGGGAGGGAACCTCCTTCGCATCGCCAATAGCGGCCGGTGTGGCCGCGTTGGTGCTGTCCCTGCAACCTGCCATGGCCAACACTACGCTGGTCTCTTTACTCGAACAAAACAGCGACGATTTAGGACCGGCCGGACATGATTCAAGCTTCGGATGGGGCCGCGTCAACGCTTACAAAGCTGTTTCAGCAGCCGCGTCCACTGCTGGCGATGCAGTGCCGCCGACCGTCGTGATTGCTTCGCCCATCTCCACAGCCACTGTGGCCGGGTCAATCCAAGTGCAGGGAACAGCAACAGACAACGTCGGCGTGACAAAGATCGAATTCTATCTGGATAATATCCTGGTCTCTTCTACCCCGGCATCTCCATTTTCGTTTTCCTGGAACACCACTTCTTCAGCAAACGCCACGCACACACTGGTGGTAAAAGCCTATGATCTAGCCAACAATGTGGGACAAGCTTCTGTTACGATAAACGTCAACAACAACTCAGCCGCGGACTCGCAACCTCCAACGGTTATGGTTATGTCGCCCGTTTCCGGCTCAGTCGTTTCCGGGCAGACCAAGATCAACGTTTCGGCATCGGACAACGTTGGTGTTACTCAGGTTTCGGTATATATAGATTCCAAGCTGCTGGGGACAGGGTCGGTGGCACCTTATACTTTCCTGTGGAATACAAGGAAGGCGGGCACCGGGGCACACACGATCACAGCGAAAGCGTGGGACGCAGCCGGAAACTCCAGTTTGTCTGGTGCTGTGTCTGTGATCAAATAGGCAAGAGTTTCGGAGACTAAAGAAGGCGGGACCCTTGGAGTTGCCCCGCCTGTATTTCGCGAACCGAAAAATCCTACGCCTTAAGGAACTTGCGAGCGTAAGCTAATGCACACAGACCTACGCCGAGCATTCCGTAGGTTGTCGGCTCAGGAACTTGACCACCAGCAGAGACCGTGGCGTTTGTAAGGAAGATGGTCTCGCTACCGCCAGCTGACGGAGCAGCAGTGGTGCCTGCGGATGAACTGACACCAACGAGATTGCTGGTGTTCAAAAACACCCCGGCGGTGGTAGCAGCAAGCTGTTGCGCTGAATTAAGTGTCACAAGGAAACCTGAATTGCCGGTACCAGTACCGGTCGGATTCAGAAGGCAGCCTGCAGTTCCTGCGGCGACCAGAGCGCCACCCGCGGTATTTTGGCAGAATAAACCCGACGTTTCGTACAACAGCGATGTTCCAGTCGAGTTATAGAAAGCAGCCGTGATGTTGGTCACGGCCAAAGAATCACCGGCTGGCTCAACCGCATTGAAGATGAGCCCAAAATTGGCCGCACTGGTGACGCCAGACGCGGACAACGGAACCAATTTGGCTTGGACACCGCCCGGCTTTGTATCGCCGCCAGCGGTACAGCCTCCGGCTCCGGCTGAGCCCATGGGGATTAGTGCGCTCCCAGTCGTGCCATTCAAGCCCACACAACCCGTCTCAGTCCCGTTCGCCTGGAATGTCACTATTGTCGGAACCGTCCCCAAGCCGGTGCCACTAAGTTGTTGAAAGGTTTGGAGTACCAGGCTGGCCGATGCCGTCTGCATTCCGATAAGTCCGAACAGCGCTAAGCTGCCCAGTGATTTTGCGAGAAGTAA
>JBBSFW010000305.1:0-4099 GCA_038254805.1 Terriglobales bacterium
GACGCCACGATCGGATTCGATCTGGACGGCTACCGGATCGCTGGCCGCAGCAAGTCTCCCCACATTGCCTGCATTAAGGGTGTGCTCGGCGACGCGGTCCGCTTTGAATCCGGCTTCACTCGCGCGAGTATGGCTCTGCAGGCACGTCTGGAGAAGTTGCACGCACGGCGAGCCGACCGCGTAATCACCATCAGTAAGTATTGCGCGGAGCGTCTGGCGGAGTTGTACGGTGTCCGCAATGCCGTGGTGGTTCCAGAGATGATCGACCTGGAGGGATGGCGCGACCTTTTCCTCCGAAATCCCGCGCCTATCAGCGATGGCACATTCACTGTGCTGTGCGTATGCCGCTTCTATCCTCGAAAACGGGTTGATGTCTTGTTGCGCGCCGCGGCTCAGCTAAGATCCCGGGTGCCGGAGCTTCAGATTCGGATCGTAGGCGATGGTCCGGAAGCGTCGCAACTCCACAAACTCTGCCGGGAGTTTCGGCTGGAATCGGTCGTTCAGTGGTTAGGCAACGCGACGCCTCAACAGTTAGCGCGCGAGTACAATCGGGCGGATGTGTTCTGCCTGCCTAGCGTTCAAGAGGGCTTCGGGATTGTGTTCTTGGAAGCGATGGCCGCGGCGAAGCCGATAGTGGGAATCAGGGCCGCGGCCGTGCCGGAGGTAGTAGAACACGGCCTGTTGGTTGAACCAGACAACGCGGAAGCTTTGGCCGATGCTCTTGCGAAGTTGTACAGTGATTCGGATCTTCGCCGGGAACTCGGGACGAGCGGTGCGGGCGCAGTATCGAAGTACGAGATGAAGCGCGTTGCCCAGCAATTTGTTAATCAAATCATGTGAAAGCTACATCCCGCGCGATGTCAGACGCATGGTCCAGAACATGCGCAACTGATTGAATTCCGGGGTTGCTTCATTGATAGCGGAGTAGTTGAAACTTTACGCTGATGAAGCAGAACAGAACGCGTGGGGGATTCACATAACGGAACGCGCCGATCGAAGACGCGCCGCTTGACTGAATTGCAAAACCGATTCCAGGATACGAATTTAGTCCGAAGTACGAGCCTGGACTGGACGATCCATCGGACAACGCGATAACAGGACCTACGGAGACACCGGCGGCCTCACCAAGCTTTCGGGCCTGCGACAGCGCATCCGCTAACAGCCCTTCGATCGGGCATTGGTCAGGCTGCTGACGCTGCGGTGACACTTGCGAGCCCATGACATCGAAACTGAGGCTCAGCCCGTTGTTCCTGATCGAGATCGTTCGCTGAAGGGCGGTAAGGGATGCGGTCTCAGCCGTAATCCGATTCAATGGAACCGTTACGTTGAAGACCCAAACAAGTCCCCGATCATTTGTGGTAGCAGGCAACAGAGAAGGTCCCTGGCCACGAATCGAACTCAGGTTGGCCATCGTGATTCCCGATCCTTCCAATGCCGCCAGCACATCGTCCAAACTGACATCGAGACCGGACTTCACGTCCAGGCTGAATACCGCTTGATCGGCCTGCAAACCGATCGCGCGCGAAGCGTCGATTGTGATCGAATTCGAATCGAGTTGGGCCAGCCCCAGCGACGCCGAGGCGAGAGAAACGAGCGCCGCATACCATGCTTTTTTCATCTAGAACCGGCCAAGCGCGAACTTTACGGTGAGAGAACAATTCGGGGCAGTACCCGCCTGGCTCAACATAGCCAGTACCGCTCCCACCCCCAGGCCCGCCGCGTTGGCTAGCCTCTGCGCACTTATCCGCGCAGCGGCGATCAGGTCGGAGATCACGCAACTGTGAGACTGTTGCAGTTGGTCCGATACCTGCGTTCCCTGAAGATTGAACGACAGCTCCAGTCCCTTGTTCTTCTGCACGAGATTCTGCTGGAGCGCCGCCAAGAGCGACGCTGTATCTTTGGTTTTAGACAGAGCCACCGGGAAGCGAAAGGCCCACTCCAGCATTGCAGGCAGCGGCATCCCGGTACGCGAGTCATATCTCTGGACCGTGCTTACGACTGAAAAATTCGTGACGGTAATACCGGAGCCCTGGAGCGGGGCAAGAACGTCGCTGAGAGCGGCATGGAGGTCCGAGTCGACGTATACGCCAAAAATGGCCTCGTCAGGCTGAAGGTTCACACTGAGAGAAGCGGTGACAGTCACCGAGTTGGAATCGAGTTGTCCAAAAGCGAGCGAGGCGCTGACCAGTAGCACGAGAACGGCGTATTTGACCATGGTCGAAGTATATACGCTATTGCGGACGCGTGTCGAAAACCACGAGTCAATGGTGACCCTTCGGGCTCGCTGGGTGAAGTGCTCCGCGATGTCTGACGAAATTCTAGCAGTTCCGCGCGATTCAACTGCCAAGAACCGATAGGAGGGTGACACCACGCGCACACAGAATTGAGAATGATCCGCGATCCGCTTTGCATTGAGACGTGACGTTCACCCGTGCGGGTCGTTGCGGCAGTATACTTTGGTCTACACGACGATTAAACAGCTTGCTCTACGCGTCTGCGGTTGCAAGTGACGCTACTAACCAGATCGACAATCAAGGACAGTCAGATGCTTCATATCAAAACGGCACTTCCGGCGATGATAAGCTTTACTCTCATTGCCATTTCCGCCAGTGGACAAGTAGCTCCAATTAAGCCCGGACTCTGGCAGATCCAAATGGAGCGGGAAACCAATGGGCAGAAAAGCCCCGACATGTCCGAACGGCTGAAGAACATGCGGCCCGAACGCCGCGCGGAAGTTGAAGCCGCAATGAAGCAGAGGGGAATGGAGGCCCGCGGTAACACAGTCAAGGTCTGTCAGACCCGCGAGATGCTCGACCAGTCGAAGTTCGTAAATCCTCTGCCTGCTTGCAAGACCACATACAGCAGCCGCACCAACAGTTCGTGGAAATCGCACACTAGCTGCTCTCAATCACCTGGAAAGCGATAGCGAGATCACCTTCTCTGGTTTAGAAAGTTACAGCGTGAAAACCACTTCCACCCTTCAGTCCGCGGGTCAAACCAAAACCACGCACATGACCAGGACGGGCAAATGGCTCTCAGCCGATTGTGGAGACATCAAACCTCTCTCGATAGAGAAGTGAAGTCGACAAGACGTCCGTGATTTTCGGCGCGGGGTGGATTCTAATCCGCTGGTCAGTGTACAGACGCCTGACCCTTGAACGGCAGATATTCATGGTCCAAATTCCGCCCCTGAATCGCGCTCTGGTCGCATTCCTGCGTTGCCATAACCTCCGCTGAGGACCTCACAGTGTAGTTCAACTTTGCCGGATATGGTGAACCTTTTCGTTGCTTCGATGACCGGAACCGGCTATAACTGACTCTGTCCTACCTGTCCATCGGCCGGTTTTGAAGTGGCCCCCGGAGCCGTGAAAGCGGAATGAGTGCAGCGACTTGCGTGGTGGGCGCGGCAGGACTCGAACCTGCGACCTCCTGCGTGTGAAGCAGACCGCCCCGTCTAACTCCTTGATTACAGAAGAAATATTTTCGCAAAATTATCCTCTTTAGACACTAAAAACACGCCTGTGGGTGGGCAACTGGGTGGGAAGTTCAAGTCTGACCGCCTGAGCTCGTACACGCGTGGCGATCGCGTTATCCTAATGGATCCGACCTCCGATCGCCTGCGGTGAGGACGAGCTTCAGCATCTTCGGATGTGTCACACAAGCTCGCCTTGGGCTACTTTCCAGCCGAAGCGCATTGTGATTCCGGCAATCGCCGTGAGCGGATACACAAAAGTGAACCGAAGTGTCTGCTCGGCTGCCCTGACCGCACCGTGAGATTCTTGGACCTTAAGACCGGAGCGCTTCTGAAACAAGTCGGCCCCTACCGCTCATTCACTCGTGCTCTGTGAAATGGATTTCGTTGAACGCGTCAATCGGAGATCATTGAGCTGACGAGATTTAGCTTAGCCCGAACAGGATTTAGAGGTGCGAACATTTTGGAAAAGCAGGAAATCAGCCCAACCAAATTTGCCCACCCAACTTGCTGTTGGGGAGCCGAGGTTCCTTCTGACGTGGCCAGCTGCGAACTTATTAAACGTAAACACTCGCGCTTCTGGTACCAGCGGTAGAAGCTGGCATTCTACCACTGAATTACTCCCGC
>JBBSFW010000306.1:0-4058 GCA_038254805.1 Terriglobales bacterium
GCCCGCCTCGCGTTGCCGCCGGGCCAGAACGATGTTTTCAACCTCCGAGAGCGCCTGAAAGCAGAAAATCACGGTCGGCCTCAGGCTGCCACATGGCAATCAGGCGATTGGCTGAAACTCACCCCTGAGAACGATTCGAGCGAAATCCTCATGCAGACTTTAATGAACGGCTGGCGGCACTAGCAGTCAGGGGCAACTCTACCACGCCACTCTCGCCCTTCGGGGGCTTTCGGACAAAGGGCAGTGGTTCCGGCTCTCGCCGGGAGTGGAGTTGATACTGTCCGAACCGGTTGATGTGCGCTGTCTGATAAGGACTGAGAGCGGCCAGCACCTCGGTGGAGATCTCCTGGCCCTGCATCTTCAACCGGTCAATGGCCTTTGTCATTGAAACAAGGTTGTGGAAGGCCAAGATGTTCGCTACCAAGTGATTGTATTTTATGAATTTGCGCTGTTCATCCCGAACGTTCTCGGCGATCACGTTATCGCTACCAAACGAGATCCACTGCACAAATTCGTTGAACCGCTCGCTCTTATTCGTGGCCGCTTGAATGGCTTGCCGCAGTTCGGCCTCGGAGATGTAGCGCAACAGGAACATGGTGCGGACGACACGCCCCAGTTCCCGCAAGGCGAAGTACAGCTTGTTCTTGCGTGAGTAGCTGCCGAGCCGCCGCAGGATATCGGACGGCAGGATCGCGCCGGACCTGATGGAAACCGCAACTCGCAGCAACTCGGGCAGCATCGTCTCGATCAGGGCCCAATCAACTTGAGCTGTAAAGAGGGAATCGATGTGTTCGAAGTGCGTCTCGGGAGATGGGCGATAGAAGTCCCTCCCCTTCCAGTTACGAATCCGCGGCATAAGTTGAATACCAAGCAGGTACGCGAGTCCGAAGATCGCGTTGCTCTGCCCCTGCGTGTCGGCGTGGATGGTTTCCGGCTTCACGTCGGATTCATTTTCCTTCAGAAAATCTAGAATGGCGTGGCCCTCCCACGCGCCGCACGTGGTCCAGCGGCTCATCAGTGCGATGTAGTTGTCCGCCACCAGGTAATAGCCGATGCCACCGTAGCCGCCATATCGGATGTGGTACTCCGACATAAGATTCTGTGGATATAGATTCCACTTCATTCCATCGGCGGATGCGGCCTCGCCGGCTCCCCATAGGCTCTGGAGTGGAAACTGCACATAGGCGTTCACGATGGTGGTGATCGCTTCATTCAAGAACTGCTCTGTGATGTGCCGCTGGTTGACAAAGGCAAGCTGGAAGCGGTTCACCCCGCGCACCGACCGAGCCGTTTGCACGGGCCCGAGATTGCAGCCATAGCAGAAGACTGTCAGCAAATACCGTTCACGAGCTCGCTTGAGCTTGGTCTCCAACCCGGAGATAGGACCGAAGTGACGAGTCCAATTGAGCCAATGTTCCGTGTCGGCGAACGCGTCAAGAATTTCGATTGGCTCCAAACGATCCTTGATCAATGAGAGGGAGTGCTCCAGGCCTTCCGGGTCGGGCACCGCTTCGACTGGCGTCAGTACCGGCTCGCCCTTTTCAAATCGGAGATAGCGATTGTCTGGAAAGCCCTGGTCTGTTGCCCTCCCCCGTTCCTCCAATTGCTTGCGAACTTGCGCAATGAAAGGCTTCGGTTCTGTGGCGATGCCGGCCTGCTCGCCGTAGTTGGCCAATTCTCGCTCGACTTCCTCCCACGGCAGCAGTTGGAGGCGGTAATCCCGGAACCTGTCCCCTTCGGCGATGCACAAATCCCCGGACTTGAGATCGTTGGCGACTTGAATCACGACGCACAGCTCAAATATCCTCCGGTCGATCTGAGAGGCCACAGTCCTGGTTTTCAGCCCTGTCAACAAAGGCCACCAAGCGTCGCTGACGAAGTTGAGATTCAACGATTCACTTTGGTCGTTGCCCGTTACGGAAATACTGGTTGCGCGACCATTCTGATTCGCGAGTACAAACGCGACTGCATCGATCACACTGTGATCCTGCGACGTGGGGCAAAGCGGTAGATGCCCCAATAAAGCCAGCAATGCCTGCCGGGGGTGGCGAAAGCACTGGGGCAAGAGACGAAAGTAGTTCCCAGTGGTCAAGGCCACATGTTCTTCACAGCGCCGCAGTAATTCTTTGATATCAGGCCCAAGCAGCAGTCCGATGGATTGAAGCCGTTGGTTTTCTGACCCATCGCTCAAGTACGCCAGGCTCACGTCACGCAGTTTCGTTGCCAAGCCTGCCGATTGTTGCAAGTGAGCGGATTGGAGCAACAGAAGCTTCTCGCTGGCTGTGTTCTGCATCCGTCGAACGAGACGGATAAGCATGTCGGCGGCATCGTCCAGAGCCCGCGCCCGCTGCCGCTGGATCAATGCGGCGGCGAAAGCATACCGCTTGTCCGGTTTCGCCTCTTTCATGCGCGACGCATTGAGACCACGGGCCTCGAGCGCGAGCCGTTGCAGCTTTACGACCGGAATCCCGGCGAGCGTTTTGGGATTAACGATTTGTCCCTTCAGCCATTCGGCATTTTCCAAAAAACGCTTGACGCCCTTGACGGTCGGCTGGCCGGGCTCGTTCTTCACCGTATCCCACGGCGTTTGGCGGGTTCCGTCCGCTTTCTCAAAGAGGGAGTCGATACGCGTTTTGATTTGTGCGTCGAAAGCTTGGCTGATTAGGCTGTAATAGGCCCGGTTCACCGTCGCCCGTGCGGTGCGAGCCGCACGGAATAATGTGGTAAACCCCGGCAATTCATATCGCTTCCGCAGCAGTTCCTCAATGGCGATATTGATAATGTCGGCCAGGTCTTCACGCACACGAGACGCTTCCACGCATGACTTCACAATGGTCCTGAGCGCTTCGCGGTCAAAAGCAGACACGCCGGTCCAAGCCCGGATCAATGCCATGTGTCGTACTCGGAGCGTGCTTTGGTCGTAGTCATCTAGCCCATTGGGGGCCGCATCATACCCTGCTGCTTGCGTAACCTTGAGCACGATTGATAACGGCACATCGGCGAGTTGAACGAAGTAGCCGAGCCGCTGAAAAGTCTTCAACATCACCAGCAGGCCAACACGCGGAGCAGCCTCGCGAGTGCGCTCTTCAGCAAACTTCAGTTCGAACAGGTCGGGGGTATAGGCGTCGGTCAGTTCACTCGCCGACGGGCTGGCCGCCAGAACGGGGTAGGCGGTATCACCGGGACTGATCATGGCAAGAGCCTCCCAAGGGAGGTCGATCAGATGAGATTACCATATGGCCTAAAACTTTAGTTTTCTGCCATACTCCTTTCGATGTCTAAAACCCATCCAAAACCGAGTATTTCGCGGGCTTCGCCGAAGAGGGTTTTTGGCCAGGGGAAGAAAAGACCTCGCGCCGGGCTTTACGCCAGAGTCTCCACTCACGACCAACAGACTTTGCCGATGCAACTTGCCGCGATGCGCGACTACGCGGGGAAGCGCGGCTGGGAAATCGCTATCGAGGTAAAGGAGGTGGGCTCAGGATCGGCGCTCCGCCAGAAACGCGAAGAACTTCTAGCCGCTGCAAGAAGGCGGGACATTGATCTCGTTGTGGTCTGGCGGCTCGACCGCTGGGGGCGATCCTTGGTTGATCTCGTGAACACGCTACAGGAACTATCGTCCATACAAGTGGGCTTTGTCTCACTGAGCGAGTCCCTGGATCTGACAACCCCGAGTGGCCGGGCGCTTGCCGGGATGTTGGCTGTTTTCGCCGAGTTCGAAAAGGACATTTTGCGGGATCGCGTCAAGGCCGGAATCGCGCAGGCCCGAAAAGAGGGACGACCTCATGGCAGGCCCCCTTCCGCTGCTCTGCACCTGCAGAAAATCAAGGAACTGTTCCGTCAAGGCGTCTCAAAACGCGAAATAGCTAAGCGACTCATCATCAGCAGGACTTCTGTTCGCAGGCTTCTTGCTACACGTAATCCCAAGAGTTCAACTCAACATTAAGCCCTGCATGAGGATTTCGCTCGAATCGTTCTCAGGGGTGGAGAACGGCACTCATCGCGCACGCGCTTTTCGGAATATGAGGATATCACTCTGTGCAGTCGAGCGGAAGCCC
>JBBSFW010000307.1:0-4034 GCA_038254805.1 Terriglobales bacterium
CGCCAGGACTTCGTCTTCGGTCTGAATCTTCTTTTCTAGATACCCGATCCGTTCTTGCTCGGCTTGGTGGAATCGTCCGCCCTTCTGCCTGAAAGCGGCGGCGCCGTTCTCAAAGAACTCCTTTTGCCAGCGATAAAAACCGTCGGCTGCAGACCCTGTTCCTCGCACAAGTCGGAAACCGCCACGTTCTCCAAAAGACGCGGCCTGAGAATGCCAACCTTTTCCTCTGATGTGTAGTGCTTCCTTTGCTTCTTCAAGCGTTCTGTCCGTTATCCTAACGGCGGAACGCCTTTCTCCATTTCCATCTAAGGAAGGACACTCCGTTATGGCTTGTCTTAGAGGGTCACGGCCTCCATGCCGTGTGAAAACCCAATGCCCGATTGAGCTGAAACGGGTTGCAACAGGCCACAGAAAGGAGATTGCACACGTCAGGGATTTTGCGATTCTGTCTTTTCTTGCCGGGGCTGGATACTTCTGTCGTCACCACGCAACGGTTGCCGTCCACCATGCCGTAGGCGATCAGGAATGGATCGCGGCCAATCTCCTCGATCTCGTCGTCAGTAAGATCAGGCGCGTAGCCCTTCGAAACCACTACCTGCACCAAAGAGACGTCCACACTCTCATTCAGCTTCAGCGCGTCCTGATTGTCCTTGCCTTTGATCCAGTCCAGAAGCGGATCGTCATTCTTCCGTCCGGCCAGAATCTCTTCCAGTATTTCAACCGGAAATTTTAGGTTCCCTAGTTTTCCCTGATACTGAAGCCACGCCCAGAATTCGGGTATCTGATCAATTGGGTAATAGGTGTTGCTCGCCGTGATCAGAACGTTCGCATCGAGCAGATAAAGCACTAAGGGGTGCCTCGAATCGCTCCTGAGTACAGCAAGGGCTCCACGTTTCGTGGTTTGACGCCCAGCACCCTGCTGGCTTTGGTGTAGGTAATATTGCCTTCATCGAGAGAACGGCGCACAAGGCCAAGCAGCGCGGCGCCCACGCGATGCCTGCGAACAACGTAATAGCTTGGACCGTTTTCCGACGCTTTCTGCTTATCAGCCTGCTTCTGCTTGAAAACCAGCCATTCCTTGTGAAAATGGGCGCTCAATTCCAACCACATCGGCTTATTGATGATCCCGGCCCGCAGCAGCTTGTACGACACCATGGCACGGCTTACCCTGTGCTCTTCGGCGAAGTCGGAGATTTCCGCTATAGCTCTGTCGAGCCTAACGACCTTCGCAAGGGATGCCAATTCTGCCGCCGGCAGAAGGACTTCTCCAGCAACATCATTGCAGTATTGTTCCATCCTGCCGATCGCTTCGGGTCCACTGATGCCGGTGTTGCCGAGCCACAAATGAACAAGTTCGTGCACGGCGGTGAACGACCATGCCGCTCTGGAATCCTGATCATTGATTATGATCAGCGGCGCAATGGAATCCGAGATCGCAAATCCCCTGAATATTTCGACCGGGATGTTCGTGTGGTGACTTCCGAGATTTCCCAGGAGAAGAACAAACACACCCGATTCTTCGATTTTCGTTCGGAGATAAGCAAACGCTGCGTCGGGAGTGTTTTCGCCCCGGAACTCATGCAGAGAGAACTTGAGAGAGTCACCAACGCGCCGAGCCACTGTCCCGACAGGCATTTCTGTCGTCACCGATCCAATGAAACCGAGCGGTTCCGATTCAGTATCTTCGAGCATTGACCGGATAAGACCTTGGCGTCCCCTAATGTCCCTGATGAGCGCGTCCAGTTGCGGATTGTAGCGTTCATGCCCAGGGAGGGTCCGAAAGTCCTGTCCCCTGTCCCCGGTTCTTGGCGGCTCGTTCAGGTAGAAGACCAGCAGTGAGCGCCGGTACGCCTTCGCCATCTTGACCAGCAGGTTCCGGGGCGGTTCATCCATCCCCCCTTCAATAGCCGCAAGTCTTTCCCACCCTTTTTGGCCCCGCGCCTCTTTCAACCCGACGGCCTGTGCGGCGTCTTCGAGCGACAGCCCTGCCGTCTCCCTCGCCCATATTAGAATTTCCGGCCGTATCGCTCCCATCGCAAAGCCTACTCTATCCCATTAGAACCCATATCGGGGACGTTCCTCGATCTGAAAGAGCGGTCACACAACGGCTCGAAAATTGTTCTGAACCAATTGACGGGAACGCCAATTCCGTCTGAAGTGGAGGCCGAAACTCCTCGGAAGTCCCGCTCTAGGATTGCTCCCGATAAACGCCCTTCCATCCGGATCCACGTGGCGTATACTCGCCGATGCGCGGAAGCCCGCGATCCTAACCCGAAACCGGCCAAGTCCAAGAGAGTTCTGCGATTCCATCTCAAGTCCATCCTGAAGCCCTGGCCGCCCCACAACCTGCCATACTGTTCGAAATGCCTGAGAGCTCCGAAGCGGCCGCCAGCCCGCCATCGCGCGTAGACGTCCGCCGCATCGAACTTCTCGATATCCTCCGAGGATTCGCTCTGCTCGGCATGCTCATCGTTCACATGAGCGATTTCACCAACCATGACCATCCAACCGCCAGCAACATCACGGATCTCTTCCTAGCCAACAAAGCTCTCAGCATATTCTCCATGCTGTTTGGAATGGGTTTCGCCTGCCGGCGACGGTGCCGGGCGGATGGCTGCGGCTTGGCCCGCTTGCCACCATCGGCGCGGCGCTGCCCAACGCGATCGCGCTCCAGCTCGCGTATCCCGGCGATCCCGTCGTGCTGATCACCGGCGATGGCTCGCTGGGCTTCTACATCGCGGAGCTGGATACGTCGGTCCGTTACGGGTTGCCGGTCATCGTCATTGTGGGCAACGACGCCGGTTGGGGGCTGGAACGTGAACTGCAAGCCTCGGCGTCAGGCGATGGCAGCACGGTCGCGTGCGAACTCAGGCGCACCCGCTACGACATCGTGATGCAGGGTTTCGGAGGCATCGGCGAGAACATCGAAAGGCTGGACCAGGTGGAGGCTGCCATGGCGCGAGCGCTATCATCCAAACTGCCCACGCTTCTGAATGTGAATGTGCGCGGCGCCCGGTCCCCCTTTACGGAATGGAACATCTCAGGAAAAAAGAAGTAGGCAGTCGCTATGCCAGCTCGCCGGTTGCGAACTCGTGCGAATGCAATTCCTACGCGGAGCCGCGGCGCGCGGATGTGGCCTCCTTGATGAATAAGGAAGGTGGGAATTTGAACAAGAGCAACGTCATCGCGTGTTTCTGAACAATTATGGACAACAAAGCAAAAGAATCAAGATTTCGAGACAACATCGTTCTATCCTGTAGCTGGCTCAAAATTAGAGAACACTTTGACCAACTACCCAAGCCGGCGCGGGGGAGGGATGAAGACGGCCAGATTTGGCGAATGGGATGGATATTCAGAGGGCACAAAAAAGAAAGCTACTTGCTGGAGCCCACGATTGAGCGTGAATATCCATACGCTGACTGGGATGAAGCCGAATATAAGACACTTCAGGAATTTCAATCGAAAGCAGGGCTTCACATGGATACAACCCAGCTACAGCCCCGCGACAAGTTGGGCTGGCTTGCGGCCATGCAGCACTATGGAGCGCCAACTCGGCTCCTCGACTTCACTTATTCCCCTTACGCCGCTTTGTACTTTGCGCTACGAAATCGAAGGAAAGGCGAAGCAGATTTTGCTGAGGTGTGGGGGTTGGACACTGCTGTTTTGCGCAGACAGGCTGGAAAAGTGAGTCGGGAGGCAGACCTGAAGGTGCGTACTCACCGGAGGCTCACGCCGCCAAAATCGCGTACAGTATCGTTTGCCCCCGCAGACGGATTAACGTCCTTTCAGCAGTCACAGGAAGACGATAAGTATTGGGATACATCCATTCGCAAAGCACTCAACCCTTGTGGCGCGCGCAGAGAGTATTTCAATGGACGAGGCTTTGTAGCGGAGGCATTGCCAACAAAACACAATCCACGGCTATCTAGTATACCGTATCACTTAAACATATCCATGTGATTATGTTTTCTGATAAGCTTGCCGTGTGGCGAGTCTATCAAGACATTCCTGTCTCTTTCTGACCGATGCCGAAA
>JBBSFW010000308.1:0-4032 GCA_038254805.1 Terriglobales bacterium
GCCCGCCGGGGTTTTTTTGGGCGAAAAAGACGCGGGGGGCCGCGCAAAAACGACTCCGCCCGCGGACACGATTTGAGAAATCTGCCGGTTCTCCGCTTTGGTCACCTGCACCGTAACATCCGCTGGCGGACTGCTTAATTTCGGGGAGCTCCCACAGGCGGTCATCAACACGGCAGCCAGAAGAACCGCCGCGTTCCCGCGAAGAGTATCGGAGCATCCGGGCTGCATAATCTACAACCTTCCGGTTAGTGTTTGCAGGTTGGCAAGCGCAATGTGGTAATGAGAAAGACCGTCATCGTACGCTCGGCGGCCCAATGCCACAATATCTTGCGCTGTCACTACTTCCAGGGCATTTGATTCGCCCGCTTCATACCGCAGCAGGGTAAGCCGCCTATTTTCCTCTGAATAATCAAGAGAACGGCGCAACGAAGCCACCTCGCTGAGCGCCACTTCCGCCTGCCTGAACAGGGATCGCAGGTTTGCTTGGAGTTGGCGCTCGGCGAAACGAACGTTTACCTGCGCGAGACTTTGGCGATACTCGGCCTGCCGGATTCTGCTTCGCGTAACTCCCCAATTCCAAACGGGGATGTCCAGGGTGATATCCCCGGCGAAACCCAGATTCTGCCGGTGAGGGACCTGGAAATTCGGCAGAGTGCTTCGGTTTACGCCGGCTGTGGGGGAACTGACACGGGCGGCGAATTGATTTGCATCAATCCCGTAATAAAACGTCAATGCAAGCGACGGCAAGTAGGCATAGCGCGCCACGGTCACCGCGTTTCTTGCCTCCTTAGCACTCGCTCTGGCGCTCTGAATCTCTGGACTTTTCTGTCCCGCTAGACCTTGCAGATCATCCATAGGTGAAAGAGGTGGCAATGTGGAAAGGTCGTCCAGTACGGTGAAGGTCTGGTCGAAGTCCGCGAACAGAAGAACAGCGAATGCCAGGCGGGCTTCATCCGCTCTCAGCTTCGCCGCGTCAAGATCGCGAGACCGCTGCTCAAATTGTAGTTCCGCCTTGACCACATCAACATGCGAGACTTCGCCGGCAAATTCCTGCTTTTGTGCGATATCGAGGAACTGTTTGGCCTCATCGAGGGAATTTCCGGCGTTGGCAATCTCACGTTGAGCGGCGAGCAGATTGTAATAGTTCTGCACAACGGTAAATACAAGGCCGCGCGAAGCAATTACCTCCTGTGCCAACGCCACCGCCTCAGCTGCTTGTGCCTGCCGGGTCTGACCACCACGGATTAGGGAAAACAGATTTTCGCGCACCACGGCCTGCTCGTTATAGACGTGAACGCCGTCGTTAGCGATAAACACGCCGGAAGGTGTGCCATTTCCCTGCGTGTAAACGAATTGGTTAAGCGCGTTTACTGTCGGCAGGCGGCCGGCTCTGGCCTGCAACCGATTCTGATGGGCGAGGGCCGCATTTACTGTCGCCGCCTTCAACTGAGGACTGAAATCGCGAGCACGCCGCAACGCGTCCTTCAGATCGATCGTTGGCACGGACGGTGGTCCCGGAGGGGGATCCTGAGCCGGTTCAGCGTGCACACTGAAACCGGTCATGACTAACATCAAGAATAATCTCGCGGTTTTGTGCACTGCCCGAATCTCAATACATCTCATTGCTCTTTGTACAGGTTGCCGATGCCGTACGTGATGCCGCCGAGATAGCCCACTCGGGCAGTTTCCGCTGTCAGTCCGAAACGAACACCGGAATATACGGAAAAGCGCCGGTTGAATTGGTAGCTTAACCCCGTTAAACCGAACATTCCTCCCGGCTGCGCATCGTTCCGGCTATATCCGCTGACTTCAACAGTGCCTCCCAAGTTCTTACTCAAGTTTCGGGAAAACGCCAGCGCCCCCTGCCCGCTGGAAGCGTGTCCGCTTCGGACCGCCCTGCCGGCAAGCAGGTAAATCGCGTTGAAATCCACCGCGATCGCGCCGATATTCTTACTCACCAAGCCAATGAAACTGTGGTCCGCTCGGCCTGTCCCGAGCCCCTTCGAAGCACTTGCGGTCGGCACCTTGATGTAGTATGCGAACGATACTGCCGGTTTCGCTTTGGTCTGATGTTGAATCACCCACTGCGTCCCCAGTACCGTTGACCCCACCCCAGTCTCACGCTTCCCATTAAGAGAGGTCTGCGTAATCAAAGTGTCGTTGTCGAACTCCACCAAGAGACGACGGCTTACCGCGAAACGAAGGGCCAAAGGCAAATCCTGTTCCGTCGGTGTGCCTTTTGCGAGAAAGCCGGAGTTGTAGCCGTAGGCAACCTGCAGCACACCTGGCCGCTGAAATTCTGCCGGGCTGGATGCCGTGGGCCGGGCCGGAACTGTGAATGCCGCTTTCTTAGCCTCATCGGGAGCATCCTCGCCGTTCACCTGACGCTTGTATTCCAAAGGAGAACGCGGACTGCGCAGATTCTCATTTGCTTCTTTTCTTTTTTCCGCCGCTTCGCGAGCCTCCGATTCGTTCAATACATGCTGTATTTTCCCGGTGATGGCACTGACGTGGACCTCCTTGGTGATTCCTTTATCATCAAGAATATCGAACGAGTAAATTAACTTGCCCTTCTCGCGTTCGAGCTCGTGGACTGTCACGGTTCCCGGCACTCGCTTCAAAGCAGTCTCTCGTGCATCTTCCAATCTGATTTTGGACTGCCGCACGAGACGCTCTTGTGCACGCTGCTCGGACGTGTCCTGGGAATTTGCTTGGGCCAAGTGAAGAGCCGCCTGCCCGAGCGCAAGCATGGCGCACATCTTCCATTTGCTTCTCCCGGCTCGAAGCACTTAAAAGAGTTTTTCCAACTTGTCAACCTGATCTAAAATCTGCGAGGCCAACTTTTGGTAACTGGCGCTTGTGGTTGCCCTTTCCACATCCTTCACCAGTTCGCTGAACTTCTGAGCTTCCGCCATCCCGTTATGAGATTCCACTTGCGGTTTCACCTTGTCCCAGGTCTGGCGGAGGTCTGCGGCCGTTTCCTTCAGCTTTGCCGATTCGTGAGCGTGGCCCCAAATCTCTAATTCGCGGCCATCGTAGTCCAGCCGGCTGATTTCCGCGGGTACGTTTGTCTGGTAAGACGCCATTAATTCGGAGACGATGAGAGTTACTTGGTTCGCGTCCCGCATGGTGGTGGATTCTGCTTTCTTGCCAATGGACGTATCGAGCGATGCGACGAGACCCTGAAGTTTGTTCTGTTGCTCACTTGACTTACTCAAAGTTGCGCCAGATGTTTTCATCGCGTCCTTCAGTTCAGTCAGTTTAGTCTGCGCCTCAGACCACTTCCCAGCCTTGGCCGCGTCGTAGATATTCTCTCCAAACTCGCCAACGTTAGCCAGGGTTTGGGGCGCTGGTTCCTTCTGCGTGGCTGCAGGGGGCGCAGGGGCAGCTGCGATTGAGGGCATTGCTTCTTTCGTTGCGCTCTGATCGGTTTTCGTCGCGCACGCGGTAAGACCGATCAACGCTGCCAGGGTGACCGCGACTCCCGTGATCAATGCACTGTGACCTGATCTGTGAACGCACCGAGCGACGGTTTCATTACTTAAAAACGACATAGCTGTTCTCACGATGTTTCTCCTATTTTGCAACGTGCGGTAGAACTGACTGCGGGACTCGCCTCGTTACTCAGCAGGTGGGAGCCCATCCTCATTCGGAGGAACAGATTTGGATAACAAAACCGTCGGCGCTTTGCGTCGCCTCTGAGCGATATTCTCCTCAACCCTTGTTTGCCGCTTTCCCGGAGGACAGCGGCCTCCCACTTACCGTGGAAATTGGCTTGATTCGCAGAGACCTCTCCTACTTTGGCGGGAAATTCTTCAACAGCGGATCGCTGGCTTTGTCGAATCGCTGCTGGTTGTCATTCGGATTGTTGGAGATGCCGCCGCTGGCTGTGCCGCGCCAAACTAGATGTTTCGTCTTGGCGTTATACATGTCCAGCACCAAGGTGCCCACCTTGTAGTTTTGAACCGTGGTGGTGGTGCTAAGGCCCAGGCCGCCGAAGCCGCCCCAGTAGTAACCCTCGCCGCCAAGCCC
>JBBSFW010000309.1:0-4030 GCA_038254805.1 Terriglobales bacterium
CAGAGCGCCAAGCTGCCAATAGCGACATTCCTCGATGAGCGTTTCACATTCCCTTTATACTCCATGCTCTTGGCGTTAAGAGGGCTGATATAATCTGGCGGAGCTTGAGTCATTTGATGAATACAACACATAGCCGCCCTGCGCTTCATAACGCGATGTGGCCAGGGCTGGTGGGAAAGGGTTCCGATTCGGAACCGCCAATCGATCTGGACACGATGTTGAATCTGACCGCCGCAGCCGAAGTGGACGGAGTGCGGTTCGACGGCGTCGACCTCTTCCTCTCTCTTCCGCATACGGATATTGATTCGTCCGATGACGATCTCGCGCGTCTGGCAGAGAAGCTTTCCTCAAAAGGGTTGACTGCTGGTTCCCTGGTGGCTCCGGTGTGGCCGCCGACCGGCGGCGGGTCCGCCATGGGAAATGAAGAGGAACGCGGCCGCTTTCTCACTCAGGTAAAAAAGGCGTGCGGCATTGGCCGCAAACTTCGAGACCTTGGTATTCGAAAATACGGGGTGATCCGAATAGATTCCGCCGCCAGCCCTGCCGAATGGGCGAAAGACCCCGAGCAGGGTACGAAGAGAATCGCGGAAACTTTCCGGGAGGCGGGTTCGATTGCCGAAAGCTTTGGCGAACGGCTCGCGGCGGAAGGGGAAATCTGTTGGGCCGGAATGCACAGTTGGCGCCGTAACGTGGAATTGCTTGAATTGGTGGGTATGCCAAACACGGTGGGATTTCAGGCCGATATGGCGCACACCATGCTATTCACCATGGGACACAACGCGCCGGAAGACCGTCTGGTGCCCGAAGATTTCGAGTGGTCTCAGACGGATCGCTTCGCCGAGGCGTACCGGGAAATGGCCCGCGCTTTACGTCCGTGGACTTTCGATTTTCACGTGGCACAGAATGACGGGACGGTGAGTGGTTCGGGTTCGCACGACAAAACGGGCAGGCATTGCCAGCCGCTCGATCCGAACGGTAAGCTCGATATCGTGCGCGCCGCCGGGGCTTGGATGCGCGACGATAGCGGCGCCGTAACGCACGCGTTCGCGCATATCTGCTGGGACGGCTGCATGTTTCCGAACTCGGTCATGCTGAATGCGCAAACGTGGAACGACGTACTGCGTGTCATGGTGGCCGTCCGGAACGCGCACGGTTGGGACTAAATGAAGAAACTGAATATCGGTGTTGTTGGCTGTGGGTTCATGGGGCGCACCCACTCGAATGCTTTCGGCAAAGTGGCCAATTTTTTTGATCTCCCCTATCAGCCTGTCCTGAAGAAAGTCTGCGCTAGAAACGGAGATCGGGTCAGGGCCTTTGCGGGCCAGTGGGGATACGAGTCCGTCGAGACGGACTGGCGCAAACTGGCCGAGTCTCCGGACATCGATCTGGTCGATATCGCCACTCCGAACGATACGCACGCGGAAATCGCGATTGCTGCCGCAAAGGCCGGCAAAATGGTGATGTGCGAAAAGCCTTTGGGCCGCACTCCCGCCGAATCGGAAGCGATGGTGAAGGCCGTTGAAGACGCCGGTGTCGCCAACATGGTCTGGTACAACTACCGCCGTGTACCGGCTGTGATGCTCGCAAAACAGTTGATCGAGGAAGGACGCCTCGGCAGAATTTTCCACTATCGCACCGTATTCCTGCAGGACTGGACGATCTCGAGCGATGTCCCGCAAGGCGGCGAAGGTCTCTGGCGTCTGGACGCGAGCGTTGCCGGAAGCGGAGTGACGGGCGATCTTCTAGCTCATAACATCGATACTGCCATGTGGCTGAATGGTCAGATCGATGAGGTCACGGCCATGACCGAGACGTTCATCAAGAGCCGTAAACACAATCTCACCGGCAAGGAAGAGCCGGTCCGCATTGACGATGCGAGCGCTTTTCTTGCGCGCTTTCAAAACGGATCGCTCGCCACCTTTGAAGCGACGCGCTATGCCCGTGGTCACAAAGCGCTCTACACGCTGGAAATTAACGGAGAACACGCATCCATCATCTGGGATCTGCACGATCTGCACCGGCTGCAATACTTCGACCATCGCGATCAGGGCATCGTGCGCGGGTGGAGAAGTATTCACGTGACCGACAGCGATCATCCGTATATGAAACATTGGTGGGTTCCTGGGCTGCAGATCGGGTACGAACACTCGTTCATCCATCAGGCCGCCGATTTTCTTACTGGATTAGGCGATGGCAAGGCCGCATCTCCCACCTTCCGCGAAGCGCTTTTGACTGACTACGTAACCGACGCAGTGCTACAGTCGGCGGCAAACCGAAGTTGGGTGAAGGTGGCGGCTGCTAAGGCGGCACACTGACTGGAGGCAACATGATGTTCCAAGAAATACACAGCAGACGCAATCGAACGGCAGCCTTTCTGTTTACGGCAGTCATGTTTTCGATGGCCGCTGACGGCGTTTTGAACGCCCAAGCAACACCGCCCGCCGGCGCTCCTGGGCGTCCGCGCGGAGCGGCACGCGGTCCCATGGTTGCGCCTCTTGAAGAGACTGGTTTCCGGCAGATCTTCGACGGCAAATCGCTGAGCGGTTGGGATTGCGACACTGATTTCTGGCGTGTTGAAAATTCCGTGATGGTTGGGGAAACTAAGGCCGATCACCAGCCCAAACAAAACATCTTCTGCATCTGGAAGGGTGGCTCTCCCGCCGATTTCGAACTGAAGCTGGAATATAAATTGACCGGGGAAACCGGAAACAGCGGCGTTCAGTACCGGAGCGTGGAACTGCCTGACGTAGCCAAGTGGGTGATGAAAGGCTATCAAGCCGATATAGATGGCCGGCAGCAATACACGGGGCAAGTTTACGAAGAGCGCGGCCGGGGCTTCCTGGCGTTGCGAGGGCAGATCTGCTACGTCCCGGACGGAAAGAAAGTGGGGTCGATCGGATCGACTGGGGACGGCGATCAACTGAAATCCCTCATCAAGACCGACGACTGGAATGAGCTGCATATCATCGCACGCGGCAATACAATAATCCAGTTAGTCAACGGCCGTGTGATGAGTGCGGTAATCGACGATGACAAAGCGAATCGCACACTGGATGGGGAAATCGGGATTCAATTACATGTTACGAACGCCGCGATGAAGATTGAATCGCGTAACATCCGGATCAAGACGTTCTAGTGTGGTCCGGTGATTAAGGATCCCATTGGGCAGAAGAAGTTGCCTTTATGTACGGTTCCGTCGCAACCGGCACAGAAACTTTTCTAGCGACATTGATGTTTTCATCATAGGAAAAGTCCCCCTGATGGATATTGTTTCTGCCATGGGCAGCGCGCAGCTTGATCTCGGGCGGGAGGTGAATCCGTCTGTGTACCCGGTGCCGGAGTTCTGTCGTAAACTGGCCGCAGGGCAGCACTTAATCACAAGCAGCGTAATCGAAGGTCCTAAAATCTTTCTGGTCGACAATGAGCAGCAGCTTACAAGGTTGGCTAAAAAGCAGATGACTCAAGGAGCACAAGGTAGCCGGCCTCCTCGCCGCCGCTGATCGCGATCTCGCTGCTTGCAAGACTCCCGATCTTCACAACGATTGGCGGTTCAACATCGCTTACAATGCCGCTCTGCAACTAGCGGCCGTCTCCGTCTATGAGCACGAAGATATGATTTCAGATGCTGAAGCCAATGACATGCGGAGGCTTGCGGAGAAACGTCGAGCCGACCTCACGAGGTGGATAGATATAAACCAGTCGGCTTACAAGGTAAGACTCAGATCTTGCGTCCACTTCCTTTAGAATACAAAAAAACACGAATGCTTGAATTCTTTAGCAGGATGCTGAAAAAACCTTATTCTCAGCTGTCGCTTCTCTCATTTTCTGCTTGAGCTTGCTTTTGGGAGACTATGCAGAGCTTTTTGAGGCTCCTCGTTGGGGAGTATGTGACCAGAGCCTTGTTTTCAGGCCTCCAGACACACTTCTCCCCGGACTTATGCGGATTGAACTGCTGGCGACAGCAGGTTCCGCATACGCACGAGGTTGTAAGCGGCGGCCGCGAAGGTGAAAACCCACCCCACTTTGAATA
>JBBSFW010000310.1:0-4023 GCA_038254805.1 Terriglobales bacterium
ATGCACAGCGGCAACGGGGAGCACGACGAAATGGATCGCCGTGCGATTGCGTGCTTCGACCAGGCTCTAGCAGATGTCGGACTAGCCGCCGACGGTGCGCTGCGACAAGTGCTGCACGACTACTTCGCTTGGGCGACCACGACAACGATGTCCCGCTACCGCCAGTCCGCCGATGATGTGCCTAACGGCCTCAGCATCCCACACTGGTCGTGGGACGGGCTCCAGGTGTAAGGCTCCACGGCTGACCTCCGCACCACACCGGTATTGGCCCCAACTTCTAACCTGTTCGGCGAACGCAAGGAAGTCTGCAATTTACAAAAAATGAAAGAGTAGGAATGTTTCTTATTAGGAATGTTTTAGGAATGCAGCCCGTTTTAACTTGTTTTGATCGTATGTCTTAGCAACACATGGCCAGCAAGTATTGCTGGTCTGATCTGCAAATGTTGCGTTCCACCCCAGCAAAATCTGCTGATCTGGTTCTCAGAAAATGCCAGGGACACCATGGTCCTCTCTAGTGCCGTCTCCCGCCGAGAGAGCCTGCCGCTGCGACGTGGGGCTTTATGAGCGCCTGAACCAGTTGCTGGAAGGGCGCAGGTTCGATGAGTTGGTCGAAGGCCAATGCGCGGGCTTCTATGCGGAGAGCATGGGACGACCGTCGCTGACCCCGGGGCGGTATTTTCGCCTGCTGCTGATCGGCTATTTTGAAGGCATCGATGGGGAGCGTGGAATCGCATGGCGAGCGGCGGATTCGCTGGGGCCGCGGCGATTTCTGGAGCTGGAACTGAGCGAACAGCCGCCGGACCACTCGACGATCTCGCGGACGCGGCGGCTGATCGATTGGAAACCCACGAGGCGGTGTTCGGCTGGGTGCTGGAACTGCTGGCGGAGAAGGGATTGCTGAAGGGCAAGACGGTGGGCATCGACGCCACGACCTGCAGCATGAAGTCTAGCGGTAATGGGCTCGCCTGGAAACACCTCCGTCGGCTCAACAAAGCAGCTCAAAGCCACGGGAGGAAGAATCTTCCCGACCCCAGGCGCCAAGTGAGTCCCGTTGGATGCGCCAGCCTTTTACGATCCCGCTTCAGCGAGGCGCCGCTCCGACCAGGAAAGGGATTTCCACGTTGATGGGGCGTCGCGCTCCAGAGCCTCTTGATCGAGTCGCTGGGGTGCCCGAAACCCGCGTCAAACGAGGAGAGGCTCTTACTGCCAAGAATCTCTGGTTTCGATTGTGACAGAACGAAAGACGGAACAGGTCAGCGCAAAGAGCAACGACCAATTCCAGAGTATTTTTCGGTGAACTCCCTCGGCGGTGAAAAGCACATCCGTGCATCTACTAAGTATTGAAGCCGGAGAAACCACCCTGGCCTGCTCGAAGATTTCCGGCAGGGTCGTGCAGGCCAGGGCGACACATACACTGGAAGCCCGTTTGCTTAAGGCTTCGTCTTGCTGTGCAACGAAGCGGAAGCATCAGCAACGCGGATGTCCGTGCCAATCTGAATGCCCAGTACATTCTGCTGCGTCACGACCAGTTCGATCATCCGTACCTCGATATAGTTGCTCGTTGTGATCACGCGATGCAGCCACAACGTGCCCAGTCCCGACAGACTGACCCGCGTGTTGGGAGCGACGTTGGCGTTGATCTCCGGATGACCTGCGACTTGCAGATTCGTGAAGTTCGAGCCGTTGTCGCTGAAGCTGAAGTTCACACCATCGGTGGTCCACGCAGCTGCGCCAGCCTGGATGACGTCTGCCTTAACCGTTCCATTCAGGATGTTAAGCGCCTGCACCGTCGAAGAAGTTTGGCTCTGGACTGCAGTCGCCGTGACGTTGCCCTCGCCCGTGTCCGTCACGGTCCCGGAAGTAGCGAGTGGACCCAGATTTACGCTAAGGATCGAGTTTGTAATGACCTTACCGTTAGTGCCGAGACAGGGTACCGAAACCGGAGCAGTGGGAGTAGAACGAATGATGTTACCCACATTTACTCGAGTTCCGTAGGCTGTCCCATCGACGACAGCAGGGCCGCCAGCTTGCGTCAACCCACTATTCGCGTCTGCCACGATGATCTGGGTGTTAGGGGCAATGTTCAAAAGGTTACTCGCCGTAATGTAAACGTGAATCATATTCACGGTAAGTCCCGCCAATCCCGCGTTGGTCGTTCGGATCTGCTCGTTCAGGACGACGTGCCCAAAAGGAAAATTTATAATTGTGTTGGGTGAGGGAGTGCCGCTGATCGAGTTTCCCGCTACCACTAGGTTGACAAAGTTAGATCCAGCAGCACTGCTGCTGAGAATGGTTCCATTCTCACTGGTAGTGCTGACCGCCTTAACTTCGTCAGCCGTGATTAAACCTGCCAACAAATTCACTTGATGCACGTCTGCGGTCGCGGTTGCTGCCGAGGCGCTGGAACTTGCACTCGTGTTGATTACGCCAGTGATGACAATCGGCGGTGCGTTGACGGACAGAACTGTGCCGGTCCGCGAGGCACCGACTTGAGCCGTTCCGCATCCTCCTCCGATACTCACAGGTGCTGTTTTTCCCAACTTGATCGTCTGCCCAACAAAGGCATAGGTGCCGTAGCTACTTGCCCTGAAGAGTAATGTTTCAGAATTAGTCTGCGCCAACAGTGTCGTTGAAAATGCGAGCAGAACCAAAATGGCCCGCGGGAAATGACCCGAAGAGATGCCCCATCCTTTTAACCCATCGAGCTTTATCATATTTCCTCCGTGCTTTCTTGGGCTACGACCAGAATCCCTAAAGCATACGTTGAACTGTGCACGTTAACCGCCATTTTGAATGTCAGCGATGTTTCAATGTAGTCAATAAGTTACGGGGGACCACAAGAGTAGTGAGCCCGGCTTCTCGCTGCCATTAAGCAACAAGTTGCGCACTTAATCAATTTCCAGCATTTGAAACTATTGATTGCGAGCCACGCGTCAGCGAGGCACAGGAAGCGCTCGAAAAACTGGAGCCCTGAGAGCATCACCCTCGTCCCATCGCAGCGGCGTTTCTTTGCCTTCTGCTCGCTCCAGATCGCCCAGGTGACGCCCTCCTACTGCCAGAAACACCTGCCGGCCCGTAGGAACGGCACCGGAGAGCACATCCAGGCAATACTTCTGGACCTTTGGGAGCTTACTGTGTTGCTCCGATAGAAGGCTTTGCGCCGAGGAATGCTTCCAGCGGGTCTTTGGTCGTTGATTGTGTCCCAGAATTTTCGGAGAAAGTGCGGCCAACTGGTTGGTTCTCGGGAATAAAGTGGGCCGCGCAAAATCTGTTTAAGTGAAACAATATCGCGGATTTTCGTAGGCGAGGCCCACGGCTTCCGCAGCCCCATCTCATAGAGATTTGACCCACCCCCCTTTTTTTCTGTCGCTCGATACGAAATAAACGAATTAAACGAACTAAGTGGGCGTGAATAACCGCCGGGTTTACGACTCCGCGGTCACAGCGAATAACCCCCCTTACTCCTACCGAATCCGCCTTCTTCAGTAACGCACTGGTACGCATTGCAGCCTGAGCACAGCGGCAACGGGCCGCGCAGGTCGAATAAAACAATTGCTCTCACCGTGTCAATTTCGTTCGTCACAGAACCCACCTTGCACCCGGGCTGCGGAGTACGCGGCGCCTATACTCCACCCAGCCCGGAATGGCGAGTATTATGTCGCAATGCAAGATGCCATTCTGTTTGCGGTTCTAAAGACTTATCGAGAGAGGGACTTAAAAAACGTCCTGCAGGCGAAGTGAGATTCGGGCGCGATCAGCTCATCTGTTCACCATGTCAACCCCGCAACACATTGGCGCGCTGATAGTGAATCCGCGAGACGGAAACACCGTCTTTGTCGCTGCTCTCGGCCACGCTTATGGCTCAAACAAAGAGCGCGGCGTCTTTCGCACCAACGATGGCGGCAAAACTTGGGAGAAAGTCCTTTATGTGGATGATAAGAGCGGCGCGATTGATGTAGTTTTTGATCCAAGCAACCGAACACTTTGTTCGCCGCTACCTGGCAAGTCGTCCGAACGCCCTGG
>JBBSFW010000311.1:0-4023 GCA_038254805.1 Terriglobales bacterium
ATCGGAACACGGTAACGAAAAATCCGCGCAGTTTTCCCAGGAAGCCGTGACGCGGTTTTTGGCCGTTCTCCAGCTTGTAGTAAGTCACCGTGGCTGGAGCAACGGCAGCAAAACTCAGCAAATCGGGCGCGGATCGTCGGCTTGAAGTGGGGGGAAGGCTGCCAAGCTGCGCTCTCGAAGGTGTCGGCAGTATTGTGGATGGCTGTTGCCGGGCGCTGAACACCAAAGGTGCATCCACTTGCACATGTATTTCGTGAGGATTTTTGTCAGCGGCCGGTTGGTCGGCTCGTGCAACCGGAGCAGTAGCCGGCACCGTGCCAGCGGGTAGAGTTGTAGTTGGCGCGGTAGGGGCAGGGGGTAGCGTTGCGGCCCGCATAACAGGCACGATCGCAACCGGGCAGCCGCAGCTCGCCGGAATGGCGGTACTCACGCTGTTCAGCCGCCCTGCGCGAAACATGATCTCCTCATCAGGATGCACCTGATAGCTTCCATTTCCCATTGCCTCAGAGACAACTACGGATGCGCTGTTGCCTTGCATCCCGCGAACGCAAGTGTTCCCTTGACCGTCGGCGCTAACCGCCAAATTAAAATTGCCCGGCCCGGGCAGCAGAATGCGAAAATCCGGCGTCAGGATTACGTCCGACGACGCATCCATAGCATAGTGGGCCTCAATGGCGCCGCTGCTCATGCCGAACATCAAGTCGCGGCCGTTTTGGGAGGGCGTCACAGAAAGCGAAGTGCCGGGACAGACACGTACTTCACCGCCCCGCGGCAAACGTACAATCGCCGTATCTCTGGCTGCATTCACTACCGATGGACCCGCAATTGTATGCGTTGGCAAACTTGCGTTGCTCACCGCTTCGCCAGGGGATGAGCCCGGTCCGACTGACTCAGAGACGTTCGTAGGCGTCGCTTCTGCCGGAAAAGTCTTTTTTGCTGTCGACGCGAGCAGCCAAACTGAAACCGTATTGCCCGCCGACACCACGGAGTAGTCCCGGTCCGCTGTTAATTCGACGACGACGCGAGCTGCCGGCGGGAAGCTCCGAAACTGACTGGCGCGAATTTCACTCACTTCATCGTGATGCACGGCAACGCGCTTCTCTCCCTTGGGCAGCGTGGCGTTGGGAATGTCAATTACCAGACGAAACGGATTCTCGACCTTGGTCACTCGGGGAACCACCGGACGGCTGGCGATGATTTTGACGCTCAGACCCTGCTTCTCGGGAACCACCGAAATGTTTTGTATGATCGCGCCGGCCTGTGCCTCGGCGCGGATGCCAGGCCACAGAGTCAGCATGCTGATCAGCGCGAAACAGCCGGAAAAGCGGGACAAAGGCTTCATCCAGGGGCAAAATGGGACTAAGTGCAACCATACCACCGCAGCGTCGGGGCGGGAAGTGATCGATAGGACGCACCCGGGGGCCCTCAGAAAGCCGTATCTTCTCCCTCAGGAGGCCGAATCTTGGGCGGCGGAGAGGAATTCGTACTCGTTGATAACGGCAGCAATGCGAAGTTGACTCCCGTTATTGCCGGCCTCGGAGCGCACCACTTTGCCCTTGCAGCGCACCCGAATGCTTTCCGTGAGCGTGATCTCAGGCGGCAGGGTGAGTGTGAACTCGATGAGTGACCCTTCGCCCAGCGCCGAATCCATGTAAAAGCAGATCCCGCGTGCGCTGACATCCTTTGTAACGGCGTTCTTTTCGCCCGCTACGCCGTTTTTATATTTCACCGAAATGGGGAGTTGCAGCGCAAAACGACGGGTAGCCCGCTTGTCCTGCTGGCTCTGCTCCATCCTGCCTCCCGGAACGCTGTTAAGCATGGCGTGAGCGCTGCACCGTGTCAAGTGCTGTGTACGAAGCTGTAACTCAATCGCAAGAACTTAAAGCGCCAGAAAGTTGCTGATTAACCGCTTTCCTTCGCTTGTAAGTATGCTTTCGGGGTGAAATTGCACGCCTTCAACCGGATAATTCCGGTGCCTCAGGCCCATGATGACCCGCCCTCCGTCGCCATCACTGGTCCAGGCTGTTATCTCTAAATCTTTGGGTAGCCTTTCCTCGGAGACGATCAGCGAGTGGTAGCGAGTCGCAGTCATAGGCGAAGAGAGCCCCTGGAAGATGGTCTTACCATCATGCTCCACGCGGCTGGTTTTGCCATGCATCAAATGTTTGGCTCGTATAACGTCGCCACCAAATGCCGCACCTATGGCCTGATGCCCCAAACACACACCCAAAATGGGCATGGTATCTGCGAATTCCCTTATCACCTCGATGCTGATGCCAGCATCCTGTGGGGTGCAGGGACCAGGCGACAACACAATACGCTCCGGATGCAGCGCTTTTACTTCATCCAGCGTAACCTCGTCATTGCGTCGTACCTCGACGGTGGCGCCTAGCTCGCCCAGATATTGCACCAGGTTGTAAGTAAAAGAGTCGTAATTGTCGAGTACGAACACCATAGAAATCCATCAGCGTTAAGCCGCGGGCGAGCGCTGTGCTGTTTCAACCGGCCGCGGGAGCCGGCGGTGGCAGTGCGGTACGGTCCGCAGTCGCGGAATTGTTTACCAGGTCTTTCAATTCCTTGCTGGGTTTAAAAAAAGGAATCTTCTTGGCCGGAACTTCTACCCGGTCACCGGTCTTGGGATTGCGGCCGACCCGGGGCTTTCGCTGGCGAGTGCGGAAACTCCCGAAGCCGCGAATTTCTATCTTGTCGCCCACCCGAAGCGAGCGCACCACGCTATCGAAAATAGTTTCGACGATTACTTCGCTGTCCTTGCGCGTCAGTTCCGCTAAACGCGAAACCTCGTCGATCAGATCGGCTTTGGTCATGGTCGTGCGCTCCTTACATTTTTATCCACTGCAGGTCCAGGTTCAGACTGCGAAATACCGTGCTTCATCTACTTCCAAAGATAGTAGAAGCCAACGTGCGATTCCAGTATTTTGGCGGTGTCGGGGAGTAACTCTGATAGGTCGCCGAACAACAAGTCAAGCAGGGTTTTGCGGTCTCTCTCTGGGTGCACCAGGACGGGCTCTCCCCGAATTCCTACCGACCTCGCCGTGTCTTCGACCGCGGCCTGAAAGTCGCCCAATTGATCCACCAGTTTCAGAGGCACTGCCTGCTCACCCGTCCATACCCGACCGCTGGCAATGGCGCGCACGTCTTCGGTTTTCAGGTGGCGGCCATCAGCCACTGCATTGATGAACTGCGCGTGCATGTCGTCCAGCAACCCCTGAAAATAAGCACGCTCGGCTGGAGTGAGGTCACGGGTTGGCGAACCGGCGTCCTTAAGCTCACCTGCTTTTAGGGTGATGTCTTTGAGCTTCGCCCAACGCAGCAAGTCGCCGTAATTCACCCATTCAGCGATCACTCCGATGCTGCCCACGATACTGCCGTGGTTAGCGAAAATCTTATTGGTGGCGGAAGCAACATAATAGCCACCACTGGCCCCGATGGTTTCGATCGAGCACACCACTTTCTTCTTCTTCTGGCTCTCGACCCGGCGGACCTCGCGATAAATCTCCTCCGTAGCTGCCACCCCGCCACCGGGCGTGTTGATGTGCAGAATGATGGCCTTTACCGAATCATCATCGCCAAACTTCTTGAGCTGCCGCACCACGATTTCCGGGCTGAGGATTACTCCTTCGAGATCAACAACTCCGATCTTGTTACCGAAGCCGCCAAGGCGAGCCTGACCGCCCGACCGCATGGTGACATACACCAGGGAGAACACCGCCAACACAAACAGGAAAAAGGCGCTGCCGCCTATTAATATCCAGAGCAAAGCGCGCGAACGTCGTGGCGGCTGGGGCGGAGGCAATTGCGGCATATCAGCCATAAGGGATGGGGTAGTTTAACACTATGACCGAGAACAATTACCACTAGCTGCTGGCTGCTACGGCATCAGGGCTGACTTGCGGAAACCTGACCCTCTAGCGATTGTCTTGCGAGTTTTTATTTCCGCAACTGGGCCGTTGCCCGACGCCTACTTTAGGCGCAGCGAAGCTTCCGCAGAAAACTCGGGTTGCG
>JBBSFW010000312.1:0-4022 GCA_038254805.1 Terriglobales bacterium
AAGTGAATCGGCTCGCAGAAGGAAAATTAAGCGTTATTCTGCGAGGGAAACGCCGATGTAGCTCAGCTGGTAGAGCAGCTGATTCGTAATCAGCAGGTCACGGGTTCGAATCCCGTCGTCGGCTGCCTATGAAATGAGGATCAATGCAATAGGCTTCTCATTCGTTGCTTGGACACTTCTTGGACGATCTTTTAGTTCTGGGGGCCCCATTACGGCGACACAAAACGCCCGCACAGGCAACCCGAGCCACTATTATTCGACTGGTGCCTGCTAATAATATCGGCTTTTCTTACGGCGTGCGGGGGCATTAACAAGGTTTCGACCTACGGAGCAGTGGATCGGCTAAGAGAAGTAGAGTCCAGTTGGCACCGCAAAGCGGACGGCTTCTGCACACTCTTTTTCCGGTGATTCAAGGCGGAAGCTTTCTTGCACTGTTAGGCCCTGGCTTGGTTAATCTTATCAAACATTCAGCACGGTTAGACCGTGAATCCCAAGGCACGCAACTTTCCGGCAGGTGGTAAGGCCGCGCGGAGAGACATAAAGGGATACACACACAGCTTTCACAGTCCGGTTTCGGTTCGGAGGATGGTCAGAAGGAACAAAAGAGCTGTTGGTGGTAGGCGTACAGAGGGAAAGGGCGGAGCCAACGACACGTCCCGACCCGAGAAAACTCTGTGCTCTGCCACCCACCCTGCTTGCGATAGCCGAACAAACCAAGGCGCGTTGTCAAAGAAAGGGACGTAATCATTCGTGTGGTTACATTGCTGCGTAATGCGAAGGTGGCGCGCAGCACAGCGCGCGCCGATCCACCAGAGTAGCGGCAGGGTCCTTGGTGCTAACGCCTTTTTAGGTTTCGGAGGTGAGCAATTTTCGACCGCGATATACCCAATAGGATCGACCCCGCTCGAGTGGGCAGGCGGCAGCGCAAGCGGGCGCCGATCCCACCAGAGAGCTACACGAGTTCCTTGGTGTTAACCCGCTTAGATTTGAGATAAGCAATTTTCGACCCTCATGTACCCGATAGGATCGGCCGGGTTCAATAGGCCGGCCCCGCCCCACTTCAACGTTGTCTTGGGAAATTTTTGGAAAATCTGAGCCAAAAACCTCTTTTAGCTTATTCGCAGACATGCCCATTCCCGCGCACGGGATGCTGTAGAACGCACTTTGATACTAGAATCGGCCAAAAGGGTACGTTTTGGCGCTTTTCGCCAGTTAACTGTCCCCGGCCTACCAAGCGTGACGGCCCAAGCCTCTGCTAGGTAACCCCCGGGTCCTTAACATCGCGGATACGACTCACTCATACCATGGAAAGAACCAGCCTATCCACAGTGAAGCGTCCACAACTAGGACAACAAACTCTTATAGCTGTGCGTTAGTTGACACCTAATGCCGATTGATGAGCCCTTCCACGCGCTGGAGATTGCGCTGAGAATTTCGAAAAGATCGCGACTTTCAGCCAGTGCCTTGTCGTCCAGGCCCTCCTAGCGAGCTATCCTCCGAACCCGCCCTTAAGCATGTCGCCCGTTTGCCCTGCCACACCGCTCATGTCACCGGCGAGAACGGCATCGACCTGGCTGGCCACAGCTGGGGGCAATTTGCCTTTGATAAAATCAATGGCCGCCTGGGCGGCTTTCTGCGCGTTTTCCTGACTAATGCCGGTTTTTTGGACGATGATATCAATGAGTTGCTGCATTCACATGGATACGACTCTTTGCTAGGAAAACAACCGCTTATCCCCGATCGCGTCGACGTTGGCTCGTGAGCTTCGCTGTGCGCACGAAAGGAAGAAACTTCCGATTAAGCTTGCCATTAGTGTCTTCCGGAGTGCCGACTGGGAAAGTGTGGGAAGGTCTCGGTCGAACGCGCATGAAGGCCTTGGTTCACCGCACTTGATTGGACCGGCGACGCTTCTGCTTTTCGGCGGCCGGATTCTTCCATTTCTTATGGTGACCGCTTTCTGTCTCGGTATTCCGGCATCCCCGCTTTCACTGGCATTATCCATTTTCGGCGGCGCTCGCATTTCTTCGCGCTCGAATGAACCTCCCCGCGGTCTGGTGCGGGCGTTCCTATCTTCAACCCAAACCCGATACCTCAACTGATTATGTTTAACAAAATTGATTACCCGTTCCTGATTGCGACTCTCGCAAGCTTCGTCGCCAGCGTCACTCTCTGGTTTCTCGTCAATCGGGACTACGGACTGTTCGTCGGAATCTGGGTGCCGAGCATTCTTTCCCTCTGGGTTGGAGTGCGCATAGCCCTTCTAACCACGCTCATTTCTAAAAAGCGAGGAGGCTAATGGACTACCTTATCGCAATTTTTGGTCTTGGTTTGATCGTTACCTTCATCGTGACCGTCGGCGTCATCCGCGCGGCGGAGTTCGCGAAATCAGAAGAATCCGAAATCAGCCGCGAAGGCGATTGAAATCATGGTGACAACGCGCCACTGCCCGTCTGGCTCATGAATCGTCGCCAGTTTTACATCCACCGCACCCCGCCGCTCTTCATGTGCAGCAGGAATTCGCGTAATCTCTCTTCATGCATGATTTGACGATCGGCCTGCAGGCGCTCGTTGCGGCTGCGATCATCTTTGTGTGGGTGGTCCGCTACGCCAACATCGTCGACGAATTCCAACAGTATCAATTGCCAGGATGGCTACGGGACCTCGTCGGTATTTTTAAGGTCACCTTCGTGATAATGTTGTTAATCGGTATTGAGCGAGGACGCTTCGCCGTCGTTGGCGGGATCGGAATCGCAATCCTCATGGGAGCTGCCGTCATTACCCATCTGCGGGTGAAGAACCCGGTATTCAAGATGTTGCCCGCCGTGACGTTGATGATTTGTTCGGTAGCAATCGCCTGGATTAACTATCGGTTGCTCACAGGATAAATAGGCTCAACGCGTGAAGAGTTCGAATCGCCGCGGCCGGGCGGAGATGAGAGCGGGTAAGATTCGGATTCTTGACGCCGAGGACAAGGTGCAGGGGCTTACCGACCCGTTCGAACTCGAAAAACTCTGTGTTCTGCCACCTGCTTACGACAGCGGCGGAACTAACGAAGGCCGAATCCGTGGACGGAGCGTTACGTGCGGCGGCAAGACACACTGGGGTGCTGCATTCCGCTTCGGTCCGCCAAGGAGGAACGGTCGCAGCGCCGACGTAACGATCAACGGACGGTCAGAGCCAGCCAGCGGGGAGCCGAGCGCCTCGAGAGCGTGCTTATCTATCTCACAAATGTACTTGTCGGCGTCCAGCTCGGCTCGTCTGGCTTTTTAAGAACGGTCGCGGTCGGGAAACGCAGCTGGCGGTACAGGATTCACCGCATCTAGGCTAACGGATCAGCGTGACGACGGGCGCGCGTCCCGGCGCGGCAACGAGGCCGCCCGTGCCAGGCGAAGGAGTCCAAAACTGCCCACAAACGTTCCGTCGGGAAAAATCCTCGACGAGGACAGGGGGGCATGAACTTCACGCTGCTCGCGCTGAATTTGTTTGCAGAAGCGGCGAATTGTCCACAACTCGCGCAATTTACTCAACGTGGTCTTTTTCATTGATGGTTTTGCTTTCGGTTGCTGAAGGCGGGGTCGACGTTTTTCTCGTTAAAAGGGGCCCATAGGTTCGATAATTTCCATAATGACCACAAATCAGCCTGCGGGTCAATGAATTCGTAGTCAGTTTCTTTTATTTTCTATCGGCCCTCTTCCGACCTGATAACAAAGAGCGCCCGTCCCCGCCGCATTAAAAAGCCACTTGCTAGTTCACGTCGAGAAACCTAAGTAAATCAGCATAATACGAATGTCCCAAAACAGTGTGGCGATCTGGAAAGTAAGCAAAAAGAACAAGGCGTAGCCAAGTCCCGGCTCGCGATCGAGAGCTATCGAGCTACCGACCCCCCACACCTACACCCACAGCCTGCCGGGACACGTCCCGAGCTAAAAAACTCTGTGTGGAGTAGGCCGCGAGCGTGAATGACAGGGAGTGCAAGATCGTCATTCCATCTGCAGCACTTTTCACCGTCTCATTCGACACGA
>JBBSFW010000313.1:0-4006 GCA_038254805.1 Terriglobales bacterium
CGGCCTGGAAAGGCTGCCGACTGGCCTAGCCGAACAAGCCGCACGCAACATCGCCCGGTTAGAGAGAGCCTTCGGCCCACAGTAGTGGCCATTTCCGCGCATTTGCGCCGTCGGTCAGTCAACCGAAGCGACTCGGGAGCGTCCCGGGAATATTTGGCTCGGCAAACAGGATTCGAACCTACAACCTTTCGGTTAACAGCCAGAGATATGGGCCGGCCGATTCAATCGTGGACCCGCACCATCATCACCAGGAAATAGAGCCGGTGTTTGGTCCAGCCGCCCACCCACGACACTTGCCATTCACCGAAGCGCGAGCCGGGGGTGACTGGGATGCGCAGGCGCAGGAACTTGGTTGCAGTTGCATGGAGTTGATGCGCAATGCCCGCCGGAGCCGAAGTCCGGCGGGCTGGGTCAGATCTCCCGTCTTAAGCGGAGAACTTGAATAACGCTCGAGCGGGTACAGTAACCTGCACACCGTGTGCTCTTAGCGAGTCCTCCACGTGGCGAGCATGCGCAATCCCACTTTGGATTCGAGTGCCGAAAAGCCACATATGTCGTTCAAAAGCGGCCAAGCACGGAGCCCAATAGGTGTGAATCTTGCAGTGATCCCAAATGCCGTCGAGACCGCCGATGTGATCGGCGTCGAAGTGAGTCAATACGAGCAAGTTGATTTCGGTAACGCCATGACGGTCGAGGGCAGGTATAAGTTTGGAGGGTGACTCTCCGCCATCCACCAGGCAAGTGAAACCCGGCTTATTGGGATCGCCGTCCTCAAACCATTGAAGCAACGTGGCGTCGCAGTGGCCAACGCCAAGGGCGGTGAGCTTAAGCATGAGCCTCCTTATTCGGCGTTGTCGGAAACCCATTCCGTGCCCTGCGCCGGGCGAGGTGTGCGCGGTGGGCGTCGGTTAGATTCAGTTGGACAGCTGGTTGGATGTTCAACTGGTCTGCGGCAGCGGGCGTTAGCGCTGGTGAGCGTAGTATCCGGCCTTCATCGTCGAAGCTGATGAGGCCGGCGTCGAAGGCGGCCTTCTGGAGTTCGGTGCGGACGACGAAGGATGGCGGATTCTCCCGGGGACGCCTACACGTTCTCGGAATACGATAAAATGTTCCGTGCCTCAGGATTCACGCACAATGAGCTGCGGCATGTACCGATGTCCCCCGGAGCAGTGATCGTCAGCACCCGGGACTAAATCCTATCGTTTGCCGAAGTAGGCTTGGTTGAACTGCGCTCCCTTGGCGATCTCCTTGAGCTTCTCCTGGGCGATCTGGTATTCCAGTATCTTGCGGACCTTCTCGAAGGCGGCCGGAACGATCTTTTCCACCCGGAGTACGTGATTGAACTTATCCTCAATTGAACTTACCTCGTGCCGACCTCCCTGTCGTATGATGGTCAAGTTGAATAACGCTCGAGCGGGTACAGTAACCTGCACACCGTGTGCTCTTAGCGAGTCCTCCACGTGGCGAGCATGCGCAATCCCACTTTGTATTCGAGTGCCGAAAAGCCACATATGTCGTTCAAAAGCGGCCAAGCACGGTCTGCGGACGAGTTTTGTCGGGATATAAAAAGGGGCCGGAGTGCCAGATGTGATCTTCTCCTGAATAGCAATCGAGGGCGGCACCGGAACGGAAGATTTGCGGAACGACACTTCTGAAGTGATGGCGCGAAATCCATAAGACTCAGACACTTACTTGGAAGTGTCGCCGTCCGTCTACGCTCCTCGCCGCGTTGTTTGGATTAGCCCGCGCGGTCTGGAAGCCCTCCGAAATAGCGCTTCAAAATGGATTTTGAGCGTCAAAAACGACAAAAGTCGCGGGGATAAAGACGGAGATCGGCTGTCCACCTCCGGGCAACCGGGATCACGGCGTACCCGAAGAAATGGGGGAGGCTGGAGGTCGGCAGAAGATGACCGCGCACGAGTCGGCCCGGACAACAGGCCTTTATGAATCGGCGGCGGGGCGAGATTGCCGAGGATTATGAGCAAGGCTTGAGGATGACATTTCAAGACGTCCAATCAGACTTTAAGAGCATCGAACGCATTGAGACAGTCTTAAAAGATCGAACTTTTGAATGGAAGCGCGCCACGAGGTCCACTTCACGTATTTGGACGTTCCGACAGGGATGATTGTTGACGGCTTTGTTCCTCGAAGTGAAATGAAGCCATCTTTTGCCGATTTGTGTTTGGCTAAGCAATACGGGATAGAGAAGGCTCGGAATTCCAGTCGGCCAGTCGAGCTAATAATTGTTGAGATGAGCACCGGCAAGCGCAAAGTCAAGATTGTCGCCGATGGTTCTGGCAAATTCACCCTCAAGCCGTTGTTTTGAAATCTCAAACTGACCCACTACCGAATATTTGGCTCCCCGAGCGCGACATTGCAAGAAACCGAGATCGAGCTACACTCCAGGAGAGGCGTCCGAGCGGCCTACCGCAGCGAAACACCTCCATGAAGCGCTGCAAGACCTGTCCCGACGGCCGGAAGCAGATTTGCCTGGCGCGGTCTATCACGCGATGGGCTCCCTTGAATGCTTGACGCGTGACCTTACGGGCGACAGCAAGGCCACTTTGGGCGAAGCACTGAAGCGGTATCCGGGTCTGCTGCCGAAGCCGCTGGATACGGCGCTTTCGCAGATTTGGGGCTATGCCTCTAATGAAGCGCGGCACGTCCAAGAGGGCCGTGAAACAAACCGGGAGGAAGCGGAGCTGCTGGTGGGATTGGCTGCAGCACTTTCCACCTATCTCACCCGCAAACAATCCTAAAGGCTCACAATGCCGGATATCTTAATGCCCGCCAGCTTTCCAGAAACTGATTTCCGCGCCTACGGCATTGCGGCAAGCAACAGTTTTCTACCGATGATGAGCGAAGAAAACCTCTTCGACCCGCAGGAACGGCGGCGGCATTTCGACTGGTCATGGCAGGCCGTCCGCTATCGTTACCGCAGTTGCGCCGAATGCAACGAAGAGTTTAAGGCGCTTCTCGCGAATCCTAGCCAGAGCTGGCAGAACGAGTGGGGCGATGAGGAGCTGCTGTACAAGCTGGAACGCTGCATATACGTGTTTTTTACGAGCGCCCTTTCTATATTCGATAGTTTCGCCTTCGGCCTATATTTCTACGGGAACGCTCTTCAGTCTGGCGGCTTCCCGCTAATTTGTACCCCGAGGAAAATCGACCGAAAGAAGACCGGCGCAGCCTTCCAGGCTTCTTTTCCAAGCGCCACTATAACCGGGCTTATTCTTAGTCTGCAGAGCGACCCGACGCTCAGTACGAATGATGCAAGATTCGTCGCCATCGATACGGTGAGGAACCTTGTAGGGCATCGCATAAGCGGCAGGCGTAGTGTCCGGGCATGGGGCACTACTCACGAAGACGGAACGCATACGAGCACACGAGAGGATAGATGGCATTTACCCGGCTCCCTCGATAACTCTGACATTCGATGAAGAAGTTCTTCAGAAGCAATTCGACAATGTCACCGATTTGCTCGCGGAGCTGTCGCCAGCCGCGCGGGCATTCGCCGAACAACAACCGGGACAACCATGAAAACAGACATCATCCTATTCAAGGAACCGCCATCGTTCGTTGGAATGACGGCATCCCTACCTGCAATGTTCTTTGCTACCGAAAAAGCCTCGGAGCGGTTCTTTGGATTCTTCACGGCGCATATCCGTAACCGCAATACGAGGCGGGCTTACTATAAGGCGGCTTGCCGGTTTTCAGATTGGTGCGAGGGCAGGGGAGTCATGGCGATTACGCAAAGTTCCCCCTCGTTGGCTTTGAGTGTGATCGGCATAGTTGAGATCGGACCTCGCTGCTTGATCAGAGTGAATACGTCAGAAACGTGGCTCTATGTTGGGCGCAGCAACACGAGGTGCGTTTGCCTACTCCCCACGGGATTGCTAGGAGCCTGTCCGAGAATTACGGCGGCGGCCCAAAAATTGTCCGTTCGGGTAGCACGAATTTGCGCCCGGCAAGGACGATAGGATCGGGTGAATTTGGTTTGAGCCCA
>JBBSFW010000314.1:0-4004 GCA_038254805.1 Terriglobales bacterium
ATGGGCACCTCAATTGCCGAACTGAAACAGGAGCCGGATCCAGCGATCTCACCCATCCCGCTGATGCAGCTTGCGACTGCATTCTGGGCTTTCAAGACTTTGGCTACGGCAATAGACATGGATTTGTTCACGAGGTTCTCGACATCACCCATGACCTCTCAAGAGTTTGCTCGGTGGTTCCGAATCGAAGAGCGCCCGGCCGAGATGTTGCTGACAGGGTGTGCCGGGTTGGGATTGCTATGTAAGCAGAACGGGCGGTACTGCAACACACCGCTGGCGGAGAAGTTTTTGGTTAGCACTGGGCACTACTATTTTGGCGGTTTTGTCAGCATGCTCAACCGGAGACTCTATTCGGGCTGGGATAAGCTGCCGGAGGCGCTGAGTACAAACCGACCAACCACATGGGACCCCGACAAGCAGAGCTCCCTGTTTGAAGGGGCAGACCCTGCCATGATGCAAACCTTCTGGCAGGCCATGCACTCGCTTTCGATCTTCACAGCTCGCGCACTCGGGGAAGCGGTAGACTTCAGCGCGTTTCGAAACCTTCTCGACGTCGGCGGTGGTTCAGGAGCATTCGATATTGAGCTTTGCTTGCGATACCCGAATCTTTCCGCCACGGTATACGACCTGCCGTTCGTGACGGAGATCGCCGCGGGAAAAGTCGCTGAGGCCGGTCTGGGCGACCGCATCACGACCCGGTCCGGCGATTTCTTCGCCGACCCGAAGTATCCTCCCTCCGATCTGATCCTGCTTTCCATGATCATGCACGATTGGAGCGAACAAGAGGATCGGGCGATCCTGCGCAAGTGCTATGAGGCGCTGTCTCCTGGCGGAGCAGTGGTGATTAGCGAATTGCTGGTAAATGATGAAAAATCCGGCCCGGCGCCAGCCGCGCTGATGAGTCTTAACATGTTGATTGAAACCGTGGGAGGCCGGAACTACACACCTGCTGAGTATCGTGCCTGGTTGGAAGACATCGGGTTCCGTGAAGTTCTGGTCGTGTGGTTCGAAGCCGCTGGCGCGAATGGCGCGGTGATCGGATATAAACCGAGATGACCGACTCGATAACGGGCTGCTACCCAATTTTTAGCCGCAGCTTCCAATCCCGCGCCGGCACGTATCGGCATAAATCGCGCAATCCGGGTCAGCAACGCTCCTGCCGCCGCCGATACCGACGCCGTTCTACGTGATCCGCTCCGCGCATATTGTTTGGTCGTAGCACTTTTGCTCGTACATTTTCCCGCGACGTGGACGTCCGGGGCTACATGGGTACGGTTGGTCGCGCATTTTTGTTCCTACCCTCGCAGTGGCATCGGTTTACTTTCCGTAACAGGGCGCAGGCTATGATGTTCACCTATGTTTTCCCGGCGTACGGATTGGAAGCTGGAGCCCAACCGGTTCACGTTGGCGCGGCTGGAGATGCTGCGCGCGGGCCGGGAAATTCTCGATCTGACAATTTCGAATCCCACGCGGGCGGACATTGAGTACGACGAAGCCGCGATTCTGGATGCGTTCCGCGATCCGCGGGCGCTCGGTTACGATCCTCAGCCGAAGGGATTGCGCAGCGCCCGCGAGGCGGTCGCCGAATACTACGCCGGGCTTTGGCCGAGTGGGGCGGAGAGTTCGAATGGCGGGGCGTCCGCCAGTTTCGATCCCGAATCACTCATCCTCACTGCCAGCACCAGTGAAGGATATTCGTATGTGTTCCGGTTGCTGTGCAATCCGGAAGACGAGGTGCTGGCGCCCAAGCCCAGCTATCCGCTGTTCGATTTTCTGGCGGAGTTGCAGGACGTGAAACTGGCTGGGTATCCGCTGTTGTATGACCACGGCTGGCAAATCGACTGGCCCGCGCTCGTAAGCGGCGTCGGGGAAAAGACCCGGGCGGTGGTAGTGGTGCATCCCAACAATCCCACTGGATCTTATGCCAGCGGGGAGGAGCGTTCGCGGTTGAATGAACTGTGCTCGCGGCGGGGACTGGCGCTGATCGTGGATGAAGTCTTTCTGGACTATGCGCATGACGGGCGAAGCCGGGAATCCTTCTTCGCAAATGACGGCGCGCTGACGTTCACGCTGAGCGGGCTGTCTAAGATCTCCGCGCTGCCGCAGATGAAGCTGGCCTGGATTGCGGTGAGCGGGCCGGGTCCGGATGTAAACGCGGCGATGGCCAGGCTTGAGATCATCGCCGATACATATCTGTCGCCGAACGCTCCGGTGCAACTGGCGGCGAGGATGCTGCTTGAGCAGCGAAGAAAAATTCAGCCGCAATTGATGGCCAGAGTGCTGGCGAACCTGGCGGAACTAGACCGGCAACTGGGCGCAGAGAAAGCATGCACGCGGCTTAAGGTCGAAGGCGGATGGTACGCGGTACTGCGTGTTCCCGCCACCCGTTCCGATGAAGACTTGGCCATCGAAATTTTGCGGGCGACGTCGGTCCTGGTTCATCCCGGACATTTTTATGATTTCCCGCGGGATGGGTATCTGGTGCTGAGCCTGATTGCGAGGCAAGATATTTTTCGCGAGGGGACGGCGCGCCTGCTGAAAGTTTTAGGGCATAGGTAGCCACCGGCGCAGGCAATGAACACTAAGGGCGGGTGCTCACCCGCCCCTGCCCGGACGAGGGCGTCCGGGCCTACATGTAACAGTTAGTCCTGTCATCCTGAGCGGAGAAGATCATTCGGAACGAATGATCTTTGCAGTCGAAGGATCGCTCTCGCCAGCGTCCTCATTTTTGCAAAAACGGATTGCTCTCGCGCTCCTCGCCGATGGTAGTCAGCGGGCCGTGGCCGGGGACAACCACGGTCTCGTCAGGCAAGGCCAGAAGTTTTTCGTGCAGTGAGCTGATGATTTTTTCGAACGATCCCCCGGGAAGATCGGTGCGGCCGATGCTGCCGGCGAAGAGCGTGTCCCCGGCGATCAGTTTTTTCTCCGCCGGGAAGTAAAGGCAGATGCTGCCTTCAGTATGACCGGGGGTGTGCAGAATATTGGCCACCAGCGGCCCAGCCTGCACTTTATCCTGCTCGCTCAGGCTGTGGTCGATCTCAACTTTTCCCGGCGAGACCATGCCCACCCAGGCCGCCTGAACGTCGAGCATCTTCAGAAGGGCATAGTCATTCTGATTCAGAAGAACGGGGGCGCCTGTCGAGGCGCGCAGCTTCATGGCTCCGCCCACGTGGTCAATGTGGGCGTGCGTGATGACAATTTGCTTGACCTGAAGTTTATGTTTTTCGAGGAGTGCCAGAATGCCGGCAATGTCATCGCCGGGATCGATGACCATGGCTTCGTGCGTGGTCTCATCGCCTATGATCGAACAGTTGCACTGCAGCGGACCGACGGGAAAGATCTCGTGAATCATAAGTTACAAAACTCGGCGGGGTTGCTCCACCCTTCTCGCGCTCTGGCCCGACGGTGGACCTCTACTTATTTACGGGGCTGAGGGGGCGCCGGTTTGGCGGGCGTGCCCGCCGGGGCGGATTTCTCATTCTGCAGCACTGATTTGGGGGCGCTGTGCCGCGAAGTAGTCACCGAGAGCGTGATGGAGGTCACCATAAAGATGATGGCGCACCAGGTCGTGGCCTTGGTCAACACGGTGGATGCCCCGCGCGCGCCGAATGCCGTCTGGCTGCCCTGGCCTCCGAAGGCGGCGGCAATATCGCCGGCCTGTCCGCTTTGCAGCAGCACCACGATGATCAGAAACAAACAGACAAAAACGTGAACGATGGTGATCAGTATGATCATGAGATCAAAATTTATTCCTTCCAGGCCGTTTCAATTTCCCCGCGAGTTTCAATTTTACCGGGAATTTGGATTTGATGGTGCGGAAGGGGGGATTTGAACCCCCACGCCTTTCGGCGCCACCCCCTCAAGATGGTGTGTCTGCCAGTTCCACCACTTCCGCAGGGTACAGATAGGCTGCTGCAAACTATGCGGCAACCTCAGCTAAAGAGCTCTTGCACATCGTTTACATTTTCGATGGTATCGCGTCCGGGCGGGTGCTGCAACGTAGA
>JBBSFW010000315.1:0-3999 GCA_038254805.1 Terriglobales bacterium
GGATTGCATTTTCGCGGACTGTAGGAGGGTTCAGCAATGCCATCGTAGAGTTCTCAACCGGAAAGAACCTAACATTTTATAGGGTATCTTTAATCGTTGAGCTTGCATGTAGGCATGTTGAGATGCCTCGTCTTTGACCGGTTACAGACGACTGGAGTATCAGACGAGATGAATACATGAAATCAGAGAAAACGAAGCACTGGTTCGGGATCGTGCACTCGCTAAAGTTGCCGCAGTTCCGCAGCACATCCTCCTCAGCTACTGAACCCTCAGTGTTGAGCGCGCGATGAGTGAGGCAGCGTCGACCGGTGCACGCCATGATCTCGCTTCTCTCAAGCGCGGCGACACGGCGTTGAAGATCGAGCTTCTCGATCCAGATTTGCGAACAGCCCAAATGTGATCGCGGGGCTAGGATGATGGGTGGCACGCAAGTTGGGACCAACGAAGTAGTGAAAGGCGCAACTGCGGAAGGTGCACCTTGGTTCGATCGGCTGTATTGCCGAGGAACCAGGCTTGATGAAGTGATTTAGACCCGTGAGCCACGGGGAGGGGCAAGTATGCGAAGACGAGAATTTTTGAAAGGTGCAGCCGCGACGAGCTCTGCGTTTGTTTGTTCTTTTAGCAGAGCCATAGGTAAAGGCGGCGACTCATACATAGAAGTATTTGTTGATGAGCCAATTGGCACGATTTCCCAAAATATCTATGGCCATTTTACGGAGCATATCGGAGGTGTGATCTATGACGGAGTGTGGGTTGGGGAGAATTCGAAAATTGCAAATGTCCACGGCATTCGGAAAGCACTACTCGACCGGCTGAAGGAGATTCAACCACCAATCATCCGTTGGCCAGGCGGCTGCTTCGCGGATAGTTATGACTGGAAGGATGGAATTGGACCAGCACAAGGGCGGCCTTCGCACACAAACTTCTGGGAAGTGGATCCTGATGCACGACGATTACACGAGAAAGGCCTCCAGATTTTTGACAACAACGCCTTTGGAACGAATGAGTTCATTCGTCTCTGTAAATTGAGTGGGGCCGAGCCGTATCTAGCCGCAAACTTGCGCAGCCTTCCTGCGATTGATTTCGATAGGTGGGTCGAATACTGTAACTCACCCGCCGATTCGACGATGTTGGCAAAGCGGCGTGCTGCTTCTGGCTTTGCGGAACCTTTTGACGTCCGCTATTGGGGCATCGGAAACGAGAGTTGGGGCTGCGGAGGGAATTTCACCCCTGAGGATTATGCGTCCGAATTTCGACGTTTCACGAGCTGGGTTCCGGAGTATGGACAGGACCTGCAGTTTATTGCCTCCGGTCCAAACGGAGATGATATGGACTGGACCCGCCGTTTCTTCGAAGAGCTGTCCACCGGACATGCTTACAAGAATCCCCATTTTTCGGGCTGGTCAGTACATCATTACTCGCGGGTGCCCGGCGACGGGGATGCGTTGCAATTTGCTGAGAAGGAGTGGTACGAACTCCTTCTCAGCGGCAATCGTATCGAACAGATCATTACGGATCATTGGGCAGTCATGGGTGAATACGATCGCGATCATCGGATCAAGTTGGTTGTCGATGAGTACGGATCTTGGTACCGGGAGGGAACGGAAGTGGATGCAACCCATATTTTCGGGCAGCAGATCACCATCCGTGATGCCGTGCTGACAGCGCTTACACTCGATTGTTTCAACCGAAATCCAGAAAAGGTGAGTATGGCGAATTGTGCCCAGCTGGTGAACAATCTCAATGCCCTTTTCCTCGCACACGAAGACAAGCTCCTCGTCACGCCAAACTTTCATGTTTTCTCGATGTACGCCGCACATCAGGGGGCGCGCGGAGTGCGCACAAACTTCGCAGCGCCTGAAATCAAGTTTGCGCAAAACGGAACGGAAGGAAGCTTTTGGGGTTTGAAGGGATCGGCTTCAATAAAGGAGAAGACGCTGACCCTGACGGTGGTGAATCCGCATGTTACTGAAACTCGTGAGACGCAGATCGTGCTTCGCGGTGCGAGTACACACTCAGCGACTGCCAATATTCTGACGGCCCGAGATATACACGGCCATAATACGTTCGACGAGCCGAACACCGTTGCTCCGCGCAGTGCTGCGGTCCCTGCGACAGGAGGCCTGTTTAACTTTAGCTTTCCGGCGGCTTCAGTGACCAAACTGCAACTCAATCTCGCCTAATCCACAAAAGCAGATGATTTATAAGTTCAACTAAGCGCAGCTTATCGGCGTACGCCCGCTTTCGTTCAAGCTTCACCATATTCTGTTTTCAACCCCGCCCAAAGAATTCAGGGCCTCCGGTCAGGAGCAACAGCAAGATGTGGGAGGAAGGCGCACAAACCGGTTAGTAATACCACGACATATCAGCTTCGAGGACCTCCTGCCTACGCAGGGCCGATTGGATTTGCCTTTCTAAACTAGGTACCAATCGTGTGATGTTATTCAATATGAAGCCTCGTTTGCATGTCTTCAAGCGTTATTCCTTTCGTCTCTGGAAACGTGAACAGCACGATGAAAAACTGGAGCGCCATCATCGCTGAGAAAAATGCAAATGGTATAGCGGCCGAATGCGCGGCAAGTATCGGAAATGTACCAGAGATTAGCGCCGTAGTCATCCAATGCGTGAAACTGCCAAGACTCTGGCCTTTTGCGCGTACGCGGTTTGGGAACACTTCGCTGATATAAACCCAAATGACTGCGCCCTGTGAGAATGCAAAAGACGCGATGTAGCCGACAAGAGGCAATATCAACAACTGCTGATGCGTCCCCGAAACGAAAATCACCGACACCAGCGCTAAGCATACGCATGTCCCCACAGACCCAATCAAGAGCAGGGTCTTGCGTCCAACTCTGTCGATTACGGACATGGCAGCTATGGTGAAAACAAAGTTCGTCGCTCCTACCCCGACGGCTTGAAGGTCACCAGATACTTTGTTGAAACCAGCGCGCCAGAAGATGTCATTCAAGTAGTAGAGAATGGCGTTGATGCCGGCGAGCTGATTGAAGACCGCGACTGTGATGGCGAGGAATACCGGGAAACGATATTTTTTTGAGAAGAGGTGTTCCCTGTTGGAGGGCTCGCTACCGATAGATTTAACGATGTCGCGCAGCTCCGTTTCAACGTCCTCTTCGCCTATCATCGTCAGCACCTGCCGAGCTTCACTGATGCGGTTCTTTTGAGCGAGCCAGCGTGGGCTCCGAGGAATCGAGAAAAGCGTGAGGAACAAGATTACGGCCGGTAAAGCCGACACGCCAAGCTTCCATCGCCATTCCAAACCCCCGAGGCTGAGAGTACCAATGGCGTAGTTCGAGAAATAAGCCACCAGAATACCGAAAACGATGCTGAGCTGAAAAAAACCGACCAATCGGCCGCGCCATTGCGCAGGCGCGACCTCAGCAATGTACATTGGTCCGAGGACCGAGGATCCTCCGATCGCTAACCCGGCAATAAAGCGGAACGTTACAAAAGAAAGCCAATTCCAGGCCAGAGCGCAACCGAGCGCGGAAACGAAGAACAGAACGGCGAGACCGCGAAGACTGTCCCGCCGACCGTATTTATCACCCGGGATGCTAGCTAATATTGAGCCACCGATCGTGCCCCATAATGCGATGGCAACGGTCAGACCCAAAGACGCCGGAGAGAGATGAAACAACTCCGTCAGAGCTCGAGTAGTCCCTGCGATAACGGCGGTGTCGAACCCAAACAAGAGTCCTGCGATACCCGCGACAAGAGTGCTCCTGATGAGGCAAGCATTCAGAGTTTTAGGCCCGGGGTATTGGCGGGGTGCCGCCGTGGAATCAATCATTCACTCTCCTACCGCGAGGCTTGTCACCAATATCGGGATCTAACAGTTAGTGAAAGCTCCATCAGTACTATAGATACTCCTGTTATGTAACCACTTCCTGTCAACCTCTTACGAACTGGCCTGGAGGACGTGGAGAAAACGTGCCTTCACGTGCAGTCAGAACATAGTTGGCTCGGAAGATTACGCTGGAC
>JBBSFW010000316.1:0-3968 GCA_038254805.1 Terriglobales bacterium
TAGCAACCGTTATCCGGCCGGAATCAAGATCTCGGACCGTGACTTCGCCCAAATCAACATCCAGCGAGATATCTTCCATGGCGAATGGAACTACGAAATCCACCCGCGATCACCTGGTTAGGTTATTTCCTAACAGGGCCTTAGCGACTGGCAACCGTTCCCTAACCGTTGGAAACGCCAATAGCGTGGGCTGCATTACTTCCATTTCGGGGAATCACACGTACACTGAGCAAGAAGACGAAAAATTCTACTCAGGGAGCATGAAAATGAAAACAGTAAAAAACCTCGCGATCGCCGTACTCGCCCTTGCCGGCACCTTAGCCTACGCAGCCAACAGCAGCTACCGGGTCAACCTGTACCGGTCCACCGTGGTGAACGGAACTGAACTGAAGGCCGGTGAAGTCAAAGTTGAAATTCGAGACAACAAGGCCATTTTGAAGCAGGGCAAAACCACCGCCGAAACCGACGTAAAGGTTGAATCCGGGACACAGAAGTTCCTTTCGACGTCAGTCGGTTACGGCAGCGATAGCTCTGCCAACGATCTTCAGGAAATCCGCCTGGGCGGCACCTCGACCAAGCTGCTGTTCGAGCAAGGCCACGCCGGCACCAAGTAGGGTTCCATCACTCTGCCAGTTGGCCGGACCCAAGCCCGGCCAACTGGGCACTCGTCGGCATCGTCAAACACGCGCATATCCATGCCCAGTTCGGCTACAATCATCCACGCCGTCCAGGACCAACCACCGCAATGACTCACATGGGATATTGGACTAATGAAAGCCCGCCCCCGAACATTCATGGATCTGGATACAAATACTCGTGGCAGGTAACGGTTCTACCTGAGATATCCACTTCCAAAACGGCGTTCATCAGACTACGAACTCCATATGACGGAGGGCGGCTTGGAAGAGCTCCCGCGGGCGGAACGGTGTGACATTCGGAACGATAATGACCAGCCCTGCATGCATCTCTTCTCTCGAATAGAGGGCACTGAAGTCGCCTCGGTTGTTTGTCACAAACGTGTAATCCTCGCCGCGGATCTTGGCCATCAATTGCCAGTCCTTCTGCCCACCGAGGCCAAGAAAATTGACGTGATCGCACACGTGCCCCGCCTCATGCGCCAGCCCGATCAAAGAAGTGTGCAGGCACTCGTCAATCAGGAACTTCATCAGCTCGACGAGTGTTCGCTGACTCGTCGGGCTGTACGATTCGCCCACCGACGTATAGCGGGACGACCCCTGCGAGGGAATGCCCGGCAGTACATCGGCGCCAGCTCCACCTTTTCACGGCTCAGCGGCGGATATCCGTCGAGAATCTCCGCTACCGTAGCTCCTTGCAAAAGCATATCCGCGATGCTCTCAACCGGAATTCGGGTTCCTTTGTAAACCGGAGCACCGTGCATGATTGCCGTATCCGATTCCACCATGCGGACTGCCTGGGGCAATCGTCGCAGACCGGTAGCGACTTCTTGGCGCGCCGATTTAAACTGGATCAGGATGACACTTCCCTCCGAAAGGGCCATGACATCAATGCCCGGGTCTTGTTCGACAGCTTGCGCCACTTGACGTCGGCTAGCGAGTGGCAGTGACCTTAGGCCTTTAGCTTCCAACCGCAGGTAAACGGCCTGCGATTTGGAGAGCATCCGGTGAACGACCCGGCCTTCCCGGACCCGCCTGGAGCGGATCAACCCGTATTCAATCGCTTTGTGCACCGCGGCCAGCGAAAGGCTGGTGATAGCAGACACCTGAGCAGGCGTATAAAGATCGTTGTATTACGGTGCTCACGCACATAATTCTACCCTGAAAGGCTAAGGATTTAGGCTGAGCCTATCCTGTCCGTGGCGGCATGTGGAACGATCGGGCACCCAGTCGCAAATTGCCCAGACAGATGTCGGGATCAAGACGTCCGTGAACCTGTGACCACCTCAGATCCACCGAGCCTTTCCCTGTTTCTCGGAAACTTCAGTCCTTCTGCCCACCAAAGCAATAAACCGACGGAATCGCCCACGCCCGAACCGTCACACTTGACCGGCTTGAGGCCGTAAGCCGGTCCAGAGCCAGACCGAGTGGGAACGGACGGATTGTTCGATCTTAAATATGAGATCTACGGGACGTCCTCGAACGCCCTCGTTGCAACAAGAAGCCGTTTTGAGACGCTCTCCTCGTCCGCCGTTGCTCGCTCGGCGACGGCAAGAAATTCGGGGCTGTCTAGGAGGGCTCCATACCTGTCCTTAAGCACCTCCAGGTTTGAAATGTCGCCTCGACGAAGCCGGCGCGCAACTCCAACCATGACGGCATCGTAAACCGCGGCGTTAAGGACTCGCGCGAGTTTAAATGCACGCTTGCCGATGCTCGCATGAATAGTCTTAATGGTAGTCTTAAAGGTCGAGCGCATCTCCCCTGCAGTGATTGAGGTCAGATGCTTATTTCGCCCCATGAAATCGTTGAGAAAACCTTTCATCGGTCGACTGTAATGTTCCGCGTCGTAATAAAGCGCGAGGAACCGAAGAATGAGTTCCTGATCTCGCATCAACTTGTTTACAGGACCGTATACTGCTCTCCAATCATCAACCCTGTTGAGCTCTTTTAGCAGGTCGCTAAACTCGCCGTGGTGAATCGCGGTGCGGATTTCCTGCGGAGTCAGTGACACCCCGCTCGTGTTCAGGCGTTCGAATATGTGGTAGATGCTGCTGGAGTCGTCCGAAGGCTCGTCTTGTTTAACTACGATCGCATGTACTATCGAATCGTCCAGACTCCGGCGGTCATCGCTAGCGAGATTTTTGTAACTCGCTCCCTCAAACCTGCTTGGTACGCCCTTCAATGCGAATTCTTTTCGTGTTGACGGCCAAAGCCCATCATAAAAGTACCGAAGGCTTAAGAGCCGCTGCTGGCCGTCAATGACTAGTAATTTCTGAGTTTCGGGCTCCTTGGATAGAAAGATGCTCGGAACAGGCAGGCCCAACAGGAGAGACTCGACAAAACGGGATGCCTCTTTAAGTGACCAGACATACCCTCGCTGAAAACTCGGGATTATTATGTCTTTCATTGCGATGCGCTTCACCAAACCATCAACAGGGTAATCAGCGCCATAACTCGTAACGGAATACTGAAACGGAACTACTTCATCAGCCTCGTCAAGACTTTCGTCAATCTCTCGCTCGCCTTGCAGAAGCAAGTCTCTCTGGTATGGAGTGAGCATCGTCGATTCTGAAGAGGTATCGCACTTCTGATTGAGTGAGTCTTTCAAAGCCGTAGCCGAAGGTAGCAAACCACCATTCTTCAAGCTGTTCTCCATGCTTCCTCCTCAACTCTAATAACGCTTGCTCGTCAGGGCACAACTTCGCCGAATATGCCTTCCCGGTGAGGGTCGTTGCACCGACGACCGTGCCGCCGTTCGTCTCAACGAAGCCTCTTATATTCGCCAGCGTTCCGCCCTGTCCGATGAAATCATCAATCAGCAAGTAGCTGGCTCGAGCCACGTGACCGTCGAATATAGCCGGGAACGCCAGCCTGTGATACCCGGTAGCTCCTGTGTGAGTCACTCGATTGATTTGGACTACGCCAGTAAAAACTGGAAGGTCGAACACTTGCGATAGTGCCCGGGCGAACACTCGCGGTATTACGTTCATCCCTTCCATCTCTAACGCGTGCACTGGAAGGAGAAATGGACGCTGCATACCGACCAACTGCCTCAATCCTTTCAGATCAGCAGCCGTCATGATATCGCCGACTAAACCCTCAGCCGTTCTTGCATCACCCTCCTTTGCCAATGAATACAGCGGGTGTGTCTTAACCATCCGCTCTTCAGAATGGATAACTACGTCAGGGAAGTCCTCCCACGGTGTCCGCCGCAGGTAGTCTTTCTCATCTCCTAAATCCATTGTAATCACAGTAATTGCACGTCCTGATCGCTGCCATTCCCAGAATACGACTCGTTTCGCCTGAACCCCGACAGCGTAAACCCGCACCCAA
>JBBSFW010000317.1:0-3953 GCA_038254805.1 Terriglobales bacterium
AGGCAAGTTGCTCTTTTCATTTATTCCGCAGATCAACTACGCCAATGTTTCGGCTATCGAAGTTCTTGATGAGACGGAATAAGTATCTGCCAACACTGTCTTTCTGTCCACGCCCAATGAATAAGCTAAGCCGATGCAGCAGTCGAAAGGTCAGTCTCTCGATCACCCGGCCCGGTAGTCTCAAGCAGGCCGGAAAGCTGGCTGAGAGTGGGCCGGGATGCGGGATTGATGTTCAGACAGGCCAGCAACACACCTCTGAAGGGGTCGGGCAACTTTGCTTGATAGTCTGTCAGTACCTTCCGCAATGTCTGGCCGAATGCCCAAACGTCCCAGGCGGGCGAAATCAATCCCTCTGCCGCCTCCGGGGGACATGTATCCCACGTCCGCCGAAGCGCGAGCGTCTCCTCACCGGTGTCTATGCCCGCCACGCGCAGTTCGCTGAAATCGCTCAGCTTCCAGTCGCTTCCCTCCGGAACCACGGTATCTGGTGAAAGCACGCAATAGACCAAGTTTCGGGAGTGCAAGTACTCAAGACCGGACAAGACGTGCTGTGCAAATCGTAGCGCTTCTTCCGCAGCAAGGGACTCGCTGTCCCACACATCACCCGGTTCAGTAACTGCGTACGTGAGAGTGCCTTGCTCCCTCACCAGCGTACCCGTTTCCAGGTACCGAAGCAGGTGCGGGTGCTCAAAATACTTCGCTTCGAGAAACCTGCTGACTCTTTCTCCCTGGTGCGTTATATCTTCGAGGAAGAATCGCACCAGCACTCCCCGAACGTTATCAGTTGCATCTAGATAGTCGGCCCGGAACACGGCCCGCTTCGAATTCGAATGGAGAAGCTGCCGCAGCTGAACATCGAGCTGAAGCTCGTCACCTGTCACTTGATCCCAAATTGGTTCATGCATGCTCTCTGGCTGACTCGCTAGTCGGTCGAGCTCATCGCTCGGGCTCACCGGGCGCAATCACGTCACCGCGGTTTTTCTCCAGGGCAATGAGTCGCGGGTCCCGCACGGTGGTTCGTTTTTTCACGATTCGAATCTCTTCCCGCAAGATGAGCTGCTTTTCGATCTTCAGCCGTTCTTCCATGACGGGAATAATCGTGACGCCGTCCTCAATTCGAATTTCAGCCGGTGCGTCAAGGATACGGTTAACGGGAACGCGCTGCATATCGATGTCTTCTTTGAACAAGCGAGCATCGACAGTGGCGCCATCGTCCGACAGGGCGTTCTTACCAGAAGCTCTCGAACCGTTTTCCGGTTGGGCCCCGCTATGAGATTGAACCTCCTGAAGATAAAAGGAACCATCTTGCTGCGGCTTCAGAGCAGCGGACGGCACTGTGAGTTCCGTACCGTTGCTGAGCTTTACGGTGTTGAACTCTCGCTTGTCAAGAAAGCGGGACGTTCTCAAAACTGTACCTTTCTGCCCACTGCTTAGTCTTACTTCAAACTCCTGTAACTCTGCCATCACTGCTTCTCCTTATAAGCATTACTCCCATTGGCGGAGGGCTGTTGTGGCCGATACGTACTGACCGACTCGCCCATTTTGGTGCCCTCTTGTCCGAAGATCACGAGGCGAAGAAATACATCGCCATGCACTGGCCCGTAGACCATTGCGCCCCTTCTTAAGAGATTTCCGTCAACCATAACCTGTTTCTCCCGCCCTTTTCCCTCTCGAATCGTCAGCATGCCTCCTGTCGCGGCAACCAGCACCGATGCCGTACGATCCCAATCCAGCCGCAGATCATCGCCGTTCCTCTCGGCCCGCAATGCCAATCCTGCCGGATGAGCGCTGCCGGACTGTACGTCATGAGCCGCCGCTCTGGGAGTGGCAATTCCCTGTCTAACCAGCGCGGAATTCCTCAGTATCAGATAGCCCGTAAGAAGAGCCAATATGAGCACCGCAAGCAAAAGTACCGGGCTGCGGTTCGAACGCCGTTCCGGTGGAACAAAGTTTGTCGGCGCATCGGCCATCCCTAAAATGGGCCCATACTCGGGAGCCGGATTTGCGCGCTTCAGCATCGGTGCAGGTTCGGTTGTATCAGGGAGCGTCGCCGTATCAGCATCTGCTGTTGTGTGCTTTGCACCGTCTGCCGATAAGCTGTGCCATAGCTCAAGCCACCTCGGCAATGCTGATGAATCTTCCGAAGAGTGGAACTGACGCAAGACCTCGCCCTGATCGCCTAAGAAGAGCTTGACACTGCTCGATCCATTCGCGCTACGCTGGATCAGCAGAATCACTGGGCTGGTATCTCGGAAGCATGCGCGAACGAGTCCAAGGTCCTCTTCCGTGAGATCCAGCTGGTCGCCGATGTGGCTGCGATAGAAGCCGATCACGGCATGTTGACCCTCTGGAATCGATTTGAAAGCCGCTATCATGCGTTCGAATTCGCTTCTTCCTGGCCCGGCGAGCGCATACGCATGATCCGGCGGCTGCATTAGGAACACGGGCTGGCAACCGGTGATCTCTATGGTAGGACTGACCTTCCCCAAAAGAACTCCGGCAATTTCCGCCGCACCCGTGGGATTCGACGTGATCGCCCAATTGATATCCTCGTCGAGGCGGCGTACTGCGTTCGGACTCCACCGGAACTTGGGCGCGGTGCTCCCCAACCAAGGGTTCATGCCTTGGGCAGTACTTCCGTCCGTTAATGTTTGGTCTTCGGGCATCGTCGGTGGCCCTGCCTCTTCCGTAGGATCGGCTTTCAATGTCGAAGTACTATTGGCCCACATACTCTGTTTGTCGTTAGTCCGGCATGGACGTCACCATGCGAACTCTACCATGGTCTCACGGGATTCTGTTTCCGTGCGTGCTACGTGCAAGACGGCATTCCTGTCACTATTGCTCCTTGTTTTTTGGAGTTGCAATAGAACACCGCTCACCAGTAGCAAGAGGTCACTGCCAATGATGGATACAAGACTTACGGAGAGATCAAACGGGAAAGACGTCTCCTTGAAGGTTGGTCAGACCTTTACTGTCGCTCTACCCGAGAATCCCGCCACTGGCTATCGTTGGATTTTTGCACAGAATGGTGGGCCGATCTGCTCAATGGTTGGCGACTCTTTCGAGCCCCGCACACGCCTACTCGGCAGTCCCGGCGTTCATGAGTGGCACTTTCGGGCCGATGCGCCGGGAACGGCCATGGTCGAGATGCGGCTGGCGAGGGAATGGGATCCCCATAGTACTACGCGTTCGCTGTTGCTGCACCTGCACGTGACTTAGCGCGCGTTTCAGTGACCGCGCGAATGGTCCAGAAATCACTCGCTAAATTCTGATCAGTGAGGTATGCGTAAGGGATATATCCGTAACCATGGTCACCCCAGGTGGATCCCCAAGAATTCCGAAACTTGAATCGCTGGGTTTTATCGTCGAATCCCACTCCCAGAATGGCGTGACCTCCTAGAACTTTCTCCAGGGTTGTTGGAATCGGTATGATGCCCGTTTTCGCCACCTCATCCGACATCATGCTTTGATAGACGGTTATGCCGAATACAAACGGATATCCTTCCGCCAAGCAGCCCTTCATCGTGTTCTGGTCTTGAATCAGGCGCTGGTACGTGACCGCTTTGTACTTCTTTGCGTGTGTAAAGCATTTCTGCGGCGGCTTCTGGCTAAATTTTCCGATGTCATACGGCCACTCGGTTTCCGGGCACACCCCGTTTTTGGTGATCACCTTAATGCCGTCTCGGATCTGCGCGCCGCTGTCTTCGTTGATCGTTCCTTCTATCGCCCGCTCTCCGTAGTAAATGAACAACCGGGAAGGAACGAAAATCTTCGGCTGTTTCTGCTTGATTTCATCGAATTGGAACGCGGCGGCGATTGCATTCGCAGTGCAGCTGCCGAGCTGTTGCTGATCATAAACGTCCGGACACTGACTCGTCAGATTCGCAGATGCTGGAATTTTCTGCATGACCGGTGTGGGGGCCGCATACATGAAATCTCGGTGGTCGGGAAGG
>JBBSFW010000318.1:0-3929 GCA_038254805.1 Terriglobales bacterium
AAAGCCATGTGCCGCAGCCTTCTGAAGGGATTCTATGCCAGTACGGCGCGAAGCGTATTCAGCGAACGGCTTGATGTGATGGTACTGCCGTTCATGCGCAAGGGCATGCAAAAACCCGCGTTAACTATTCGAGCAATGTCAAAACGGTGGGGTAGCTTCACCGCCGCGGGCAGGATCGTCCTGAACGTGGACCTCGTCCGCGCTAGCCCGTTGCTCATCGACTACGTGATCTGTCACGAGCTGGCGCATGCCTTTTATCCCGACCACGGGAAGGGCTGGCGCGAACTCCTCTCCACGGTAATGCCGGATTGGGAAAGCCGCAAGGCGCGCTTGGAAGCGGTACTCCGCTAAACGAGTAATTCGGCGCGCTTGGCCCTCCTTAATGAGAGCAGCGCTATAAGTGTGTTCGTTGTAAACGACCGTTTGTATTTGGCGTGAACCTTAAGGAGAAAAAACGAATGAATTGTCCCTATTGTGCCGAGCCGCTGGCTGAACGCGGTGTATTTTGCAAGGCATGCGCCGGCCAAGCGCTATGCATGAATTGCCGGGAGGTTTTGGAGACCGGCGGGATAGCTTGCGTTGAGTGCGGCACGAAAGTCGGACAGCCCGTTGAGGCGGCTGCTGGGACTGCGGCGCATTCACACCAGGCATCATCAATGGCGGTGCCGCCCAACCGCAACACCCTCATCTACCAGGAGGACCGTAACAGCCGCCGGTTCGAAGCTTCGCTGACGGACTCCGCCATGCATGGCCTGGGCGATGTCTTCGGGGAGTTGTTTGCGCGCAGCGGCACGGCCCGAGTCGCCCAGACGAATGGCGTGCGTACGCTCCTCAAAGACGTCATCATAGACGACGCGAAGCAACTCCCGCCTGCTCCACCTGCAGACGGGGTACAGCAGCGGAGTGCGGCTGAAACAAACGCCACGCCAAAACCGCCCACTGACAAGGACCGTATATTGAAGTTCCTCGCTGTGCATGGCGAGACGCTGGAACTGATTGACAACCGCCTGAAGGCAGCGACGGCAGCGGAGTATTACCGCCGACTGACGTATCTGTTCCTTTATGGGCATGAGCTGCACGGCCGGATGACCACACCAAAGACCGAACTGGTGAAGATCCTGAAGGAAGCTAAAGTATTCGACCCGAACTGCGGCACCTGGCTCAAGCAAAAAAAAGGGTTCACCGTCGACGCCGAAGATCGACTCAAGCTCAACGTCGGAGCGCGCGAACAGGCAGTCAAAGTCCTTGACGAAGCACTCGATCCCAACGTTGCTGACCAATGGAATCCGGACAACAGAACCGTGAAGCCGCGCGGACCCAAGAAGAAGAAAGCCTAGCATGCCGCTATCGTCAAAACAACTCACTGATGAACTGGCGAAGATCGTTGACCCGAGCTTCGCCAGCGCGATTGTCGAAAGCTACGTTGAGATGCAGCAGCGCTTCTTCGCCGGCGACTGGCAGCCAAGCGAGCTTGATGGTGGGCGCCTCTGCGAAGCCATTTCGCGGGCGGTCTATCAACTGGATTCTGGAACGATCACGAACTCCCAGCTCCCGAACGACGTCTGCGAAAAGATCGAGGATGACCGCAATCTGCGCCCGCACAACCTGGATGGTAAGGTCCGCCGCCACATAACACGGGCAATCATGGTGGCTTACAAGTTCCGCTCCGATCGAGGGGCAGTCCACATTTCGCCCGAATACACGGCGAACGAAATGGACTCGATTCTAATCCTGAACGTCGGGAAGTGGATATTCGCGGAGTTTCTGCGGCTTGCGTGGAACAAAGACCGCAAGGTTATTGCTGGGACCATCGCGGACATTATCCAACTGGAGCATCCGCTGATTCACGAGATGAACGGGACACCCCTGATTCTCGATCAGACCGTGAGCGCGCCCGAAGAGGTCCTCCTGCTTCTGAACCATGCGGACGAACATAAGCTCCAAAAAGACAAGCTGACGCGCCAGGCCAAGAACAACACGGAATCGTCAGTAACCGTCGCCATCTCCCGCCTCACGAAAAGCAATGAAATCCGGGCTACCGGCGTGCAAGGCGAGGTCGCATTGACGCCAAGGGGCCAGAAGCGCGTCATCGAGAAAATCATCCCGCAATTCAAGAAATAGGCCAGCCTGGCATGGCGAAGAACAGGCGAACATCTGCGGCTACCGGGCAGCGGCTCGATCAGACCCATCTCGACCGTCTTCGAGGGGCTCATGCACATCGCCCGCGGGGTACATGAGGGGAACAAAATTTGATTTTCGGCCCACGAATTCCTGAAACTCATCGGGCGTGATACCGGGAAACGCGAACGAGCCACGTACGCGAACCGCGCGAAATGAGTTGCCCTGCTTTCCGGGACATAAAACACCTCCTGCCCGGAAAACGGGCACACAGGTCGCACACAAGTGCGGTCGAGATCGAGATTTATTGGGGATTTCAGAGGGTGCTACTGATCAGAAGTCTCAGGGGGCGGGATAGCTCAATACTGAATCTCTGGTTGTGGGTTAATTTGTGGAGGAAGCTTCTTGCGATTACGCGCGGTCATGCTCTTCCACAAGCCGGGCTCAGCCCGCAAACCGAGACTTGAGCCAGACGATAAACTAAGAAATCCTCCGTGGTAACTGATGCTGCCGCAACGGAACAACCGGCTCAGCAGAGCTAAAGCATGGTTAGCAAGAGTCTGGTTAATGAACGGATGCTGGCGATCGAGCGCTTCGGCCGCGCTGCAGCTCGGTTGTGAATTATCGTCGAGAGACGCATCCACGATCTCCGGAAATAGTTCAGCGATCGTCCGCAAGCGGTGGGCCTTCCTCCGGTTTCGACCATTCAGCGGCTGCCCGAGAACGAACTGGCCGGACTCCGCATTATTGCCGATGTCGAGCCAATATCGCACGTCGGTCCAGCGCTGCCCAATCACTTCGTTGATCACGGCCCGAGCACCGCGCGAGTCCACGCAACCGATGATGAAATCGATGGAGTGCGGTAGGCTAGTCGAGCGGTCCAGGTGTTTCGGAACTGCTTTCCACTCGAGATTCCAGAACAGATTCAGGCGGCGTACAAGGACCACCGACTTGAACAACCCGATCTCAGTTTCCGAGAACGGTTGCCGCACGCAGTTGGTGGCCGAAATGCGGTCGCCATCGATCAGCGTTACATCAAGTCCGCCAGGGTGTCCGGTTGCCAGCATGGACTGATGGAGGTACGGAAGCCCGCTAGCAATTGTGCTACCCGTTCCTCCACAGCCCACCACAACGATTTGAACGGGCCGTTTGAGCAGACTGGGGCAAATCGTATGCATTCAACTCCTCCCGGAATCGATGAATTCCTGAAGCGTCTCGCCGCTATTAATGAGATACCTGAAAGGAAACTCCTTGCCGCCGGCAAGCTCGCTCCACAACCCCAGAAATCCTTGCGGGTGTTTCGTGAGCTTCGCTCCGAGACCTGCGTGCGTGAACTCGCTTTCGAAAAAAGCCCTCTCCCATTGCGAGATCGCATCGAGGGTCAACCGCGCAGGCGCGCGCATGCTCCCCTGACAAACAGTGCCTCTGGAATCGGTATTCCAAAACGGAGCGATCATCAGTTTGGTATTGGCAGAGGGTCGCTCTGCGCTTGCCAGGGCACGCACGGAAAGGTCCGATCCGGAGACCTTGAACACGAGCGGAGGCACTGGAAAAGTCTTACCGTTCAACGCCCGCCCGTCACTCGCATGCCCGTAGAACATCAGGCGCTTCTGGCCAGGTGTCCACCACACCAGCATGTCGACAGTTCGGACGAGAACGCTGGCGGGCAGGATCTCCTTCGGCAAACTCGCCCCCAGTTGGCGGCCCAGCTCTTTCAGAAACTCCATGGTGATTGGCCGTCCTTCGTCGAGGTAAGGAAGCCCCCCATCGGGAGAGTTCTTTGGCTCATGGAGAGTCGCGAAGGCCCGATG
>JBBSFW010000319.1:0-3911 GCA_038254805.1 Terriglobales bacterium
GACTGCTTTCGAACGTTTCCTTGCAAACCGGGCGGCAAGGGGAGGCAGGCACATTGACAGGAAGACGATAAGCCACAGGTACTCATGGTGTTCAGCGGAGATGAAAAAAATGGAGATGCTCGAGCCCAGCAGCGCGGCTTGTAACGCAACTGCTGTTTGAGTGATCACTCGCGGCACCGACTTCTTTCGGTGCGTCCGTTCCAGGCTGAGATACGTAGTGATTAAGACGGCCAGGAAAACGACTAAACCCGGTATCCCCATCTCTGCCCCCACCGATATATATGCGTTGTGGGCCATGAATGGCCGGTCGTCGTACCAGGTGGGCGCGTACTTGAGCATTTGTGACCTGAATGCCGCAATGCCGATGCCAGCAATTGGGTGCGCACGCACCATCCTCAACCCTGCCTCCCATGAAGCGCGATGAGCCGTTTCGGATCCCTTAGCATTCACATCCGGATGCAGTAGCCGCCGGAGCGGTGAGTGCGGATATGCGACATTGAAGCCGAGGACCACTACGAGCACAGCGACGGCATTGCGTAATCGCTTCCGGGAACGCAACGCGACGAAAAGCGAGGCTGCCAACAGGCCAAGCAGGCCGCCGCGGGAGGCTCCCACGACCACCGCAATGAGCGCCATTATCAGACAGCCCCGGCAAAACCATCGCTCCCAAGCCGGTCGTCCTTGCTCCTGGGCCATGTACCACGCGATCGCGAGACCACAAATTGCAGACACGGCGAAGTGGTTGCTATCGCCAACGACCCATTCTCCCCTGGATCCCGTCTCCCAGCCCCGGTTTTTCTCCCATTCCCGGATCACGTACAGCGAAGCCCAGCCGACAGAACCGACGATTGTGAGCAGTACCCAGCGCAATCGTTGCAAACTGTCGACAACAGTTAAAAGGATGAAGCACAACAGCAGTAGTGAGATCGGACCTAAAATGGGATTATAGGCCGTTGAAGTGGTTCGTGACATCACGGCAAATGAAAGGAATATCAGTAGCAAGAAGAACAGATACCAGCGCGCTTGCCGAGTCGCTAAATAATGGGGAATGCGGTTGCCCGTAAATAAGTAAATCACCGCATAGAGAGCGCAAATCGCTCCCAAGTACTTGCTCGCAGTAAAGTCACCACCCGAGCTCGTCCAGAATGCCTGGTTCTTTAGTGGCAATATCAAAATGAGCAGTAGGACAAGAGGCATTGCGGGAGGATTCCTGGTAGGGGCCTGTGCCTATAATCGGCTCGCGTGTGAGACTCGTTGTGGCTGGGCGAGACCTGCTTGCAACGATTTCTGCAGGTATCCCGATAGCTGTTCCGCGCGGCGGTCCCAACTATTCTCTTGTGCAGCGGCAACGCAGCGTAAGCGGCGATGCGGGGAGACCTCGGCTAGTGCGCGGCCGACCTGGTCCACAAATTCCTCCGGCGTGCGGCCGAAATACACTAGATCTGCAAAGGCGGCGAGATGCGGCAACGCAGTCGATATCACCGGCAGACCTGCTGCCATATACTCCAAGAGCTTCAATGGGTTGACGTAATGAGTCAGTGTGTTCTCACGGAACGGGATCAGGCCGGCATCGCAATGGGCCAGATAACGCGGAAGATCGCCATAGGCGCGCTGCCCCAGGAAGAATGTGTTGGGCTCCTTCCGTAGCTCTTCCACATCCGTCCGCGCCGGCCCGATTAGAACAAGAGAAGCTTTGGGATAGGCTCTGGCCACCTTTAAAAGCAGGTCAACATCAACCCAAGGGGCGAGCAGCCCCATGAAAAGAATCCGTGGTCCTGGGATGTTTTGAAGGTCATCCGGCGCTGGAGTGCCGTCTCGCACGGGAGCATGGAAGTGTTCAAAATCCACTCCCTGCGGCAGAAGGATCACCGGGTGGCCAAGTCTCGATTTCTTCTCCACAAGCGGCTGCGAAGTAGCAAACACGATGTCCGCACGTTCCATCATCTGCGCTTCGAGGTCTCGCACATACGCCCTGTAATGGTTGGGCATCTCCTCATAGTGATCGAGGATGTAATAGACAATTAGTTTTACGGAGATGTCCCGCATCACCTCGGCTGCGATTGGACTCGTTGTGAAGAGGATCGGTTCTACAATGTCGAGCTCCCTCATGCGGCGGGTTATGCCGCGAACCGTTACCGAGCGATTCCAGCTACGCACAGGGGAGATAGGACGCAATGGCAAAACAGGCGGCGAATAGACAGCGACTCCATCGGTGCCGTGAGAACGGCCGTTCGGCGCGGCCCACTCGACCACCTTTCCCCAGGCACGTTGAAGGCTGTACAGGTTCCACTCCGGAGCGCTGCACCCAATGGCATCCACCCAGAGGAACTTATTGCGTGGCACCAGGCGCCGCAAAAGATGTTCCGTGGTGCTGGGGTAATGCCCCCAACCTTCGCCCAAAACCAGAAAGCTCTCGCCTTCGATCATCATCTGCTCATGCTAGGAGGTCGCAGATCCCGTCCATCAGGTGCGCGTGACCGCGACAAAGCGCTTATAATTTGAACAAACAGCGGCTGCCGCTCGTGTCCATACCGGGTCGGATTCGGTGGGTGGGAAAGGTAACCAACGGCACACTGAAGCAACATCAAAACGGTCCGGCTCCGCAGAGATCCGCAATGCTGTCAATACCGGTTGCCGAAAGAAAATCTCTGCACCCGCCGCATAGACCCAATGCCGAGGTGAAGCTCGGAGCGCCAGTGTCGCCCAGCGAGGCCACTCCCGCCAACTCCGGAGCCACCCCGCATCCCGGACTACGCGAGCCCAGCCGCGGAACCGTAAGAGTTTGGGCTGTCGGCGCATCCATTCCGACATCAACTCGGAATCGCTGACCGTTTCTCCCAACCCGGTCAACTGGCACAATTCCCAATGCCACAGCCTGTGCGCGTATCCGAGGGCATCTGTTACGAAAGAAATGGCCTCCTTCCCTGCTAAGCCGCTGCTCTGTATGTCGCTGTAACCGGGTTCTTGCAGCTTAAAACGGGTACAAAAATCAACTCGATCTGCCAGATCGGCTAAGGGAAACGGAGCAGCATTCGCTGAGGGCATCTCAATGGCAAGGTAGCGCAATTGTTCCGCGCGAGCTCCGTATGTAGGCTGGTACCGCCCCGCAAAAAGGAGGAACGAGGTTGCCATATCCAAATACAGCTTGACCGTCCGATAAAAGACATCGGATTCGTGCGAGGGAGATGCCTGGGACAGTTCGGCTGCCGTGTCCAGGTATTCAATCATGCGGTTCGACAACAACCGCCAAGCGTCCTCCAATAAGATCTCCGAAGCGGAAAAAGGCGTAATGAGTGCCAGAAGCCCGGGATCGCCCCAGACCACCTGCCCGCAATGTCTTAGCTCATAGGCCAGGATGTGCGGTTGCAACCCGGTCAAGTATTTCGTATGAACGGGGCTCAAATCAATGCGACAATCCATACCGTGTTCGAGCGAGCGATGTTTCGCTTCCTCCCGGATGGCCTCCACCAGCGCCACGGGCGGCAGCGACCCGCCGTCGTCGAAGATAAGGAAGAACTCCGCGTCGCCCAGGACCTTCCAATGGTTGAAGTTCCAAACAAAAGTCGCCTCATGGCGAGCCATGCTGCCCGTAAGCACTATTCCCCGCAGCCTAGACTCGAATGCGTTTTGGCAAGAAGTAACGACGGCGACGCAGATGGTGTTTTCCAGCAAGGCAACGTGTGCTTCGGGTCCGAGTTGGTGCGGTCCGGCCGGAGGTATCCCGATACTCAACGCAGTCCGAGTGTTCGATGAAGAACTAGAGGAAGGCATGGACTAGCTGGGCCGGGCACGTGAGAGCTTCCGATAAGTATTGGAAGTCGGCTTTGCGGGCGCCGCGTTGAGCCTTTCAGGTGGAAGCTTCTCCAAATACAACTGCTCTACCAATTCGACCATGCGCTCGCTACTGAAGC
>JBBSFW010000320.1:0-3883 GCA_038254805.1 Terriglobales bacterium
GCCGCACGGCGATTGTGATCGACTATTTAATCAATCCCGTGAGATACCTTGTTCCCTGCTTTCTCTTCTACGACGGCTGTCACACCCGAGAGAATCTGGTCTGGGCGCTGGCGGCGATTGTGGCGATGTATTTCTTGTTGGCCCTGCAGGTGGTCAAATATATGGGATTAAACTTGAGTATGTCCGGCGAGGCGCTAACGGGTAGGGCCGCAAAAACCATCAGCGCCACCACCGGGTACAATCGGGTCGACATGTCGATGATGCTCGCTGGAGCGAGTTGGGCATTCGCCGCTTTTGCCGCTCTTTTCGAGAGAAAAGTATATCGCCGGTCGCTTTGGGCCGCGGCGGCTTTTGTTGTCCTCGCACAGGCTATGACCGGCGGTCGAACGGGCTACGTCACATGGGGATTGATTGGGCTGACTTTGTGCCTTCTCCGGTGGCGGAAGGCTCTTCCATTCATCCCAATCGGAGCCGTCTGTGTCGTGCTGTTACTGCCTGGCGTAAGACAAAGAATGCTTGAAGGCTTTGGCGGGCGCCAGGGATCATTCATCGAGCAAACGGACTCGTCCGAGATCACTGCAGGCCGGACTAACATCTGGCCTTACGTCATCGAGAAGATAATGCAGAGACCCCTGATCGGTTACGGCCGGCTCGGGATGGTGAGGACTGGTCTTGCCGACTGGGCGAAGGCAGAGCTGCAGGATGATTTCGCGCATCCGCACAATGCGTATCTCGAGCTGCTCCTCGATGACGGCGTTGTCGGTTTCTTTCTTGTCATGCCGTTGTTTTGGATGCTCCTTCGCAGGTCCGCCAGTCTCTTCATCGATCGCAGGGATAAGATTTTCGAAGCAGCCGGCGGGGTCGCGCTCGCGCTGCTGCTTGCTCTGTGTTTTGCGGCTATGGGGGCGCAGACATTTTATCCGCGCGAGAGCGTTGTGGGAATGTGGGCGGCGGTTGGCGTCATGTTGAGGACCTATGTTCAGAGGGAGCGCTCGTTTGTGCTGGGCACTCCGCTCTTCGATGAGGATGAGCTTGAATCGGAAGAAGGGCTGGTTTGGGTTGCTACTCAACCGCCACCGGCACAATATCCTTACTCTCCTTTAGGTTAGCATGTACTTTCATCTGAAATCAGAAGGGTGGACTGTCGAGGACGCAGCCCATCTACGAAGTAAACATTTTGCGCCGATATTACTTACGACGAATCTGGTATTGACGGCCATGGCGTGTCACAGGCCAATTCGCCGCCTCCAGCTAGAAACTCAGTAAATGGCCGCCTCCAAAGGAACATCAAACAGCCAGGGCCAGATTGCTGGCGGCGTCGCTGTCAGTTGGGTGGCACAGATCATCCTGATTGCCGCTGGATTCATTATCCCCCGCTGGATCGACCATGGTCTGGGACGAGCCACTCTGGGCATTTGGGATCTGGCTTGGTCTCTCGTCAGCTACTTAACTCTACTGGAGGCTGGTATCGGTTCGTCTGTGAACCGGCACGTGGCGTTGTATCTAGTCGAGGGAGATATTAAAAGCGTGAACCAGGTAGTGAGTTCCGTGGCGATCGTGCAGCGGGTAGTTGGAATCGTGGTTCTCGCTTTGACCGGGGGCATCGTCCTGGCCTTGCCGTATTATTTGCACGCCCAGCCGGCTGCCCTAATAACCGATGCGAAATGGGTCGTTCTCCTGCTCGGCTGCAGCGTCGCCTTCTCTTTTTCCGGAGCCATCTATACCGGAGTCTTAACTGGGTGCCATCGCTGGGCTGCGCATCACACGGTTTACGCATGCACCAATCTATTCAACGCAATCGGGATGTGCTGGGTGTTAAAAGCGGGTTTTGGGATTGTTGCACTCGCCGCGGTGCATTTGACGGGCGAAGTCTTGGGACGCATCGTCCGCGCCGTCATCGCATATCGTGCCTGTCCGGGTTTAAGCATCAGATTTAGAAATGTTAGCCGGACGACAATGCGGAAAATGCTAGGCTTCGGCAGCAGGATGTTTATGGGGCAAGTGAGTGGTGTCCTAATGATTCAAACCGTGAGCGTTCTGATCGCGGGGCACTTCGGTCCCGCGGTGCTGGCTCTTTTTACTCGTCCGCGCTCCCTCATTCGACAGGCGGCGGTCTTCCCGCAGAAGTATGCCTTTATGCTGGCGCCGGCGGCCGCTGCTCGCTCGGCGGAGGGCAACTCGATCACACTTCAGCGTTTCGTGCAGGAATCCACTCGATCCGGAATCTACATGTCGCTTCCGGTGATGATATTCCTCGCCCTTGATGGCGGACCTCTGCTCAAACTCTGGATGGGAAGCCATTATGCCGACGAATCGTTGATGCTTCTTCTAACGCTGGGTTTCACAGCGGAGTTCGTCTATCAACCTCTCAACAATCTCCTGCTGGGATTAAACCTCCACGGGAGGCCCGGCTTCTTCTCCATACTTGCAGCCTTTTGTGCGATTGGATTCACTTGCGCGGCGTTCCACTACGGAGGCGGACTGAATTCGATCGCTCTGGCAATGGGTGTTCCGTGGACATTGATTCATGGGGTTTATCTTCCGATCTACACCTGCCGTCGGCTTCAGATTCCGCTGCGAAGCTTTCTCAAAGAGGTCTGGATGGGACCCATCCTTTGCGCGATTCCTTTCGGTGCTTGTCTGCTTGCGGGGAGACTCATCTTTGCTACGCAGCCAATTGCCGCGTTAGCGGTCGGCGGAATGCTCGGCAGCATCACGCTGGCAGCCTGCTATTGGGTTTGGGTGTTACCATCGGAATGGAAACACAAGATCAGGAAGATGTGCGGTATCCAGCGGGTCACCAACCGGATTAGCGGGATGCCCGTGGACGGGTCGCTCGGGCGGTAGTAAAGATCGAGCAAGCCCAAGGTAAAAGTAATGTTAAAACGGGTCTTAGTCACGGGTGCCGCCGGCTTTATCGGAAGTCATCTTACGGAAATGCTCGTGCGTAAGGGCTTTCAAGTGCGCGCTTTTGTACACTACAATTCGGCGGGTCGCTGGTCGAATTTTGATCATCTTCCAGCCGACGTCCTGCAAGATTTAGAAATCGTCCCGGGCGACATTGGAGATTCCCGTTCGGTTGCTCAAGCTGTCGCCGGGTCTGAGTGGGTCTTTCATCTCGCGGCGCTCATCGGCATTCCTTATTCCTACGTCGCCCCAGCCTCGTACGTGCAGACCAACATCACCGGCACCTTGAACGTGCTCGACGCCTGCCGCGATCACTCGGTCGCGCGCCTGATTCACACTTCGACGAGTGAGACCTACGGTTCCGCGCAATACATTCCGATCGATGAAAAGCATCCTGTCGTCGCGCAATCGCCCTACTCCGCGACCAAAGCGGGAGCAGACAAACTCGCCGAGAGTTATTGGCTGAGTTTCGGCACGCCCGTGACGATCGTGCGACCCTTTAACACCTACGGTCCACGCCAGAGCCAGCGGGCTGTCATTCCCACGATCATCACGCAGGCTCTCGCCGGAAAGCCGTTGAAACTCGGGAATCTCGACCCTGTCCGCGACCTGACCTACGTGACCGACACCGCCGCGGGTTTCATCGCTGCCGCCCGTTCCGAAAATGCCTTGGGGGAACTTGTCAACCTCGGCGTCGGCCAAGGTTATTCCGTGCGCGAGTTAGTAGAGCGCGTTGGTCGTTTGCTGGATCGCACTCTCGAGGTGGAGCAAGACGTGGAACGCGTGCGTCCGGCCGGCAGCGAGGTTCAACGTTTGCTCAGCGATAACACGAAAGCGCTTTCGCTGCTGGATTGGAAACCGCAGGTCGATCTGCAAACGGGCTTGGCAGCAACCCTTGAGCACGTGCGGAATAATCCGGAGGCCTATGCCCGTTTCGACTATGTTATCTAACATCCTTCGAAAATGAAAGGCACAC
>JBBSFW010000321.1:0-3874 GCA_038254805.1 Terriglobales bacterium
ATTCGGCGAGAAATTGGCTTACCCTTGTGGAATCAATGCCCGAGTTGGCGGGTTGCCGCTAATTTGGACAACAGTGAACGGAAATAAAAGAAGCTGCGTTCCGCCTGGACAATACAGCGGGAATATTAGGCACGATAAGGCCGATGGTTGGAGGATTCAACTGAATGGGGTACCTGGCCCCCGCACCGGCGTGCAAATTCATATTGGTAACTACCCGCGCGACATTCAGGGTTGTGTTTTAGTTGGAACCGCTTATGCTCCAGACTTCGTTTCGAATTCGGGTCAAGCTTACAAACTGCTCAAGGATGCCTATGACTCTTCTCCAGGGAAAAACATCAGGGTCAAGTTCTACGGTGTCTTAGCTACCCCGTGGGGTGATTATCCAGGCCTGAAACAAGTGCTGGCGTAATTTCACCAAGGTCGTCTCGCGCTCGCAATTTTAAACTTAACCCAAACCCATGCTATTGGGGTGGCTGCGCAAAGGTTATCGTAGCCGCAAGGTGATGCTCCTTGGGCTGTACCTAGGGAAAGCGAGCGTAGGATCGGCATATGGGGCGGCCGGATCGCTGGTGGCGCTGCTGGTCGGGGTGTATTACTCGGCGCAAATCGGTAGTGGGTCAGTTTCAGAATCAGAAATCTGTGATTCTGCTCCACGATCCGATACGGTATTCGTCGTCGGAAAAGTACATCTCCGTGATCTGTCCAGACTGTTCTAACAGTACGAGCCGACGACTTCCAGCTTTGCCCAAAAGATCGCCACTTCTGGCGTGACCTACGTATGCTTTGAAAAACTTGGCACCTCGTTTTCCTACTTGATAGTTCAGTAGTTCGCGTCCTTCAAAGGGTTGTAGTCTGTGCCTCCTCCAGTCATCTTTCGCTTTGGTTATGGCCTCTCTAACGTCCGAGCCCAAGTGAAACTTGCTCACAGGAATCATCTCTGAATCTCCTCTGTGCGACAATCATATCATGCCTAGCCGTTCAAGCAAGGATCACGACTTCGCCACGGTAGCGCGGCGCGTAGTCGAGCAGGCCATCGGCGAGAAGCTGGATGGTTCACCGCTGGACGGTCCGCACAAAGGCAAGAACCCGGCAGCGGTCGCATTGGGGAAGCTTGGCGGCGCCAAGGGCGGGGCGGCGCGTGCGGCTGCATTATCGCCCCAAAAACGTTCGGCTATCGCAAAGAAAGCAGCTCAGGCCCGTTGGGGCAAGGTCACTGTCAGTTAAAGCCCTTTGCCGTCGTCTCTCGCGATTCCATAGTCCAATGGCAGTTGGCCATATCATTGGATGCAGACGGTCTAGTTTGTTGATGAAGTCTGGATAGTCATTGCTCAGTTTCATGATGGATGTGACGGACCCAAGATGCTCCCGTAGCGAAGGATACCCTCGGTTTTGTGTGAGCCGCTGGAAGAGCTTGTGTTTTGGCGTCCCGTCTTCTCTTCGGACTACAAACAAATCTTTTTATTTGGGGCGGAGTTCACTCACGTCTACGCTAAGATGCAGGGCTCGCGTAGCGGGCAATCGAGCTGATCTGGACTTAGGTTGGGCCGAGCCGCTTATAGAAGACCGTCGTATCGCACCAGGTTCCGTCCGGAAACATGGCGTAGTTGGGAATCACTCCCACTCTGGTCCAGCCCAGGCGTATATATAACCTCTCGGCACTTTGTCCAGTGACGGTATCGAGCACCAGGAGAGTTTTGCCTGCGAGCCGGGCGGTCTCTTCGGCGTGTTCCATAAGGAGGGTGGCCACGCCGCTCCCACGGGCCGATCGCAAGACGAGCAACTTCGCCAAATCCGCCCGATGCGGCTGGTTGGGAGGGGTTGCGGTCAGAATCTGAACAGTGCCGACTAATTCGGCGCCCATGAACGCCGCCAACAGGATGCGTTTGGCGGCTTCTACTTCGTGGAGGACGGATTCGAAAAAGAGTTCGGCATCCGCTCTTGAGAACGGCGCCATGAAGCTGACTGAGGCACCGCCCGCCACGCAGTCGGCCAGAACTTCCGCTAGTGCGCCCAGGTGTTGGCGGCCCTCGGACGCACTTAAGCGTCGAACCTGGCAGGCCACCGGAGGTTGGCTAGCCGATGTCCACGCCCATGCTGCGCGCGGTACCCTTAACGCTACGCACGGCGGCATCGACATCGAAACAGTTCAAATCCGGCATCTTGATCTTTGCGATCTCGAGGACCTGCTGTTCGGTGATCTTGCCTACTTTATTCTTGTTCGGCTCGGCCGATCCCTTGGCGATACTGACAGCGCGTTTGATCAGCACGGGAACCGGCGGAGTCTTGGTGATGAACGTAAAGGAGCGGTCGGAGAAGATGGTGATAACCACCGGGATGATGAGACCTTCCTGATCTTTGGCGGAGGTCTTGGCGTTGAACGCTTTACAGAACTCCATGATGTTGACACCCTGCGGGCCGAGTGCGGTTCCGACGGGCGGGGCTGGCGTTGCCTTGCCAGCGGGGATCTGCAGCTTCACTTGTGCGGTTATCTTTTTTGCCATTTAGTCGTTCTTCTCCACTTGCAGGAAGTCGAGTTCGACGGGTGTCGCTCGACCGAATATCGTCACGAGTACTCGTACGGTGTTGCGCTCTGGATTGACCTCATCCACTTTGCCCGTAAAGTTGGCGAACGGCCCCTCGTTGATTCGTACCGTCTCGCCCTTCTGGAAGTTCAGCTTTGGACGCGGCCTCTCGGCGGCCGTGGCCTGCCGGTATAAAACCTGATTCACTTCGTCCGCAGTTAACGGCACAGGGCTGTTGCCGCCTCCGACGAAGCCCGTTACGCGAGGGGTATTCTTCACCTCGTGCCAGAGCTGGTCGTTCATCTCCATTTCCACCAGAACGTAGCCGGGATAAAGCAGGCGTTTGCTGGTGACCTTTTTGCCGGCGCGCGATTCGACCACTTCCTCGGTTGGAATCAGAAGCTGCCCGATCTTGTCCGCGAATCCGAACGCCTGGGCACGGCTGCGCAGCGAGTCGGCTACTTTTTGTTCAAATCCCGAGTAAGTATGAATGATGTACCAGTTCTTATTTGAATCAGCCGGCTGGCTTTCGGGAGGGGCTTCCACAGTTTCGGTCTGAGGTTCTGTAGCGTGAGCTGGCGCTTCGGTCTCTTCGGTCGCTTCGGGAAAAGTTTCGATCTCGTCGGGAACAGTCATGTTTTCCTCCATCTTCGCCGTCCTTTCTAGCGGGTGAAAGCGTTAAACAGCTTCGTAATACCGGCGCTGACAAGTTGGTCGACCACTGCGAAGTAAGCGGCAAAGGCAAAGACAGAGACGATCACAATGGTAGTGGTAGCACGAACCTGCTTCCAATTGGGCCAGGTGACGCGGCGCATTTCGAGCTGAAGCTCTTCGAAGTAGCTTTTAGTCTGTGCGGGCCAAGCGGTGGCCCGTTGGATAAAGCTGCCCTGATCGTCGTGGTCTGCTTGCGCTAATGCCATTTATCTTTTGATCTCTTCCTGAAAAGGTCTTGGCAGGGGCAGAGGGATTCGAACCCCCAAAGGCGGTTTTGGAGACCGCTGGTTTACCGTTAGCCTATGCCCCTCTACTTATAATCTACTTGATTTCGCGATGCGGCTGGTGCTTGCGGCAGAACGGGCAGAATTTCTTGAATTCCAAACGCTCGGTGGTCAGCTTCTTGTTCTTGGTATTGGTGTAGTTCTTCCGCTTGCAGTCCGTACATTGAAACGTAATGATTTCGCGCATGAATGCTCCTAGTCTATCCCAGTGATTTACGACAGAATCTCAGTCACGGTTCCGGCGCCTACCGTGCGTCCGCCTTCGCGAATCGCAAACCGCAAGCCCTTGTCCATCGCCACCGGGGTAATCAACTCAATCTCCAGGCCCACGTTGTCCCCCGGCATCACCATCTC
>JBBSFW010000322.1:0-3870 GCA_038254805.1 Terriglobales bacterium
AAGGTTTTCGCAGACTCTCCGTTCTTTGCCTTCTTAGCTTGTGCGAAACGCGCCGCGATGGCGGGACCTGAGGCAAATTCCTCCAGCACCGGACGCAGCTTCGCTCCACAATGGGTACACGCCGTGCTTAGTGGACTGCTCGACAGCGTGATTGCATTGCCCTTTGCACCCTTGAACGGCAGGCCGTCCCGCACCAAACAAGAACTGATCCCAGTACCCACGGTGATATAGGCAAACAGGCGATGCCCCCGGCCCGCGCCGAAAATGGCCTCAGCCACAGCTGCCGCGCGAACGTCGGATTCCACTTGCGCGGGCGCGATCTTAGACAACCTCTCCTGAACCGGCAGGTCGCGCCACTTAATCGTGCAACTGCTGGTCACATTGCCGTCACAGTCCACCAGCTCTGCGACCCCGGCGCCGATGCCGGCCACTTCGATTCCTTCCGCTTGCGCCCAGTCGTACAGTTGCGCGGCAAGATCCTGAGTATCAGTTAGAACCGCCTCGCCACTTCGGGTGGGATTGGTAGGGATAATGGTTCGCCGGAGAATTCTGCCGGACGGCCACAGCAGCACGCCGGCCGCGATCTTCGTGCCTCCGATGTCCAATCCGATTGCCCCGAGTTGTTGCTTATTGTTCATCTGCGGGCCGGGTGTGATCGTGAAGGTGATAACGGTCCTGCCGCTCCTGCAGCCGAAGATCGAGCGGGCGAAAGCGTGATTGCACCGCGATGGCCCGTTTCTCCCTCGCGGCCTCCGTGCTGGCTTCTATGACTTCCAGCAAGTGAATGTCGTGCTCGAGGCTGTGAAGGGGCTGGCGATCTTCTCGCAATGCATTCACCATCTCTGCCAGGCCGTTTGCCCACAGCCAAGTGGGATCGAGCGGCTCAAACTCTTCCCAGCATCCCGCGCTGTTTCGCCAGATCTCAAAGCCTCGCGGGTCCCAATCGTCCCCAAGCAGGTTGGCGGTGCCTTCGGTGCCATAGAACTCGAGAGCGGGACGCCGGTAGCGCTGAATGCAATGACTGGAGACCAGCGATGACAATGCACCATCCTGATGCTTTAAGAGAACGTGCGATACATCGGCGCCCGCCGTTTCCACGGTCTCACCACCAATCGCCCTTTGGGCGACTGCAAGAGTTTCAGCAGCCTGAACTTCAACGACCGGTCCGAGAACCGCAGTCAGACTCTTGAGGTTGTAAATTCCAACTTCGGCCAGCGCGCCAATGCTGCCATCGTGATACCACCGAGCCCATGTGGAACCTGCGTTACCATACAGGGCGCGGGCGGAGTGCACTCTGCCGATTGCGCCGTCGCGGATGCGCCCCCAAAGCGCACGAAACGTCGGTGCGAGCTGCACGAAGGGTGCGCACATCAAATGCAAACCGCGCTCCTGCGCGAGTTCGGCAAGTCGTTGGGCTTCACAGCGCGTTGCCGCCGCCGGCTTCTCCACTACAACGTGCTTCCCGTGCTCCAGGGCCAGTCGGACAAGCGCTGAATGACTTTCCGGAGAAGTGATGATGAGCACGACATCCGCGTCCGAGCGCAATATTTCGGCGGGGTCCACAACCAGCCTGATACCGGGACGACGAGCTTGCAGGTCTTGCCAGGTTTCCCGCCGTCGAGCACAGACCGGCCCCATTTGTGCCAGACCGCGGGAAAGTAAGCGATCCAGAACCTGAAAGTAGGCGGAGATTACATTGCCCGCCCCGATAATTCCGACCGTCACGGCACGCAATAAGGTTGCTCCTCCCTCGACGTCGCCGCAACGGCAGGCTCATAGGACAACAACGCGCCTCCCGCCACCGCCAGCGCGATGCCGATCCATTGCAGTGCCGTCGGCCGTTCCCTGAGGAATACTGTCGCCAGGACCACGGTACACAGCGGATACAAAGCTGTAAGCGGAATTGCAACGCTGGCCTTCGCGCCTTTCTCGAGGCACGCAAACACTGCCCAGTTTCCAAGGCCGTTGATCGTCCCGGCAATCAGCCCGACGAACAGCACGCGGTTGCTGAGCCCGGCTAGCGCAGTTTGACTCCACAACAAGGAAAGCAAAACAACACACCCGGCGGTGACCCAGATGACCATGGAGCGAGCCGAAACCCGGTTGGTTCCCAGCTTCATGAACAAACCATTGACGCCCCACAGCACAATAGCGACGCCGGCATATGCCATCCAGTGCATCACGAGTTCCTCAAATCGAAAGGATCACGATGGACGCCAGGGCGAGAAGCATGCCCCCCATTTGCACCTTGTTCAACCGCTCCCGCAACACGACGAACGCCAGCATCACCGTGAGTACGGGAAACAGCCCGGTAACTGGAGCGACGACGGAAGCATTTTGTTCGCGAAGAGCGGCATAGTATCCGAGAGTCCCCAATCCGGTAGCCACGCCGCTCAAAATTCCATAAGTAACGCCGCCTCGGTTGCGATCCAGCTTCCACCGCATTTGAACCAGCATACCAATCGCTACCGGCAGCATGCCTAAGATGAACAAGATCTGCATCTGTAACGGGCTGGCTGCTTCCGACCCGATTTTGGATAGAAATCCCCACAAGCCCCACAAGAAAATGCCCAGCAGTGCGTACCAAAGCCAGACCGGCAAGTGCCAACGGTCAGTCTGCATTCGGGGATGCCTCGGCTTTCTTCCGCAGCAGGCCATGCTCATCTTCGACTACATAAGAGCAAATCCGAAATGAGTCACAGTCCACGCCAGACAGTCTCGACAAGCGTTCCGCCGCAAGCTGAACCGGTAGGATATCAACCACGAACTGCCAGTGCGGAGGAGAGGTTGGCAATTGGCACACCAGATCGCCCGCATTTCGCGGAAGGTCCTCACCGATGAGCATTACCGATGCGCCCAATTCCCTGAGGTCATTGGCCACGGATAAATCCTGATCCCGCATCCGGGCTTGATCAATCCACAGGCAAAACCGCATTCCAGGCCTGACAATCTCCTGCGGACCGTGACGAAAGCTGCTAGTGCTCATTGCGGTAGCGTGCATCTTCACGCCTTCTTCCCACAACAAGCGTGCTTCGTGGCAAGTTCCTAGACTGCCGCCACGGGCGAGAAAATAATACGTCTCACGGTCAGCAAGCCAGTTGGACTCCTCCAACTGCTCCTTCCAGACCTCCAGGCATTTTCCGGTTTCGCCAATGGTGTGAAGTAACGAAGTCGCAACAGAAGCAAAGCTGCTCGTAACCGAGCTCGACGCAGCTAAGCTGTTCGTAGCTAAACTGGATGTAGCCAAACTGGACAATGCACTGGCTGCAATCAAAAGGGTGGAATAGGCATTTACTGAAATAGCGTGGTCAAGCATAGCCGGGATCACCATGGCCACTGCCGAGTCGCGGGCAAGAGGACTGTCCGCAGAATTGGTGATGCCGATGATGTTCGCGCCGCTTGCCGCTGCCTTGGTAAGTAGCTGAACAATCTCAATGCTACGGCCGGTTCGGGAGATGGTGATAAGGACAGACCCACGTGGAATGGCCGTGAAATGTAGCAACTCGCCGGCTTCTTGCATGTAAACCGGGCGGCCGCCGAGATGAAACAGAGTGCCTGCGCTGAGCGCCGCATTCCAGCTGGCTCCGATGCCGGTGATGAAGACGTCGCGAGCCGACCGGATCAAAGCACTGGCCTGCTGAAGTGCATGCTTCCCCGATCCCAGAAGATAGTGGATCGTCCGCTGCATTTCGGCAGGTTGCCGGATTATGTCTTGCAGGAAACGAGTGGGTGCGGTCACGTTCGTCCTTCTTCGGCGATGGCGTAAGGACGCGATCTCACGTGTTTGCACGCCGCGAACAAGGCCCAGCCGCCGGGAGGGAAAGGTGAGAAACGAGTCGCAGCCATGGCTAACACTTCTATGAAACCGGT